>JAZSAS010000057.1:0-13446 GCA_045602005.1 Clostridia bacterium
TTTCTCATTAAAACTTTTTGCTAAATTTCTCATTTACACTATGCAACTAACCTTACTTATGTTTATAGTGTTTTAATTTTGTTCATCGGTTAACCTTTATTGAACCACGCGACTATCCCGGGGTTTTCGGTATACAAAAAATGGGCCGTCTGGTTGACGACCCGCAAAAGTTTGTCTTTTCTGCTCTGTTTTGCCTGACTGCTCTTATCGATAAAACTCTCTTCTGAATTGTTGCCGGCGTTTTTCACGTGCCCGCCGCTGCTTGCGGTTTTCGATGGAAGAGCGAATTAACAAAATAACCACAATGATTGCCAGCGGCACCATGACCCAGGCATTAAAAATCAGATTCCACAACGTGAGAAAAATCATTTTCAGAAAACTGCGGGAAACAGCACGGGTGGCAATTAAGTCTACACTGCCCACTGAAACGCCATCATAAAAATATTCTGCCCGACCCAAAATGTCTCCTTTTGCCACCGGTGCAACAATGTTTTCCTCGGTGTAAATCTCGTGGGTCAGTTTTTTTGCGTCATATCCCTTAGGAAGCAAAACCTCCAGCGGCTCCTTGGCCGACAAAATTGCCTGATCGCTGCCTTTGCCCCATTTCACATCACGGGTGGCAATAATTTCGTTCACATCGGAGACATTTGTTAAAGCAAAGCTTTTAAACCCATAGTCAAACAAGTTGATGGTATCAATAAATGAATAGTTGCCCGAATAATCCAGGGGTGAGTTCATGGTGACACAGTAAAAACCCAGGCCGTTTCGCTCAGCATAAGAGGTCAGGCAATAGCCCGCATCCTCTGTGTGACCGGTTTTAATGCCTTTAGCGCCTGTGTAAAGATATCGGTGGCCTTTCATGGGGTTAATCAGGGCATTGTTTGAAGAAAGATACCGAATTTCTTTATACTGGTTTGTGGGGGGAATTTCATATTGCGGTGTTCCCACAATGGTACGAAACAGCGGATTTTCCATGGCACTCATGGCAAGGGTCATCATGTCTCTGGCTGTGGTGTAATGCTCCGGGTCGTGATACCCATGGGCATTAACAAAATGAGTGCCCGTCATGCCGAGTGCCTCGGCACGCTGATTCATCATGACAACAAAAGAGGGAATGTCTCCCGCCACTGTCTCGGCCAAAACATTGGCAGCATCATTGGCAGAATGAACCAAAAGCCCATATAAAAGCTGCTCCACTGTTAAAATCTCGTCCTTCAGAATGCCCATGTTGCTGCCATCACGGTCAATCTGAATGGCCGTTTCGCTGGCTGTGACGGTTGTCGCCGGGTCCAGCGCTTCAATGGCAAGCAGGGCGGTCATGATTTTGGTGGTGCTGGCGGGATAAACTCTTTTATCAACATCTTTTTCGTATAAAACTCTGCCGGTTCCCTCCTGCACCATCATAGCGGAAGCAGAAGAAACCTCAGGCATCGCCTCATCGGCATACACAGCTCCGCCGCTGACGGTTAAAATCAACATCAAAAACAGAAGCAAACATTTTTTCATGATATTACCCTCATCCAATCATTTTCATTTTCCTTTTTATTATAGCATTCTCCTGTGCATCTGTCAACAAAAGGGCTGTCACTTTTTGTCAAAGAAAGAGGCGATTACAGATGGATTTTGTCACTTATTGTCAAACTTTTTGGCAAAAATAACTAAATCTTTTTATTTAACTTTTTTAATTTTATGGATTGCGTGCATTGAAAAATTCTACATATTGTGATATTATATATTACAACACAACAACCACAACATCCAAACTTTTTCATTTTCCCTCCTTTATAATAATAAAGGAACACACAGATTAAAGGATTGTCTTTCGGCAGTCCTTTTTTCTTTTGTTTCAAATTGACTTATGCTGAAAAAACTGGTACAATGAAAAAAAGAATGAAAAGGGGGACGCCCGTTGTGAAATCTGAAAAATTTGACACCCGTCTTTTTCTCTGCTTGGCTGTCTGCACAGCTTTGCCCTATCTTTTGTTTGGCTTTCGCTATTTTCCTGTTTTAGATGATTATATTCAATACGGGTGCTATCCTACCTATGGCGACCTTTCCTATGTTTATTTTAACATTGGAACCCTGGCCACCCGTCCCCTGGCCCACTTGCTTGACCCCGCCCTTTGGGGCAGGTTCTGGCCCATGATGGGGGTTGCACTGTTTTTAATAACCGCTTTGCATCTTTTCTCTGCCATGCTGTTTTACAAAACATTAAAACACTTTAACATCACTATGAGCCCTATTTTTTTGCTGATTTATCTGCTTTTGCCGTTGGGCATGGAGGGGCGCTTCTGGCTGTCTGCTTCAACACGGCTGATTCCGGGCCTGTTTTTTGCTGCCCTTTCCCTTTGGTTTTTGGGATTGTTTCTTGTGAAACAGCAATCACCCAAATTCTTTCTTCCCTTTGCATTCTTTCAGCTAATTTCCTGCGGTTTTTATGAAAGCGTTGCCGTTTTTTCCGTTACTGCTTCGGTGCTTTTGTTTTTGCTTGTTTTTTCCCAAAACCGCAAATTACCGCTGTTTTTGGTGCCGGCAACCTCTGTGTTTAATATTGGTATGATGTTTTTTTATTATCAGCTTTTTGCAGGGCTGGGCCTGCAAGGCAGCCGTGCTGACGGATTTGACCTTAGCGCCCTGCCCGCCCATGTTTTCTCTTTGTTTCGGCAATTAGAAGAAATTTTTTCTCTGTTTTATGCCGCCCTGTTTAAGGGCAGTGCGGCTGGCATGGGGATTTTAATAAAAAATGGTCTTTGGGGCCTTATGCTGCTTTTATTAGCCGTGATGTTATGTCTGCTGCTGTGCAGGTTTTCCGGGAAAGGACAGAAGCAAAGTCTCCGCCGGATTCTGTGCCTTGAATGTGCCGGCCTTACATTGTTTTTTGCCCCTTTAGTGCCCAATATCATCACCGCAGATGTGTGGATTACTAATCGCAGCATGTTTGTTTCCGTCATTGGTCTGGCATTCATGGCAGAGCCTTTGTGGGCGGCACTGAAAAACCCTGTTCTCCGCCGTGTTGTTTTATTTATGTTAAGCTTTCTCTGCATCACCGCCGCTGTGAATGAATATGACGTTTACCGTCGGGCAAACGAACTGGACACAAAGCTGTTAGAAGAGGTTGTTTCACAGTTAGATGATGAGGTTTTAGCGGGAGAAAAAGACGTTGTGGTGCTGCTATCGGGAGAAATTCTTGTCAGCCAAAATGCATTTTATAAAGACCATGTGAAAAGTGTTTTTGACTCAGATTGGGCCTTGACCGGTGCATTACGAGCCAAAACAAAAAACTTATTGTTGCACTGTGCAACGCCTGTTTTACCGGGGCAAAGCTATGAGACAGAAAAAGCCCAGGTGATTGAAATTAAAAATCCAGAATGAAATGCGTTTTTGAGATTAAGTTATTTTATGTAAAAAATAAGCACCCGGAAAACAAAACACTTTTCCGGGTGCTTATTTTAAAATCATTTTTTCTTATCTTTATTTTATCAAATCTGTTCCCATATATGGACGGAGAGCCTCAGGAATTGTAACAGAACCGTCAGCATTCTGATAATTCTCCAGAATTGCGGCAACTGTGCGGCCTACAGCCACGCCTGAGCCGTTTAACGTGTGTACAAATTGCGGTTTATCCTGAGGTGATTTTCTATATTTAATGCCGGCACGGCGAGCCTGGAAATCCTCAAAATTACTGCAGGAGGAAATCTCTACATATCGGCCGTAGCTGGGCATCCAAACCTCCAAATCATATTTCATGGCGGCAGTAAAGCCTAAATCACCCACACAAATTTTCACCACACGGTAAGGCAGGCCTAAGCCTTTTAACACATTTTCTGCATCATTCACCAAGGTTTCCAGCTCTGCATAGGAGTTTTCCGGCTCGGTGAATTTCACCAGCTCTACCTTATTGAACTGATGCTGACGAATCAGACCTCTGGTGTCACGGCCTGCAGAACCGGCCTCGGCACGGAAGCAGGCAGAATAAGCTGCATGACGAATAGGCAGCTCATCGGCAGACAAAATCTGGTCACGATACAAATTAGTAACAGGCACTTCCGCTGTGGGAATCAGGAAATAATCTGTGTCTACAACCTTAAAAGCATCCTCTTCAAATTTAGGCAGCTGTCCGGTGCCCACCATGGAATTTCTGTGCACCATGTAGGGCGGCAGAATTTCTGTATAACCGTGCTGGGTTGTGTGCATATCCAGAAAATAGCTAATAACAGCACGCTCTAACCGTGCACCAAGACCTTTATACACCGTGAAACGGGCTCCGGTGATTTTTGCGGCTTTTCCAAAATCCAGAATGTCCAGATTTTCGCCTAAATCCCAGTGTGCCAAAGGCTCAAAATCAAAGCTTGTGGGTTCTCCGAATCTTCTGATTTCCTGATTATCTTCATCAGTGTCACCATCAGGCACGGTTTCATTGGGAATGTTGGGAATTCGCAGCATCATGGCCTCAATGCCGTCCTCCAGCTCACGAACCTTAGCATCTAAGCCTTTAATCTCCTCAGACAGCTTTTTCATTTCTTCAAAAATAGAGGCAACGTCCCCGCCCTCTTTTTTAATCTGAGGAATTTGCTTGCTGACGGTATTTTGTTTATTTTTCAGTTGTTCCGCCTCATAGAGTGCATCTCGGCGCTGACGGTCCAACTCTAAAATCTCGTCAATCTTGTCTTCTTCCTTGCGCCGTGCCAGTGCCGCTTTTACCTTTTCCGGTTCCTGTCTAATCAATTTAATATCCAGCATTTTGATTCTTCCTTTCTTGTTATGTCTCTTTTTTATCTGCTAATGTTCTGTTCGTAATTTAACTGCGCCGTTCTGAGTGCCTCAATTTCTTCTTCAGACAACTCAAACAATGAACTTCCCTTATGAATCGGTTTTAAATAGGTTGTGGTTTGCTGACGGGAATAAACACCATTTAACACAAAACCGGTGTCAGTATCATCCAGCACTGCTGCAGCAAAGCTTAAATTTGAATTGTTGCCGCCAAAAGCATTATAGCGAATGGCACCAACCTTTTTAATACAGGCACGGCTTTCCCGCTCCAATTTTTTTAGTCTGTCTTCTGCTTTGCTGTAATCATTCACTATGTCAGTACATTTTTTATAGTAGTGAACAACTGCCTCCATAATGTCTTGACCGTTGCTGTCTTTTAAAAGCTTTTTTGACCGCCGGCTTGTCCGGATGGCAACAATGAGTGCAATCAATGCAAACAAAAATCCTGCGCCACAAAAAATAACACTACAAAATAAAATCATTTCTTCGGGAATCGTATATCCATATATCGTCATAATTTTCTCCATTTCTGACTTTTTCGATAATTTTTGCTTTTACTGTTTTCTTTATATAGGCTCATTTTTATTGTTTTTGCCCATTTTCTCTTTTTTCTATAAAAGATTATTAAAGATTTTTAAAAACTAACTTAATCTATCATTTTAAGCTTCTAATTTTTGGAAATTATCCAATAATTTTCATAATTCTTTCAAAATCGTCATTGTTATAATACTCAATTTGAATTTTTCCCCGATTTTTTTTATTTTGAATGGTCACTTTCGTTCCAAGTGATTTTGAAAGTTTTTTTTCAAGGCTCAACAGATAGCGATTCATTTCTTCGTTCACAGGGTTTTCTTTTTTCTTCTTTTTCTCCTGTAATAAAGACTTTATCAGTACTTCTGTTTGGCGAACTGTTAATCCCTCGGAAACAATCCGGCGGGCAACGGCTAGCTGAACCTCTTCTTTCTCTGCTGCTAAAATGGCACGAACATGGCCAACTGTTAACTCTTTTTGGAGCACCATTTCTTTTATTTCATCACCAAGCGTTAAAAGACGAATGCTATTGGCAACAGCAGAACGGCTTTTCCCAACTTTTTTTGCCACTTGTTCCTGCGTGAGTGAAAAAATATCCATCAACTCACGGTAACCTCTGGCCTCTTCAAAGGGGTTTAAATCTTCACGTTGCAAATTTTCTACCAAGGCGATCTCCATGGTTTCCTGGTCATCATAATCACGAACAACCACAGGTATTTTTGCAAGACCGGCAAGCTTTGATGCGCGCCAGCGGCGTTCTCCGGCAATAATTTTATAAAAGCCGTTATCCAGTTTTTTTACAACAATCGGCTGCAAAACGCCGTATTTTTTTATGGAATCCGACAAAGTTTCCAATTTTTCTGGGTCAAATTCTGTTCTGGGCTGACTCTTATTTGGCTCTATCTGGGAAAGTTTTAATTCAAAAACCTGTTCCAAGGAGTCACCAATTGTTTCGTCTGTATTCATTAAGGCACCAAGACCTTTTCCTAAACCTTTTTTCATGATTGCTCCGACTCCTTCGTTTGGTTATTTTTCAGCACTTCTTTGGCCAGTTTTAAATAGCTGCGGGCACCCTTAGAGAATTTATCATAAGAAATAATGGGTTCTCCGTATCCCGGAGCCTCAGAAATACGCACATTTCTGGGAATTACCGTTTTAAACACACTATCGGGAAAGAATTTTTTTACTTCCTCCAGAACCTGATCAGACAGATTGGTTCTGGCATCATACATGGTGAGAAGAACGCCTTCAAAAGAAAGCTTGGGATTCAGCCCGGCTTTTAGATTTTTAATGGTTTTAACCATCATGCTAAGACCTTCTAAGGCGAAATATTCACATTGAATGGGAATTAATAAACTATCAGCTGCAGCAAAAGCATTGAGTGTTAACAATCCTAATGAGGGCGGACAATCAATAATTATGTAATCATAATCATCCCGAACGGCATCAATGGCTTTTTTCAGCCGAAATTCTCTTTTTTCGATAGAAACAAGCTCAACCTCTGCACCGGCTAAATCAATGTTTGTGGGACAAAGCCAAAGATTTTTTGTTTTTGTTTCCACAATAACCTCAGAAAGAGGAAGTTGATTGATTAAAACATCATAAGAAGTGCCTTCAACTTGGTCTTTATCAACACCAACACCGCTGCTGGCATTTCCCTGAGGGTCAAAATCAATGAGTAGAACCTTTTTTTTATAACTTCCTATACAGGCGGACAGATTAACTGCTGTTGTGGTTTTTCCAACGCCGCCTTTTTGATTTGCTACGGCGATTACCTTTGCCATTTGTATGTTTCATTCCTTTCTGTATGGGAATTCTTATGTATTCTATTGTAACACATTAGACTTCTTTTTTCAAGATGTTTCATGTGAAACATGAAAAAAAACTGTCTTTACAAAGAATTGTAAAGACAGTTTGTTCCACGTGAAACATTTATTTACTAATTTCAAGTATTTTAATTTCAAAACTTCCGTTTGGTGCTTCTACTGTCACAATATCACCGACTTTTGCACCTATCATGGCTTTTCCAATAGGAGATTCATCAGATATTTTATTATTCATGGGGTCAGCTTCTTCAGAACCAACAAGATAATATATTTCTTCCTCTTCCATATCAATATCTAAAATTTTAACCTTAATTCCCATTGAAACCACATCGGTGGATATTTCATCTTCATCAATAATCTTTGCGTTCTTTAACATTTTTTCCAGTTTTACAATCTTGAGTTCTACTTCTGCTTGCTCATTTTTTGCCTCATCATATTCAGCGTTTTCCGACAGGTCTCCAAAACCGAGAGCCACTTTAATTTTTTCTGAAATTTCTTTTCTTTTTTCTGTTTTTAAATATTCCAGCTCTCTTTCTCTTTCCTTTAAGCCCTCATATGTTAAATAAACAGTCTTTTCAGACATGTTGTTCATCCCTTTCACCTTTACTTCTCTCATTTATTATAAACTTCTTCCATGTATTTGTCAATCATTATTTTCAATTTTAGTAATTCTGACTGAATAATCTTTAAAAATTTGTCGTATTGTTTCGTTTTTAATTGTTCCGTAGTATTGGTCAATTAAAAATTCTATGCAGGATTGATTTAATTTTTTAAATGGTTTTATTTCTGCAAAGGCATTTTTATCAAAAAAAAGAATGTTTGACGGTTTTTCTTCATTTATATATAAATCCATTCCGACCTTTTTTTCAATCCCATCTAATTGAACCTTCAGGTCTTCTTCTGTTCTTTCTTGGTTCACAGATATAAAAATACCGTATTCTTCTAAAAAATGGTCTGTTAATTCTGTAAACAGTTCCGGTTTTTCTGTTTCTATTTTAATTTTTTTAACATGTTTATGAATTTTTAAAATTAATTCTTTTGCTAAAGCCGGCCGGTTTGTGTAAAGGAGCAGGGTGCTGTTTTCTAAAGAAAGCTCCCTTGCACCGGCGCATTTCCTTAGTATATCATAAATCTTATAATTTATAACAGACATGCCTGTTATGATTGATATGTTTTCCTTCAAAATGTCAATGATGGGAAAAGTCTCTGCTGCATCGGAAAGTAAAACTCTTTGAATTCCTTCCGCCTTCAAATAAGAAATAAACTTCATCATGGCCTTTTCTGACGGATTTTCCTGACAAAGAGGTAATATATACACAGGAATTGCCTTTTTTTCAATTACGACATTTTTTTTTACTTTCTTTAATGTTCTTTTTATAAAAATACTCTGGTCAAGCTTTGAAAAAACAGGCTCAAAGTGAATGATGGCAGAATTCATAAAAAACTTCCTCCCTATATGATAAGTACTACAATATATGGAGGAAGTCATTAAATAATTCTATAAACTTTTCTTTTGTGTATAATGCGTTGATAACATCAAGTAACATGTTGGCAGATAACCGGCGGGGCATTTTCATATAATCAGCCAGCTTTTGCCGCAAAAAATGGCTGTTTGCACCGCCGGATAAACCCAATGCATAAAAATCATATTTGGTAATTTTTTCCTTTTTACTATCTATTGTATAACCTGCCTCAGAAATTGCCTTTAAAAGAGCCTCATCCCGCATGCCTTCAACACCTAAAAGACCTTCTTTTCCCGGTTTTTCTTTTCTTTTTTCTTTTCCCTCAACCGACGGAATAAAAGCATGCTTAACATTTTTTCCCGATAAACAGCTTTTAATATAATTTCTAATTTTAAATCCCGCACTGTCAGAATCTGTTAAAATAATGAGTCCTGTTTCATCTGCCAAACGGGACAATAAAGAAAGCATTTCTTTATTTTTAAAAATCATAAAACCGTCTGTTTGAATAATATTCCCATCCACCAGCTGAGAAAGTCTAATTTTGTCATATTTTCCCTCCACAACGAGGGTTTCTTTAATCACCATTAGTGAAGGCGAACCGGCAGAACAATGTAAAGGAAGCTGTTTCCTTCAACCGGTTGAATCACAACAGGATTTAAAGCAGTGGAGAAGGTGAGCTTCACTTCTTTGCAGTCTGCATTTTTAAAGGCCTCTAATAAATATCTGGGATTAAAAGCAATTTCAATAGGCTCACCCTGCATGGAAACTTCAAATTTATCTTTAACTTGTCCTAAAACGGTTTCACAGTTAATATTCACTTGACCGTCTTCAATATGAAGAAGCACATGTGCTTTAATTGCTTCGCTGGCAATTAAAGAGGCCCGGTCGATAGAATCTAAAATATCTCTTGTTTCAGTGACCACAAACAAAGTGTTTTCGTGCTTTGCCACGCCTTCATAATTTAAATATTCACCGTCTACCAAACGGGTGGTTACCTCACAGTTTTTCAATGTCAGCTGTGCCTGCTTGTCATTCACCTTGATTTTCACATCAAAATCTGTGTCACCTAACAATGATAAAAGTTCTCTGGCGGTTTTTCCCTGCATAATAAATTTAAGGGGTGATTCATGAGAAGTTTCTTCACGGCGAATTGCCAAACGGTAACCGTCACAGCCCACAATATTTAAGGTTCCTTCTTTCATATCAAATAAAATGCCGGTTAAATAGGGTTTAGCATCGTTTTGAGAAATGGCATACACCGTTTGTCTGATCATATTTTTCAAAAGTGTTTCACTGATAGAAAATTCATCAGTTGCCTGAATCTCTTGAGGACGGGGAAACTCATCAGCAGAAGCAGTTGAAAAGTTAAACTTTGCATTGCCGCAGGAAAGCAAAATAACATTGCTTTCATTCACTTCAATGAAAGCATCGTCTGCAGAAGAGGGCAGTTTTTTCACCGCGTCAGAAAATAAATTGGCTTTTACAACACAGCTTCCTTTTTTTTCTATTTTACCGGGAATGGAGGCATCAATACAAAGCTCTAAATTATTCCCAAGAAAACGAATTTCATTTTCTTTAGCTTCCATATAAATGCCTTCTAAGATATTCATTGTGCTTCTAACAGCAACGGCACGCTCCACTAAATTCACTGCACTTAAAAGGTCTGACCGACGACAGCTGAATTTCATAAAAATACCTCTTTTCTTATATAATAAATATAATATATAGTCGTAATAGTAGTAAGGGTTGTTGATTCTGTTGAAAAGTCTGTTTCTGCCCGTGGTTGTGGCATTTTCCCTTTTTGATAACCCTGTTAATAAAATGTTTATAAAAAAAGTAATCCACAGCAGTTTTACAAATAATTTACAGAAAATGTAAACTAAAAATCTATTCACAGGGTTATGGACAAGAATTAACAAGCAATAAACAAAACCCTGTTGAAAAGTCTTACAGCAGGGAATATGACAATGTTTTCATAAAAAACAGGGGGTGAAAAGCCCATAACTTCGTTTTATTTTTATTAACAGCCCTGTTGAAAACGAATGCTGTCACATCTCCTTTTATTTTACCATAAAAATTAAAAAAAAGGAAGATATAATTACTTTTTTATCAATAAAATAGAGAAAAATCGGTTGTGATTTAAAGATAAGTTTGATATAATAGAGGATATGATGAACATAATGCTTTTATTGGTATTCGGGGTGATTTCAGTATATTGCCTGACACAAAAACCCAAAATGAACAGCCAGAAGATAGAAAAATATGAAAAGCCGATTCTTTTGGGATTATTTTTTGTTGGCATTTTTGTGAGACTGTTTCTTTTTTGGAAATTCCCCCAGGGATTAAACCAAGATGAGGCATCAATCGGCTATGATGCCTTTGCCGATGTGTTTTTTGGTATGGATCGAAATGGCTGGCATAATCCGGTATATTCCGTGGCATGGGGGAGCGGGCATTCCGGTTTATATCTCTGGCTTTTAAAGCTTTCTGTCCGCCTTTTTGGTTTATCGGTTTTTTCTGTTCGTATCATCAACTGCATCTTCGGCACACTTGGTTTATTTGCTTTTTATGGAACACTTCGCCGATTAAAAGGCAAAAGCTTTGCAATTCTTGGCTTGTTTTTTTTGGTGATTTGTCCTTGGCATATCATGATGTGCCGCTGGGGTCTGGAATGTAATCTTTTACCCAATGTGTTTTTCATTGGTTTATATTGTTTTGTGCGGGCAAAAGAAAATCAGGCGTGGTTTTTGGTTTCAGCCTTTTTGTTTGGACTGTGTTTATATGCCTATGGAACGGCCTGTATTTTTATTCCGGTTTTTTTGGCAGCGGCATTGATATATTTATGGAAAAATAGAAAAATTACCTTAAAATATACTGTATTATCCGGCTTACTATTCATTATAACGGCTGTTCCCATTGGCATTTTTATTGTAATTAATGTGTTTAACCTGCCGGCACTGGATTTGGGATTCATATCTTTTCCAAAATTGGTTGAAGGCCGTTACCACACCACCGTGACTGTGCTACAAGGCAATTTTTTTAATAAAATTGCAGAGAATGTAAAAGAATTTTGTAGGTTGGTCATATTCCAGAATGATGGACTTCCCTGGAATGTGATTCCGGCATTTGGAACCATATATTTGTTTTCGTTGCCTTTTATGTTTCTGGGAATTTTTTCGGTTTTAAAAGACAGGGAAAACAAAAGCAGATATTTGGTTTTTCCCATGCTGCCGGCGGCACTGGTTTTAGCGGCGGTGAGCCGTTTAAACATTAACCGCGGCAACATTATCATGGTGCTGATTTTATATTGTTCTGTTGAGGGAATCTATTTTGCAATGCAAAGAATAAAACGGGTGGTTTTTCCGGTGATCTGCATATATTGCATTGGTTTTTGTCTGTTTTGCGGGGTATATTTCACCACCTATCAAACACAAATTGGTCATGATTTTTTTAATGGCTTTGGAAAAGCCGTGAAAGAAGCAGCGCAGGCAACAGAAGGACCGGTATATTTAACAGATTCTGTGAATGCACCTTATATTTATGCCTTGTTTTATCAGCAAACTGATTCACGACGATTTTTAGAAACGGTAGAATATAAAAATCCTCAAAGCTCTGTTCGTGAGGTTGTTTCTTTTGATAGATTCGTCACAGGTCTGCCGGAGGAAAAAGAGCCTGCCTATCTGGCGGCTTATGTAGCAAATGCAAAAGAGGCCGCCGGTTTTGACGAACAGTTTTTTAAAAAAACTAACATAAAAAACTACTACGTAATAACACCTAAGTAACAAAAGAGAAGGAGGGGAGCCAAATGATTACAATCATTGTTCCGGCTTTTAACGAAGAATTAAGAATCACTCCAACAATTGATGCCATTTTAGCGGCCTTGCGCCGAAAAACAAAAGATTTTGAAATTTTAGTGGTGAATGACGGCAGCACAGATAACACAAAGGCTGTTGTTGAAAGCCTTGAAAATGAACAAATTAAGCTTCTTTCCTATGAAACAAACCGAGGTAAGGGCGGTGCCGTGAAATTTGGTGTGGAGCACGCCCGGGGGGATTATATTGTGTTTACAGATGCTGACCTTCCTTATCCCCCGAATAATATTCATTTAGCCTGTGAAAAATTAGCTTCCGGCACTGCTGTGGTGTTAGGAAAACGAGAAATGAAAGAAAACGGCGGGCAATACCCTTGGTATAGAAGGGTTATGTCAAATGGATTCGGCCTTCTGGTGAAAGCCGTGCTTCATATTAAAACAAAAGATACCCAATGCGGATTCAAGGCCTTTCGCAAAGAGGCCGCACAAGATATTTTCAGCCGAGTAACCCTATCCGGCTGGGGGTTTGATATGGAAGTCATTTTTCTGGCAGAAAACCTGGGATATACAACAGAAAGACTAACCGTTGAATTATTTCATGATAAAAAAAATTCGAAAATTAATCCCGTTCGTGATGCCATAGCCATGACAAAAGAAGTTTTTAAAGTTAAAAAGAATTTTAAACAGGGGAAATATGGATTATAGGTTTTTGCATAGTGCCATCAAAAATAACATATCCTAAGAAAAAAGGAGATGGTGCTGTGAAGAAAAACAAAGAATATAATGATTTAAGAAGACCCTTGCCAGAAATTGAAAAAGAATATGATAAATTTGAGACAACCAATGCCTGCTCAGCTCATGATTGCACAGGCTTGATTCCAACACCCCCGGCAACAGATGAGGAAATGGAATCTTATATGGAAATTTATGATTATCGTGCGCCGGATGTACAGTCGCCCGATGATAAAAAGCTGGCAGAAGAAAATAAGAAATAAAGAATCGTTAGAAACAGCCAATATCCTCCTATAAAGGGGGATATTTTTTT
>JAZSAS010000058.1:0-15788 GCA_045602005.1 Clostridia bacterium
AATTTCGCTGATATGCTCCACGGGAACAACATCAATCTCCATGCTGTGGAAAATATCTCGACTGTTATCCTTGGGGATAAACACCGTTGTGACACCTGAGTCTTTGGCGGCAGACACCTTTGCCGCTACACCGCCTACTGGTTTCACCTTGCCGTGAATGGAGATTTCACCGGTCATGGCAATGCGATTGGAAACCGGCAGACCGGTGATGGCAGAATACACCGCCGTCATAATGGCTGTGCCGGCAGAGGGACCATCAATGGGTGTGCCGCCGGGGAAGTTGATGTGTAGGTGATAGGCGGTTGTGTCAATGCCATAGAGACGCTCCAGCACTGTCAACATGTTTTCAACTGAGGCACGTGCTGAGCTTGAGCGCACAAGCCGTTGTCCACGTCCCTCCAGTTCCTGACTTTCAACAATGCCGGTTACCATCAGCCTGCCGCTGCCGGAAGGGCAGGGAACGGCGGTGACTTCCACATCCATGACCATGCCCTGATTGGCACCAAACACAGCTAAACCATTGACTAATCCCACAGAAGAAGCATCGGTAACTTTTTTCTCGTAACGGGGAGTGTAGTGGCCGAATTCTGCCACCCATTCAATGTCGGCACTGTGAATGATAAAGCGGTTTTCCAACAGTGCCACGCTGCCGGCAATTTGAATCATATTCACGGCATCACGTCCATTCTGGGCATAGGTACACACCAGAGAGAGGGCCTCGTCGCCAATGGTAAATCCCCCTTTGATAGCAGCATTTTTTGCAATTTGATGCAGTTGGGGTGTAGACAGAGGCGAAAAGAAAATTTCTACGCAACGGGAACGGATTGCCGGGGGAATATCCTCAGGACTTCGAGTGGTGGCGCCAATTAAGCGGAAATCTGCCGGCAGACCCTTTTGGAAAATCTCATGGACATGAGGCGGAATGTCTTTATTGCCGGAGCTGTAATAGGAGCTTTCCAAAAAGACCTTTCTGTCTTCTAATACCTTCAGTAGCTTGTTCATCTGGGTGGGATGCAGTTCGCCAATTTCGTCTAAAAACAGAATGCCGCCGTGGGCTTTGGTGACGGCACCGGGTTTAGGTTGAGGAACACCGGCAGGACCATAGGCGCCGGCACCCTGATAAATCGGGTCATGAACAGAGCCAATTAAGGGGTCGGCAATGCCTCGTTCATCAAAACGAAGTGTGGTGGCGTCCATTTCCACAAATTTTGCACCATGACGAAAGGGAGAAGCTTCGGTTTCAATTGCTTCTTTTAAAACTGCTCTGGCAGCGGCTGTTTTGCCGACGCCTGGCGGTCCGTAAATCAAAATATGCTGGGGATTGGGACCGCAGAGGGCTGCCTTTAAGGCTTTGATGCCCTCTTCCTGACCAATCACCTCTGAAAGGTCAGAAGGGCGGGTTTTTTCAGAAAGCGGCTGGGTTAGCTTGATTTGCTTTAAACGCCTGAGTTTTTCTAACTCACGAAGAGAATCGCTTTCCAGCCCTGATTTGCTGCTATGTTGCCCCCGCAGCATGTTTAAGAAATACATTCCCATAACGATGGTTAAAAATAGTTGAAGCAGAATTAAAATTGTATTAAACACAATGTGCGCCTCCTATCTATAATAACAATATGCACCCCATGCGAAAACGTCGCTATGGGGTGCAATGAGTTTTCATGGTTATTATAAACAGATGCGCCAAAATTATTGATGTTCTTGTTAATTTTCTTTTATCAGTTTTGTGAATGAGCCAAGCAAGGTTTTGGTTCCGTGTTCATCAAAGGCAATTTCCAGTTGAACATCACTGCCCGTGGGTGTGACAGACACAATCATGCCTCTGCCGAATTTTTTATGACTCACCACATCGCCAGGTTTATAGGCAGAAGAAACGAGGCGCTTTTCCTCCTTATCTTTGGAAAGGGCAGAGAGAAGAGACTGGGTGTCGTCATAGAATCGGTAATCCCGTTTCTTTTCCGGCACTTCTGTGATGCGTTTTGGCTCTTTAACCAGTGCGTTTAAGCATTCCATCGGAATTTCTTCCAAAAAGCGAGAGGGCATTGTGTAGCCTCCACTGCCGTAACGATTCCGGTATCCGGCATGAGAGAGCATTAAATGCTCTTTGGCACGGGTGATGCCCACATAGCAAAGCCGGCGTTCCTCCTCAATTTCGTCATCGGTTGCAGAACGCATGCTGGGGAACAACCCTTCCTCCATGCCGCAAAGGAACACACGGGGAAATTCAAGGCCCTTGGCACTGTGAAGCGTCATGAGAACAACGCTGTCTTGCGTCTGGTCATAGTTATCTACATCGGAAACCAGTGCAGAAAGCTCCAGGAAACCGGAAAGAGTAGGCTCTTCATCGTTTCGTTCATATTCTGCAGCGGCAGAAAGAAGCTCGCCCAAATTCTCCAGCCTGGTTTGATTTTCCACCGAATCCTCTGCCTCCAGCATGGCCAGATAACCACTTTCTTTTAAGGTAATTTCCACGATTTCAGCCGGCGACTTTCCCTCTGAAAGAGACTGGATTTTGCGAATGATTTTCACAAACTCCTGCACTTTGTCAGCCAGACGGATAAGCTCCGGATTTTCGTGAGCATGCTCCATGGCAGTAAACATACTGATGCTTTGTGCATTAGCCGCAGCTGACACTTTTTCTAAGGTGGCAGTGCCGATTTTTCGGCCTGGTTCATTCACAACACGAATCAGGCTGATGTTGTCATTGGGATTTTGCATCAGACGCAAATAGGCAAGAGCGTCTTTTACTTCCTTTCGGTCATAAAACCGAAGGCCGGCCAGAACGCGGTAGGGAATTCCGTGGCCGGAAAGCGTGGTTTCAATCACACGGGACTGAACGTTGGTGCGGTACAAAACAGCACAATCGGCATAACGTGCCCCTTCTTGCAGGGCAGTTTTGATTTGTGTGGCAATGAATTCCGCTTCGTCATATTCATTATCAGCACGATAAAGGTCAATAGGCTTTCCTTCGCCATTTTCTGTCCAGAGATTTTTCCCTTTTCGCCCCTGATTGTTCGCAATCACGGCGTTGGCTGCGTCTAAAATGGTTTGGGTAGAGCGGTAATTCTGCTCAAGTTTAATCACTCTGGCACCGGGGAAGTCTTTTTCAAAATTTAGAATGTTCTGAATGTTGGCACCACGGAATTTATAAATGCTCTGGCCATCGTCTCCCACCACACAAATGTTTTCATAGCCTTGTGCCAAAAGACTCACCAGCATAGACTGGGAGTTGTTGGTGTCTTGATACTCATCTACAAACACATAGTGAAATTGTTTTTGATACCGATTCAAAACCTCCGGTTCTTGTGAAAGCAGCTGAACGGTGTATAGAATGATATCGTCAAAATCCAGTGCGTTTGACTCAATCAGCTGTTTCTGATATTGTTTGTAGGCTTCGCCAATCAGCTTTTTTCGAAAGTTTCCCTCGTTCATGGAAAGATATTCGGCGGGGCCTAAAAGCTCATCTTTAGCTGTGGAAATTTCAAACAAAACACTGCGAACAGACAGCATTTTTTCATCAATATTCAAGCTCTTTAAAACACGTTTCATCAGTGTTTTCTGGTCGCTGGAGTCATAAATAACAAAATCCCGGTCGTGAGTCCCCAGTTTGTCAATATCACGGCGGAGTATCCGCATACACAGGGAATGAAAGGTGCCAATCCACATGCCTCCGGCCTCGTCTCCCAGCATGCTTTCAATTCGTTCTTTCATTTCGCCGGCAGCCTTGTTTGTGAAGGTAATGGCCAGAATCTGCCAGGGCTGTGCCAGCTTTTTCTCTAAAATGTGGGCAATTTTATTAACAACCACTGTGGTTTTACCGCTACCGGCACCGGCCAAAATCAAGAGAGGTCCGTCGGTGGCAAGAATGGCCTCTTTTTGTTCTTTATTAAATCGGTCAAGGTTAATCATAGTGCTTCTGCGATTCCTTTCATAATGGATAATGCCCGTTCTGAGATTTTACGATATCGTTCCCGCTTGTTCCGTATGCGTTCAGGCAGAGAGTCAATAATGCCAAAGTTAATGTTCATAGGTTGAAAATTCTTCCCGGAAAAATCAGCAATATAGTGAGCCAGTGCACCTGTGGCTGTGGCAGAAGGAAAATCTACAGGATCTTTGCCTAGAAGCATCTGTGCAGCATTAATGCCTGCCACGATACCGGAGGATGCAGATTCCACATAGCCTTCCACACCGGTCATTTGTCCCGCAAAGAACAAGCCTTTTCTGTTTTTAAAACCATATCCCGAATCTAAAAGACCGGGAGAATTGATGTAGGTATTGCGGTGCATCACGCCGTAGCGCACAATTTCTAAGTTTTCAAGACCGGGAATCATGGAAAAAACTCTTTTTTGTTCGCCAAACTTCAAATGGGTTTGAAAACCCACCAGATTATATAAAGTGCCGGCGGTATTATCCTGCCGGAGTTGCACCACAGCATGATACCGTTCGCCGGTTTCGGGATGCTCCAACCCCACGGGTTTTAAAGGACCGAAGGTTAAAGCCTCGGCACCTCGGCTTGCCATCACTTCCACAGGCATGCAGCCTTCAAACACCTTGTCGTTTTCAAAGTCCTTCAGATGAGCAGTTTCAGCAGAGACTAAAGCCTCATAAAAGGCTTCATACTGTTTGCGGGTCATGGGACAATTAAGGTAATCGGCTGTCCCCTTGTCATAGCGGGCCTTGCGGAATACTTTGGTCATATCAATGGATTCAGCAGTGATGATTGGAGCGGCAGCATCATAAAAATACAGCCTGTCATTACCGCATAGAGTGCCGATTTTTTCAGATAAAGCATCAGAGGTCAGGGGACCGGTGGCAATGATAACACATTCGGCATCAGGAATCTCTGTGACCTCTTCGTGAATGATGCGAATGTTTTTACAGCTTGCAATTTGTGCCGTCACTGCTTCAGAAAAAGAAGTGCGATCCACGGCCAGAGCCCCGCCAGCCGGCACACGGCAGCGGTCAGCCCCACTCATGACCACAGAATCTAACAGCCGCATTTCTTCTTTTAAAAGACCGGCACCATTTTCCAACCCGTCTGCCCGCAGGGAGTTGGAACAAACCAGCTCGGCCAGGGTGTCGAGTGAATGGGCAGGCGAGTGTTTTTTTGGCTTCATTTCATATAAATCAACAGAAATATTTCGTTTGGCAAGCTGCCAGGCTGCTTCGCAACCGGCAAGACCGCCACCAATGACAATTGCTTTCATGGCGACTCCTTTTTCGGGTTTTTATTTTAGAAAAACGGTTTTGTTATTTTTTTGTTTTTTAATTATGAAACACCTGTAAGTGTACCATAAAAAGGGGAGATTTGTCAACAGATGGGCAAACGAAAAAACACCGGATTTCCTAACGTTTTTAGAAAATCCGATGTTTTTTTAAATGTATTTTCGTTGGGGTTATCTCGGTTCAATCAACAGCTTAATGGCTGTGCGTTCTTCGCCGTTAATTTCCACGTCAGCGAAGGAGGGGATGCAAACCAAATCCGTTCCGGAAGGGGTAAGAAATCCTCTGGCAATTGCAATCGCCTTAATAGACTGGTTCAGTGCACCGGCACCGATTGCTTGAATCTCTGCCGAGCCACTTTCTCTAATAACACCAGCGAGAGCACCAGCCACAGAATTTGGATTGGATTTTGATGAAACCTTAAGTGCATCCATTTTTTTTATCCCACCTTTTTTTTTATTCCAACTTTTAGTTTACCCAATTATTCGACAAAAAGCAACAAAATTTTTTCAAAAAAATAATTTTTGCCGAAATGTCTGATATTGGAAATTCTTTTTTGTGCATTTTGCACAATAAAAATCTGTAAAAATTTTCATTGTCATGCATATTTTTCAATATTTTGCAAAAACTAAGACAAAATCAAAGAATGTTTTTATCAAGAGATTCATTTTTTTAGGGAGGTTTATATGAAGAAAAAACCATTTTTGGCTTTAGGACTGAGCTTTGTGTTTCTGTTTGTTTTGTGTGTCGTGTATTATGGAGGCGACACACCGTTTTATGCCGGTTATGCCATAGATGCCAGCTCCAATGACATTCAACTTTTGGCACGATGCGTCAACGGCGAGGCACGGGGTGAGCCCTATGAGGGGCAGGTTGCGGTGGCAGCGGTGATCTTAAACAGGGTGAAACACCCCTCTTTTCCCAATACTATCTCCGGCGTGATTTATCAGCCAAGAGCGTTTACTGCCACGGTTGACGGGCAAATCAATGTTCCAATCAGTGAAAACAGCACTGTTTATAAAGCGTGTCGAGATGCAATGAATGGCTGGGATCCATCGAACGGTGCCGTTTACTATTATAACCCAAGAAAAACCACAAACCAGTGGATTTATTCCCGTGAGGTTGTGCGGGTAATCGGTAATCATCGTTTTGCAAAATAAGAGGAGAGAACAATGGAATTAAAAAGAAGAAAAACCCGATATAATACAATTATTGCAATAGTGATTTCACTTCTGCTTATTCTGTCGGTGGTGGGTATTTACCAGTTTAAACGTGCTAATGATTTGGCGCTGGCAGTTGAGAATCAGTACGTTCATGCCTTTCATGAAATGACGGATTATGTGAAAGATGTGGACGTGCTGTTAAAGAAATCTATGCTGGCATCTACACCGGTGCAGATGTCATCTATATCTTCGGATATTTTTATGCAGTCAGCTGCGGCCAAAGCCAATCTTGCCTTGTTGCCGGTTTCAGAACTGGACTTATCCGGCACTTCAAAGTTTTTATCGCAAGTGGGGGATTATACCTCCTATTTATCATCAAAGGTGATTAGTGCCGGCGAAATTACTCAGGAGGAATTTGAGAATTTAGAGAAGCTGTCTGACCATGCGGAGTCTGTCAGTGACCAACTGGAGCAGATGCAGACGAGGCTGAATGCCGGACAAGTGACATTTGGTACCACTGCCGGCATGATGACCGCTTATGCAGAAGGCGAAATCAGTATTGGTAGCGGCATGGAAAGTCTGGAAAAATCTTTTCAAGATTATCCTTCTTTGATTTATGACGGTCCTTTTTCTGAACACATTGAAACCTTATCTCCTGTGATGCTGGAGGGAAAGGCAACATTCAACCGTGAAGAGGCCCGAAGCATTGCGGTTTCATTTTTGGGCGAAAGCCGGGCGGTGAATCTTCAGGACAGTGACGATGGCGGCGGCGTTATTCCCACCTATAATTTTACGGCTTCAGGCCCAGATGACAGACAAATTACCATTAGTGTGACACGTCAGGGCGGTTATGTTCTTTATATGCTTGACAACCGCAGCATAAGCCGGAGCAATCTGGGAATTGACGAAGCAATGAAACAGGCGGAGAGCTTTTTGCGTAAACAAGGTTTTTATAACATGAAAAGCAGTTATTATGAAACCAATGACAACATGGCAACCATTAACTATGCTGCTATTCAAAATGGTGTGGTGCTCTATTCTGACCTAATTAAAGTGAAGGTGGCACTGGACAATGGTGAAATCATTGGCTATGAGTCTAAGGGGTATCTCATGAATCATAAAATACGTGAAATTCCTGAAGGGGGACTAACCCCGGAGGAGGCACGTCAGCACCTAAACAGCCACCTGTCGGTAGATAGCATCAGTCTTGCCATGATTCCCTTAGACAGCATGCGTGAGGTGCTTTGTTATGAATGCAAGGGCACCTATAAAGACAAAAATTTTCTGGTTTATCTTAATACCCAAACCGGTCAGGAAGAGCAGATTCTCATGCTGCTGGAATCAGAAAACGGTATTTTAACAGTTTAATTTTTTCAAAAAATTGGATGTGTATTCTGTCTGTATAGCGGTCATAATAGAAGTGTAGCCGAAAGAAACGGCTGCAGTTAATCTAAGGAGTGTAAAAAAGTGAGCAAGCGTTCAATCATGTCCAATCAGTTAAAAGAAGAAATCGCAAAAGAGCTTGGTGTTTATGAAACTGTCAAGCAAAATGGCGGTTGGGGGGACGTATCGTCCCGTGACTGTGGCAACATGGTAACAAAAGCGATTGAGATGGCGGAACGTTCCGTTTCTCGGTCGTAACAACTCATAATGGAAATCACTCTGATTAATAACAGAAAATAACCGACTTTTGCACTGAACTTTGTTCAAAAAATAGCAAAAGCAGCCGGGCATTGACATGGGTCTATGCCCGGTTTTCCTATTTTCATTTCAAATCAAGTGTTTTATTTTTCTAAATGAGCAAAACGGCATAGAATTTTAAGAAATATTGTTAATTTTATGTGTCAGGACTTTACAGAAAACACAATATATTGTATAATATATAATAGAATGGATTTTTACTAAGCAGGACGTGATGATTTGTTCAGGTTGAGTCATTTTAATATAATTGAAATTTTGATTCGTGCTGTGGCTGTGCTTCTAGCCATTTCTGTGCATGAAATGTGTCATGGCTATGCAGCGTACTTACTGGGTGATAAAACGGCAAAGTCTATGGGCAGGCTTTCTTTGAACCCGCTGCGTCACATTGACCCGGTGGGGGCTTTGTGTCTTTTGGTGTTCGGCTTTGGTTGGGCAAAGCCCGTGATGGTTAACCTGGCTTACTTTAAAAAGCCGAAACGAGACATGGTGCTGACATCGCTTGCCGGTCCTGTTTCAAACTTTGTTCTGGCATTTTTGGGGCTTTTGATTTTCAAATTGTTATCAATGGCAAACCTTTTGTATTATGGCAATTTTTATGCGGAGCTTACCGTTAATATGCTGAGCAATATCATTATGTTAAACATTGGTCTGGGTGTTTTCAACCTGCTTCCTGTTCCTCCCCTTGATGGCTCAAAAATTTTTCTGCCTCTTCTGCCGCCAAGACTCTATTATGACATCATGCGCTATCAACATTTGGGATGGCTTATTCTGATTGTGGCATTGGGTTTGGGCGTTTTGAACCCAATTATCGGCACTTTGGGCTCGTGGGTGTTTCAAATCCTTTCCTTTTTAGTGGGCGGTGTGTGATGGAAGCATTGCAATTTACATTGGAGGCATTTGAAGGGCCACTAGAGCTTCTTCTGCACCTTTTAAAGAAAAACAAGGTTAGCATTTATGATATTCCCATTGAAAAAATTACGGCACAGTATATGGAATATCTGGAGAAAATGCAGTCTTTTGACATGGAGCTTTCCAGCGAGTTTTTAATCATGGCATCAGAACTTTTGCAAATAAAATCACGAATGCTGCTACCTCGTCATGAGGAAGAAGAGGAGGACCCCCGCCAAAATCTGGCGGACAGGCTGGTGGCATATCAGCGAATGAAGCAGGCAGCGGGATTTTTAAAGGAACACGAAGGCGAAGGACGGTTTTTGTTTTTTAAAAAACCCGATGTCATTGCAGAGGCACCGCCTGATTACAGTAACCAAGCCTTTGATGTGGAGCAGCTCATTGCAGCACTGTCTGATGTGCTGATTAAAACCCAGCGGAAAGAACCACCCTCGAAATCTGCTTTTGCGGGCATTGGTGGCCGGGAACAGGTTTCGTCTGCTCATTGCGTTTCTTATATTAAAACCAGACTGAAAGGCGGAGAACGTGTGGCCTTTAAGCAGGTTTTTTCCGGTCTTGATTCCCGCCCTAAAATCGTGGTTTCTTTTTTAATTATTCTGGAAATGATTCGTTTGAATCTGGTGATAGCAGATATTCAGGGAGATGAAATTTACCTAACACAAATTAAAGACGGGGAGATTACCAATGAATTTTAATCCTTGCAGTCTTTTAGAAAGCATTTTATTTGCAGCAGGGGATAGTGTATCTAAAGAACAGCTGGCCGAAATCATGGAGGTTTCAGAGGCAGATGTGGAACAAGCTGCCCAGCAGCTGAATCAGGAATATAGGGAGCATGACCGTGGTCTTCAGGTGCTATTGTTGGAGGATTGCTATCAGCTTTGCACAGCAGAAGCATTTTTTCCCTACATTCAAAAGCTGAAAGAGCCGAAAAGGCGGCAAAACCTATCTCCGGCGGCACTGGAAACCTTGGCAGTGGTAGCCTACCATCAGCCGGTGACACGCTCCAGCATTGAATTCATTCGGGGTGTGAATTCTGATGGTCCGGTGAACAAGCTGATTGAACGAGGTCTCATCGAGGAGCATGGAAGGTTAGATGCTCCAGGTCGCCCGATTTTATATGTGACGACTCAGGAATTTTTGCGTTCCTTTGGCCTTTCCTCTCTTTCCGGTTTGCCGGACCCGGAGCCGGTTAGTATAAATGAGGAAGAATCTGGAGACACTATGGATAGTTATGAGGATTGAGGTGGTGCTATGTTGCTGCTTTTTTCCATTTTAGGCGGACTGGCTCTGCTTGCTCTGCTGCTGTTATTCATCCCGACAGTGTTGGGTGTGGATTATTTGTTGGAAAATAAAGAGCAGGCTCTAAAGATTCGATGCAGACTTTTAGGAATTCCTTTTTCTTTTCGGGTTCCCTTGGAGCGTCAGGAGGAACCGAAAACACAAGATGCAGAGAAAGAGGAAAAGAAATCCTTATCCCCCAAAAAATATATTGCCTATGGCAAGGAGTTATATCGTGCTTATCGTGAGGTGGAGGAGGAGTTTCGTGCAGTATTCCGGCAAATCAAGGAACGGTTTGCCTGCAAGGAACTTTACTTTACCGTTCACTATGGCACCAATAATCCCGTAACCACCGGCATGTTAAACGCCGGCATTTGGACAGCCAGCACGCTGATTTTAAAGGTTTTAGATTCTGCGTTGGGTGTTCAGAAAAAAACCTTAAAGGTGTATCCGGATTTTCAAAAGGCATGTATGTGCATACATATGAAGGGCACCTTTAGCTTTACCCTGTTTGATGCGATTCGATTCGTATTAAAAATTATTAAACTGGTCAAATTAGTGAAGAGTCATATTACAACAGAAATTTAAAAAGGACGGTGTTATGAAATGGCAGAGCATCCTATCAAAGGTTTAATGGAAACCGCCATGAGCAGTATCAAGGAAATGGTTGATGTGAACACAATTGTTGGCAATGCAGTCAATGCGCCGGATGGAACGGTGATTATTCCCATTTCGAAGGTATCCTTCGGTTTTGGCGCGGGCGGCAGTGAGTTCGGTGAACGGTCACAGCTGGCACCGGAGGCCAATGCGAATTTCGGTGGAGGTTCCGGCGGTGGTGCAGTGATTGAGCCGGTGGCCTTTATGGTGGTTGGTCAGGGACAGATTCGTCTTATGCCCATTGAGAAAACCTCCTCTCCGGTAGACGATTTAATTGAGAAAGTTCCAAGTTTGCTTGACAAGGCGATGGAATTTTTCAAGAAAAAGGACTGTAAAAAATCGAAAAAGGAAGAGGTTGTTATAGCAGAAACTGTTGATGCATAGACATAAGAAATCATTTTGCTATAAGACTAATCGATGAATAACAAAAACACGGATGTCCCATAGGATATCCGTGTTTTTGTCTTATATTACCAAGGTACTTTTGGAATAAAAAAATATGGGTCTTTTCTAAAAATATCATTTCAACCATGTGTTATTTTGTGCAAAGGCGTTTTCCTTTACAGCTGTATTTGATGCGGTTATAAAGCCTTTTTTACCAATTAGATTTGTTGTTTGTGAAAAGGTTAACACCTATACACCTTTTTTCTATTTGTGTGCAGGGGCACCTGAAAAGTGACGAGTGAACAAATCGTCTTTTTCCAAAAGCTCTTCAACCGTGGCGTAACCAAGACGGTGCAAAAGCTCAATTACGTAAGGATTTTCAGCGGGAGAGGCATAGGTGGCCTTTGTTCCGTAGTCTTGCACATGCTCCTTGCCATCTGCATGCTCAATTAAGACCTTTGGGCCGCCCACACAACCGCCTTGACACCCCATTCCCTCAATAAAGTTGGCAGAGATTTCACCTGAAAGAACCCGGTTAATCAGTTCGCGACACCCCTGAACACCATCGGCGCACTCTGAGGTGAGCGGCACAATGCGGTTGGGTCGCAGTCGCTCCAGACAACCGTGAACAGCCTGGCTGACACCGCCGGAATAGGCATAAATCCGACCTGCAGTAGAGGAGTGTTCCCGTGAATCTTCGGGCAAGGTGGCCAGGTCTAAACCAGCAAAATCAAACACATCTTGAATTTCCTGAAAGGTGAGCACGTAATCCACGGCATCACAAACATCCGGCTCTTTTGCTTCTGCTTTTTTTGCAATGCAGGGACCAATGAAAACCGTTACTGCATCGGGGTGCAGCCGCTTGATGCCACGTCCGCAGGCAACCATGGGTGAGACGGAACCGGGAATGTATTCCATGAGACCTGCCTTGCGGCACATGGATAGCCAAACAGGGCAGCAACAGCTGGTGAGCATAAAATCTGATTCTTTTTGAACGGCTCTGTCAAATTCCAGGGCTTCTTTCAATGTGAGAATATCAGCAAAGAGAGCCACCTCCACCATGCCCTCAAACCCAAGTTGCTTAAAGGCGGTACGTAATCGACCTGGTGTTACCTCACGGCTGAATTGACCGATAAAGGCAGGGGCAATCATGGCATAAACCGGCCGTTTGCCGTCGTGGATCTCTTTTAGCATGGGCAGCGTTTGCTTTGCATCAGTCAAACGTTTTATGCGGCAGGCATCAAGACAGTCACCACAGGCAAGACAGGCGTTTTCATCAATTTTAAGTTCGCCCTTTTCGTTTTTGTAAAGTGCATCAAACAAACAGGAATTTGTGCAGGTGCATTCCTCCTCACCACAGGTGCAGTTGTCAGCGGCCCAAATAGGCGGATTTTCTTCCGGATTCAACAGGCAATCCAGATGATGACTGTCAAAATCACCGTTCTCCAGACGCTTAATGGCTTCGTCCAATTGATTTTGCAATGCGGCCTTGGTGAGAGTTACATATAAATCCTTAAACTTCTGCATTCTATTTATTCCTTCCGTTTTTTCTGTTAGTTTTTTGTATTTCAATACAAATTTATACCATATCATTCATTCAATTAAGAATAAAATTTTAAAAAGCGGTTTACAAGTGGTAATTTTTGTGTTATAATGTTAAAGGTTAAGTGCAAATTCAGGAATTATACCTTTATGATTTATTTTTTACAGGAGGGAAACCTATGAGCAAAAAGTATGTTTACTTATTTAGTGAAGGGGACGCCAGCATGAGAAATCTGCTGGGCGGCAAGGGTGCAAACCTGGCTGAAATGACAAAGCTTGGTCTGCCGATTCCCCAGGGCTTCACCATTTCTACAGAAGCCTGCACACAGTATTATGAAGATGGCAGAAATATCAATGATGATATCAAGGCTGAAATCATGGTTGCCATCACAAAAATGGAAGAAATCACCGGTAAGAAATTCGGCGATTTAGAAAATCCTCTTTTGGTATCAGTTCGTTCCGGTGCAAGAGCTTCTATGCCCGGCATGATGGACACCATTTTGAATCTGGGTCTTAACGAAGAAGTTGTTGATACTCTTTCTAAAAAGGGTAATCCCCGTTGGGCTTGGGACTGCTACAGAAGATTCATTCAGATGTATTCTGATGTTGTTATGGGCGTCGGCAAAAAGTATTTTGAAGAGCTCATCGACAAAATGAAGGAAGAAAAAGGCGTTACTCAGGACGTTGAGCTGACAGCAGAAGACCTGGCTGAACTGGCTGCACAGTTTAAAGCAGAATTTAAAAATGAAAAAGGCTTTGACTTCCCGTCTGACCCCAAAGAACAGCTGATGGGTGCTATTGAAGCCGCATTCCGTTCTTGGGACAATCCCCGTGCAAACGTTTACCGTCGTGATAATGACATTCCTTATTCCTGCGGTACTGCCGTTAACGTGCAGATGATGGTATTCGGTAACATGGGCGATACCTCCGGTACCGGTGTTGCTTTTACCCGTGACCCGGCAACCGGCGAAAAGCATTTGATGGGTGAATTCTTAATGAATGCACAGGGCGAAGACGTTGTTGCCGGTGTGCGTACACCCCAGAAGATTGACCAGTTAAAAGAGGTTATGCCTGAAGTATATGATCAGTTCATTACCATTTGCAATACACTGGAAGACCACTACCGTGACATGCAGGACATGGAGTTCACCATTGAAGACAAAAAGCTGTATATGCTCCAGACCCGTAACGGTAAGAGAACAGCTAAGGCTGCTCTGAAAATTGCCTGCGATTTAGTTGATGAGGGTATGATTTCTGAGGAAAAGGCAGTTGCCATGATTGACCCCAGAAACTTAGACACACTGTTGCATCCCCAGTTTGATGCTGCTGCACTGAAGTCTGCACAGCCTATGGCTCGTGCACTGGCTGCATCTCCAGGCGCTGCTTGCGGTAAAATTGTGTTCACCGCAGAGGATGCTAAGGAATGGGCGGCAAAGGGCGAAAAGGTTGTTCTGGTTCGTCTGGAAACCTCTCCTGAAGACATTGAGGGCATGAAAGCTGCTCAGGGTATTTTGACGGTTCGTGGCGGTATGACCTCTCATGCAGCCGTTGTTGCCCGTGGTATGGGTACCTGCTGTGTATCCGGTTGCTCTGAAATCAACATGGATGAAGAAAACAAGAAGTTCGTTCTTGGCGGCAAGACCTATGTTGAGGGCGATTGCATCTCCTTAGATGGTTCCACAGGTTGCATATATGACGGCCTGATTCCCACAGTTGATGCTTCCATTTCCGGTGAATTTGGAAGAATCATGGATTGGGCAGATAAATATAGAAAACTGAAGGTTAGAACCAATGCTGACACACCGGCTGATGCTAAAAAGGCACGTGAGCTGGGCGCAGAAGGTATCGGCCTCTGCCGTACTGAGCACATGTTCTTCGAGGGCGACAGAATTGACGCTTTCCGTGAAATGATTTGCTCTGACACCGTTGAGGAAAGAGAAGTTGCTCTTGAAAAGATTCTGCCGGTTCAGCAGGGTGATTTCGAGAAATTATATGAAGCATTAGAGGGTCATCCGGTTACCATCCGCTTCTTAGATCCGCCGCTCCATGAGTTCGTTCCCACCACTGAGGAAGACATCAAGAAGCTGGCAGATGCTCAGGGCAAAACTGTTGACCAGATTAAGGCAATCATCGATTCTCTCCATGAGTTCAACCCCATGATGGGTCACCGTGGCTGCCGTCTGGCTGTTACATATCCTGAAATTGCTAAGATGCAGACAAAGGCTGTTATCCGTGCGGCAATCAACGTTCAGAAGGCTCATCCTGATTGGAAAGTTGCTCCTGAAATCATGATTCCGTTGGTTGGCGATGTGAAAGAGCTGAAGTATGTGAAGAAGGTTGTTGTTGAAACTGCAGATGCTGAAATTGCAGCTGCCGGCAGCTCCTTGGCATATGAAGTTGGTACCATGATTGAGATTCCCAGAGCGGCTCTGACAGCTGATGAAATTGCAGCTGAAGCTGACTTCTTCTGCTTCGGTACTAATGACCTGACCCAGATGGCATATGGTTTCTCCCGTGATGATGCAGGTAAGTTCTTAAACGCATATTACGATGCTAAGATTTTCGAGAACGATCCCTTTGCTAAGCTGGATCAGACCGGTGTAGGCAAACTGATGGAAATGGCTATCAAGTTGGGCAAACCGGTTAATCCCAAGCTGCATGTTGGTATCTGCGGCGAGCACGGCGGCGATCCTTCCAGCGTTGAATTTTGTAATCAGATTGGTCTGGATTACGTTTCCTGCTCACCCTTCCGTGTGCCCATTGCAAGACTGGCAGCGGCTCAGGCAGTGATTAACGCAAAATAAGATAAAAGAACATATGTCTTGGGGCAAACCCAGATATAATACAAAAGGCAAAATAAAATATCAAATGAGCCTTGTGAACTTTCGTTCACAAGGCTCATTTTTTGTATAATGGCAAACCTTGTTGAAATTG
>JAZSAS010000059.1:0-25545 GCA_045602005.1 Clostridia bacterium
AGTTTGCTACGCAAACCCACCTCCCTTTACACAAGGGAGGCTTTTCTCATTAAAACTTTTTGCTAAATTTCTCATTTACACTATGCAACTAACCTTACTTATGTTCATAGTGTTTTAATTTTGTTCATCGGTTAACCTTTATTGAACCACGCGACTATCGCGGGGTTTTCGGTATACAACTAAGACGGTGCTGCGAAATGCAGCACCGTCTTTTTGTAAATTTTATTTTTTCAATGATATAAATTCTCGTGCCGCAAGGCAACATATCGAGTGCGTCAGCACATATCGAATCCTTTAGGATATTTCGTAAATCTTGTAAGAGATTTATATCGATGAGTGCTATGTGCGACATAGTAGCACACAGCACTCAACATGGCTTGTGTTTGGAAACATGTCCACAGGAATAGCTGTTGTGAGTTGATAACCGTTTTCACAAAGAAATTTTGCATCACGGGCCAGGGTTGCAGGGTTGCAAGAGATATACACGATTTTGGGCGGTGCCATGGTGAGAACGGCCTCTAGCGCACTACGCTCTGCGCCCTTGCGAGGCGGGTCTAAAAACACCGCTTCCGGTTTTTCTGCCACAAGGCGGGGCGCAATTTCCTCTGCCTTGCCAAGCAAAAATTCCACATTAGAAATGCCATTTCTCTGTGCGTTTTCTTTTGCGTTTTCAATCGCCTGAGGCACCACTTCAACACCAATGACCCGACCGGCACAACCTGCGGCAAACAGAGAAATGGTGCCGATGCCGCAATATAAGTCCAGCACTGTTTCGTTGCCGGAAAGGTCGGCCAGAGACAGCGCCGTGTTATATAGCCGCTCTGTTTGGGGTGCGTTAATCTGATAAAAGCTGTGGGCTGAAATGCGAAATCTCAGGCCGCCCAGCACATCTTCAATATAATCTCTGCCATAGAGCACCTGGCTTTTTTTGCCTAACAGCAAATTATCTGGCGTTTTATGAATGTTCAGCAAAATGCCGGCAAGCTGATAATCACTCTTAATCGACAATAGCCGCTCCACCAGCTTTTCGGGATGAGGAATCCCTTCGGCATTCACGGTCAGCACAACCATGGCCTCACGGGTGCCCTCTGCCAAACGCACAAACACCCGTCGGGCAACGCCACGACGGGTCTTTTCCTGATAAACAGAAATGCCTTCCTCCCGCAGAAAGGCCAGCACTTCTTTAAGCCACAAAGACACAGCCTGATGCCCCTGCCGGCAATCAGATAAAGGCACCAACTCATGACTGCCCACAGCATAAAACCCGCCGGCAGGCTGACCCGCTTTATCTGTTCCCAGAGGAAACACCATTTTGTTTCGATAGCGCTCCGGTCGGGGTGATGCCAGGGTTTCCTCTACCTCCACACCCTGAAAGCCGCCAATGCGCTCTAAGGCATCTGCCACAATCTGCCGCTTAACGGCAAGCTGCTCTTGATATGCCATGTGAGCCAAATCACAGCCGCCGCAACGGCCGGCCGTGGCACAAAAATCTATCCGCCGGTTCTTTGACGGTTCTAAAATTCTCAAAACCCGACCAAATGCACAGCCGGATTTTACATGCACAAGCTCAATTTCTGCCACCTCGCCGGGGCAGGTGCCGGGCACAAAAACCGCCATGCCATTCAGCCTTGCAACCCCATCACCGCCGGCAGCCACGGAAGCTATTGTTACTGTTGCTCTGTCACCAGCCTGCATTTTCACACCTACTTTTCCATTTTTTATTCTTCTGCCTGCATCTGCATGGCTGTGCAATAAATGGCACACTCTAAACGCTTGCGCATTAACTCGCAGGAAAGCTTTAAAGGCTGATTGATGCCGCCGCCATACTGCACGGCATTGGCCGGACATCCGCCGCTGCAATAGAACTTTGCAAAGCAGTCCTTGCAGGCAGGCTTTGTGTATACATTTGATTCACGGAAGGTTTTGCTAATCTCCTGATTCAAGCCAGGCTGGCTGACGTTCCCCAATTTCATAGACTCGTCGCCCACAAACTGGTGGCAGGGGTAAATATCCCCATCCGGCGATACTGCCACATATTCATGCCCCGCACCGCAGCCGGTGAGCCGCTTTAAAATACAGGGGCCGCCGGAGAGGTCCACCATGAAGTGGAAGAACTGAAAGCCGTTGCCCGCCTGCTTGCGCTTAACATATTCTGCCGCCAGAGATTCATACTGCTCAAATAAAACAGGCAAATCCTCCTCACGGAGCATGTAATCCATCTCAGGAGAAGCCACCACAGGCTCAACAGAGATTTGCTTGAAGCCTAAATCTGCCAGATGGAGCACATCTTCTTTAAAATCCAGATTTTTTCTGGTGAAGGTGCCACGAACATAGTAATTATCTTGATTCCGTGACTCTGCCATGTCCTGAAATTTACCCACAATGGTATCATAGCTACCGCTGCCGTCAATTCGGCAACGCATGGCATCGTTTACCTCTTTTCTGCCGTCAATAGACAGAACCACATTGCCCATTTCCTCATTGATATACTGTTTTTTTGCCTCGTCTAGAAGCACGCCGTTGGTGGTGATGGTAAACCGGAAGTTCTTGCCGGTTTCTTCCTCAATGCTTCTGGCATAGGTCACAATTTCTTTCACTACATCGAAATTGAGAAGGGGTTCTCCGCCAAAAAAGTCAATCTCCAAATTTTTGCGGTGGCCGGAAGCCTGCACCAAATAGTCAATGGCTTGTTTGCCCACCTCTGCGCTCATAAGACCACGGGGTCCTTCATAGCTGCCGGTTTCAGCAAAACAATAGCGACAGCGCAGATTGCAGTCGTGAGCCACGTGAAGGCACATAGCCTTTACCACAGAGTCCCGATTGGGACGGCTGGCAGCAATCTCCTCATAGGGGTCATCGGCAAAGAGAATTCCCTCTTTTTTTAACTCCAAAAGCTCCTGCCAAACCTCGCTGACAGCCTCGGCTGAATAGCCGGCGAGCTTGTCCTGCACATCCTGAGGCATGACCTCCTCCGGCTCTCTGCCTGCCAGTGCCTGCAAAAGCGCATAGGTGATTTCATCAATTATAGACACAGCACCGCTATTGGAGTCCATCACGAGCTGCGTTCCGTTCATGCTAAAGCTATGTACCATGTTTTTTTCCTTTCATTTTAAGGGATTTGTTTCCCGGTTCAAACACAAAGAAAAAAGCAAGACCGGATTTCCAGCCCTGCTTTTCTGACTTTTTCTTACGCTCTTTCGCACTTCTGGTTTGCAACTGTGCAAGAGGTTTTGCAGGCAGACTGGCAGGATGTTTGACATTCGCCGCAGCCACCTTTTTTAGCGCTTTCCTTTAAAGTTCCTTTTGTGAGAGTTTTAATATGTTTCATTGTGTTTCCTCCTTAACGTCTTTTGTTTTTAACGGACATATTAATACCAATAATTCCGCCAACAGCACCGCCAAACACGCCAATGGCCAGCAGCACCGGTATGTAGGTGTTAAAATACATTCCGCCGAAAATCAGCATGGAAACCAGATATAGAAGCAGGACATATAAAACACCTGTCAGCGCTCCGTTTAAATATCCCCGGCTTTTTCCTGTCTTGGCAGAAACGATGCCCGCCAGCATAACGCTTAAAACAACGGTTATCGTGGCAATAAAGGGAATGGAGCCCTCTGTTAAATTTGTGTAGGTTAGCAGCAGGGCAAACAGAAAAAATATCACCAAGGTAAAGCCCAAAGCCATGAGTACCGCTTTTCCAAAGCCGGCAAGTCCCGACCTTAATGTGCCGCTTTCCTTCATCTGCTTTTCGCTATACATAAAATTCCTCCCGGCATGCAATGTTGTTACATTCTATGCCCGGAAAAGATTTTTTATGACAGGCTCAAGTCTCAGTCAGCCGAAATGGGTTTTTCCACACTTCTCACGGCCCAACGCTCCAGCATCATGAGATGCTTTTCCGTGCTGGTTCCGGTTTCAATGACGATTTTTTCATCCTTAATTTTTGCAATGGTTCCAACAATACCGCCGATGGTGGTAATCTTATCGCCAACCTTTAAATTCGACAGCATTTCTCTGTTTTCCTTATCTTTTTTCCGCTGGGGTCTGATAAGAATAAAATAGAATACAGCAATCATGAGAATAAAAGGGAAAAGGCTAACAAGCAATCCCATTAGACCTCCGCTTTGAGCGGCTCCCTGCACGTTTTCTGCAACCGGTTCTGCAAAAACCTGTAACATGTTATAACACACCTCCAACAACTTTTTTACAATATATACACTTCATTATACCTTTTTTCCCCGCATTTATCAATAGGTTTTACAAAATACATCCTAACGATTGTAGTTTTTTAAAGGTCATACAGCATGCCGCTGCGAACTGGCTTCGGGTCTTTCCCCAAGGCCTCGGCAATGGCAAAAGCAAAAGCTGCTGCTGTGCCGGCCCCACGGGAGGTGATGAGATGGCCGTCACAAACCACAGGGTCATCTACAGGTGTTGCTCCTAAAAGCTCTCCCTCATAGCCGGGATAGCAGGTGGCACGCCTGCCTGCCGTTAAACCGAAGGCACCTAGAATTTTCGGCGCTGCACACACCGCTGCCACAATTTTACCCTCTTTGGCAGCTGCCAATAGCAGTTCCTTTAAGGGCAGGCAGTTTTGCAAATTGTCTGAGCCGGGCAGTCCACCGGGAAGCACCAGAGCCTGTGCCTCTTTTAAATCAACCTCTGTTAAAAAGCAATCGGCAACAACAGGAATGCTGTGAGCACCGGTAACCTGCAACGAATCACCGATAGAAACCATTTTAACTGCAAGGCCGCATCGTCTGACAATATCCACCACACTGATTGCCTCAATTTCTTCAAAGCCCTCTGCGAAAAATACATATACCATGGGTATGCTCCTTTCGTTGACATTTTCATTTACCTATATTATACTAATTTTATCCTGAACTTACAAGGGGAACAAGAGAAATTTTCGGAGGCTTTTTATATGTATATTTACCTGGCAGACTGCCGATATTTTAAAGAGATTCATGCCGCCTTTGGCGCCTGTCGGACCATTCTGCCCACAGTTCCTTGCCACAGCTTAGCCCACCCTGTTGCCTGCCATCCCGATATGGTGCTATTTTTTGCAGGTTCGGGGCGTTTGATTTGTGCGCCTGAGGTTTTTAAAGCTTACCATCGGCTTTTGTCGCCTTATGGCGTCTGTTTGGTACAAGGAAAATCCGCCTTGGGATGTGACTATCCTCATGATGTTGCATATAATGTACTGAGCACGGCTACGCATGCCTTTGCACGGAAAAACAGCGTTGATCCTGTGATTTTGGACTATTTGGAGAAGAAAAACATTCATTGCTGCAACGTCAATCAGGGGTATGCCCGCTGCTCAACGGTTCTGTTTGGCGACCGTCTGATAACGGCAGACCCCTCTGTTTACCACGCCGCAAAAGCCGCCGGTTTCACTGTTCTTTTCATTCGCCCCGGCTATGTTGCGCTTCCCGGTTATGACTATGGTTTTCTCGGCGGTGCTTCGGGATTGCTAGAGGGTAACACCGTGGCTTTTTTCGGCGATTTAAACACCCATCCTGACGGCTCGGCCATTCGGCAATTTATTTTAGATGGCGGCTTTAACGTTTGCGAAATTCCCGGACGGCCCTTGACAGACATTGGCACACTTCTCTGTATAGAGTTGTGAAATTCGAGTATAATACATTGTGTATCTTGTTTTCTGAAGGAGTGAACCCATTTGTTTGACCGAATCACACTGGGCGTGAACGGAGACATCAATCTGATTCAGTCACGTTTATATAATCACCCTGAATGTGTGTTTCCCATTTCTGTTTCTAAAGATGAAGACTCTAGCGCCATAACCTATATTTATTTTGACGCATCAGATGACCTGTTTGTTTTAGACCAATATGTGAACGTTGTGGCAGAATATATCATTGACCGCTATGAAACCCGTTTGCTGAAGCGGATTTTAGAGGAGCGGCACCGGGACCTTTCCCCTGCCGGCAGGCGGGAGATTCTCAAAAACACAGAACTGTTAGGAGATGACCCTGAGGTTGGATATCAAGCCCGCAAGCAGTCGGTTTTGCTCAGTGTTTATGACTACTTAAAGGAAGACACCACCATGCTCATGGATGGCTTTGTGGCCTTTCGCCTGAAAGAATATGAGGTTTTGCTGGTTGCCTTGGCAGAACGGTTGGTGGAACAATATGTTACCCAAAAAGAATATGATGAGTTTATCGGTCTTTTAAAATATTTTGTCAACATTCAGCAGCCAAGGCCCAAGCTGGTGCATGTTCTGGTTCAGGAAAGCGGCGGCTACACCCTGATTGACGAAGACGGAGAAGACATTACCGCCCGCTGCTTCGCCGATTTTTTAGAGGGAGAGGTCCTTTTAACAGAAGAGGCCTATGATGACTTGTTAATCAGCGTGTTAATCACCCTGGCGCCGGAAAAAATTATTCTTCACAACCGCAAACACATTCAAAACAGGGAGCTGTTCTCCACCATTTCGCTGGTGTTTGACGGAAAAATCAGCGATTGTCAGGGGTGCGGATTCTGCCAGCCATTGTAAAGTGTTACTCCCCCGACTGGCAACAAATTTAAATAAGATGCATCTTTTTTGCGCCGAAAAGATTTTTTTGAAATTTGAACAAGCTCTGCATAGCGGAGTTTGTTCTATTTTTCTTTGAAAAACTATTGATTTGACGCCGCAATTATGATAAAATTATATTTCAAGTATATACATTTGAGAGGAAGATTGTTGTGCAAAAGCTGGGACTGAATGAAATCAGGGAAAAATATTTAGCTTTTTTTGAGGAAAAGGGGCATTACAGAATGCCGAGCTTTTCGCTGGTGCCTGAAAATGACCCCAGCCTGCTGCTCATAAACGCCGGCATGGCTCCCCTAAAGCCTTATTTCACCGGCAGACAAACCCCGCCCAGCAAGCGGGTGACCACTTGCCAGAAATGCATTCGCACGCCTGACATTGAGCGTGTGGGAAAAACTGCCCGCCATGGCACTTTCTTTGAAATGCTTGGCAACTTCTCTTTTGGCGACTATTTTAAACACGAGGCAACCGCCTGGGCATGGGAATTTGTCACAAAGGTGCTGGAAATTCCTGTAGATAAGCTGTGGGTCACCATTTATGAGGAAGATGACGAGGCTTTCGACATCTGGACAAAAGAGGTGGGCGTTGCACCTGACCGCATTGTGCGCATGGGCAAGGAGGACAACTTCTGGGAAATCGGCACCGGCCCCTGCGGCCCCTGTTCAGAGCTTTATTTCGACCGTGGTCCGGAGAACGGCTGCGGCTCGCCCGATTGCCGTGTGGGCTGTGAATGTGACAGATTCGTTGAATTCTGGAATCTGGTGTTTACTCAGTTTGACCGCCAGGAGGATGGCACATACCTGCCTCTGGCTCATCCCAATATTGATACCGGCATGGGCCTTGAGCGCATTGCCTGCGTCATGCAGGGCGTTGATTCCCTGTTTGATGTTGACACCATTTACAGAATTTCTGAGAAAATCTGTGAAATGGCAAAGGTGGAATATAAAAAAGACGAGAAAACCGACATTTCTGTCCGTGTGGTAACAGACCACATCAGAAGCACTGTGTTCTTAGTGTCTGACGGCGTTCGTCCCTCCAACGAAGGAAGGGGTTATGTGCTCCGCCGGCTTTTGCGCCGTGCTGCACGTCATGGCAGACTGTTGGGAATTAACAAAACCTTTTTGGCTGACCTGGCCGACACGGTTATTAATGAATCCTGCGGTGCCTATCCTGTGCTTTCAGAAAACCGTGACCGGATTAAAAACATTATTCGATTAGAAGAAGAGCGCTTCAACCAAACCATTGATGCCGGTTTTGCCATTTTAAGCAGCTTTATTGATGAACGCTCTGAGGCAGAAAAGAACTCTCTTTTCTCAGGAGAGCAGGCCTTTAAGCTGTATGATACCTATGGTTTCCCCATTGACTTAACCCGTGAGATTCTGGCAGAAAAGGGCATTGCGGTTGATGAGGAAGGCTTTACTGCAGAAATGGACAAACAGCGCTCCCGTGCCAGAGCCGCCAGAGCCAAAATTGGTGATGTGGGCTGGGACGACAAAATTGCCGACCTGCTGGCAACCATGCCGCAAACTGAGTTTGTGGGTTATGACCAGCTGACCTGCAATGCAAAAATTCTGGCACTAATTTGCGGTCAGGAAAAGTCCGATAGCTTGAGCGATGCTGAAGGCATTGCCGTTTTAGATGCTTCTCCGTTTTACGGCGAGGGCGGCGGTCAGGTGGGTGACAAGGGGCTTTTGAAAAGCGAGCTTGGCACCGCCCAGGTTTTAGACACCAAAAAGACTGCCGACGGCAAATTTTATCATATCATTAAAGTAACAGAAGGCGAACTGAGAGAGGGCGACACCGTGACCGCACTGGTCGACCCGGACTATCGGGCGGCTGTTTCCCGAAATCACAGTGTGACCCATCTTCTGCAAAAAGCCCTGAAAAATCGGTTCGGCGAGGAGGTTGGCCAGGCCGGCTCTTTGGTGGAAAGCGGCCGGATGCGTTTTGACTTCACCCTGACACAACCCATCACGCCCGAAGATTTAAAGGCTGTTGAGCTGGAAGTGAATCAGGCGATTCTAAAAGCCATGCCCGTAAAATGGGAGAACATGCCTATTGATGCAGCAAAATCTCTGGGTGCAACAGCAATGTTTGGCGATAAATATGGCGACGTTGTTCGTGTGGTAACCATGGGAGACTACTCTATGGAGCTGTGCGGCGGCTGCCATGTGAAAAACACAGCTGAAATCGGTCTGTTTAAGATTCTGGCCGAAAGCGGCGTTGCAGCCGGCATTCGCAGAATTGAGGGCACCACGGGTCTGGGCGTTCTTTCTGAGCTTTATGGCCTTGAAGAAGAACTCTCTTCTGCTGCTGCCGTTTTGAAATGTGCACCCCGTGACGTGGCTCAAAAGGCACAAAGCTTGCAGGGTGAATTAAAAGCAGCCGGCGCCCAAGTGGAAGCGCTGACGGCGAAAATGGCAAAAAATGCTGCTTCTGAACTTTTAGACTCTGCCGTGGAATGCGGCGGTGTGACCGTGGTTACCGGCAAGCTGGAAAACACCGGCGTTGACGGTCTGCGTGCCTTGGGCGATTCTGTGAAAGAAAAGCTGCCCTGCTCTTTTGTTGCATTGGCAGACGTTTCCGGTGGCAAAGTCACCTTTATTACCATGGCAACGAAAGAGGCTGTGGCCAGCGGTGTTCATGCCGGAAACATCATTCGTGAAATGGCCAAGCTCGCCGGTGGTGGCGGTGGCGGACGTCCCGATTCTGCTCAGGCAGGGGGCAAAGATGCCTCTAAAGCCGACGAGGCTCTTTTAAAGGCTGTGGCGCTAGTGAAAGAGGCTGTGGAAAAATAATTTGTTAACCCGTTTCAAAGATGGAGGTGAACCAAACATGAATCTGCCGAATCTGTTAACGCTCATCCGGCTGCTCCTTGTGCCCCTGTATGCCGTTGTGTTCTATCAGGAGGAGGGCATGCGCCTGTGTTCTGCGATGATTTTCCTGTTAGCAAGCGGAACCGACGTGCTGGACGGGTATCTGGCAAGGCGGATGAATATGAGCACCCGCTGGGGCCAGCTTATGGACCCGCTGGCTGATAAATGCATGCAGCTGGCCGTGATTTTAACGCTGTTTTCTGTCAAGCTAGTGCCGGTTTGGTTTTTAGTGCTATTAATGGCAAAGGAGATTGTCATGATTTTGGGCAGCATCTTCTTATACAGCAAAAAAACCTATGTAAAGGCCAATCACGCAGGCAAGCTAAACACGGTGGTTTTGTTTTTGGTTATGATGCTGCTGTTGCTGATTCCCTCCATGCACTTTGCTATAAAAAATATTCTGCTGGGCGTTTCTGCCCTTCTGGCAATGTTGGCAGGCGGGACATATTTATACTTATATTTTGTCCACAACCAGCGGTTTAAAAAATATGCAACCGGAAACAGGAAAGGAGAAACCCTATGACCACGTTAGGTTGGATTTTAATTGTTGTGGGCGCCTTGATTAACTTTCTGGCAAAGCCCGTTCTGGCGCGGCTGGGAAAGACTCAGGATGATTCACAGCAAAATCTTTTATATGTCGTTAAAATTATTGGCATGTGTCTGGTCATCGCAGGGGCGATGATGATATTTATTGCAGGGGGTAACGTTGATGTCGGAACAATTAGATAAAATATATAATCCCGGTGAGGTAGAAGACCGGCTGTATGCAGAATGGGTGAATAAAGGCTATTTCACACCGGAAATTGACTCTGAAAAAGAGCCTTTCACCATTGTGATTCCGCCGCCGAACGTGACCGGACAGCTGCACATGGGTCACGCTATGGATGAAACGCTGCAGGACATTTTAATTCGCTATAAGCGCATGGCAGGCTATGCCGCACTGTGGGTGCCCGGCACAGACCATGCGGGCATTGCCACGCAGATTAAGGTGGAGGAGCAGTTGCGCAAGGAAGAAGGCTTGACTCGCTACGATTTGGGTCGTGAAGCCTTCACCCAGCGTGTGTGGGACTGGAAGCATCAGTACGGCACACGGATTATCAATCAGCTCAAAAAGCTGGGCAGCTCTTGTGACTGGACCCGTGAACGGTTCACAATGGACGAAAATCTGTCTAAGGCCGTGAAAGAGGTTTTTGTTACCTTATATGAAAAAGGTTTGATTTATCAAGGAGAACGCATCATTAACTGGTGCCCTCGTTGTATTACGGCACTGTCTGACGCTGAGGTGGAATATGCCGAGCAAAACGGCTGTTTCTGGCACATTCGCTACCCGGTTAAAGACAGCGATGAATCTTTTGTGATTGCAACCACCCGTCCTGAAACCCTTTTGGGCGACACAGCTGTTGCTGTACATCCCGACGATGAGCGATATGCTCATTTAGTAGGAAAAATGCTGATTCTGCCCCTGGTGGGTCGTGAAATTCCCGTTGTGGCAGATGAATATGTTGATAAAGAATTCGGAACCGGTGCCGTGAAAATCACACCGGCACACGACCCCAACGACTTTGAGGTTGGTGTCCGCCATAATCTGCCTATTATTAAGGTGCTGGATGACAATGCCTGCATCAATGAAAACGGCGGCAAATATCAGGGGCTTGATCGCTATGAGGCTCGCCGCCAGATGATAAAAGACTTAGAGGAGCAGGGCTTCTTAGTGAAAACAGAAGACCATGTGCACAACGTGGGTCAGTGCTACCGTTGCGGCACCACTGTTGAGCCCATCACCTCCCGTCAGTGGTTCGTGAAAATGGGCCCCTTGGCTGAAAAAGCCTTAGAAGTTGTGAAAGACGGAACCATTTCCTTTGTGCCCGACCGTTTCTCAAAAACCTACATTAACTGGATGGAAAACGTTCACGACTGGTGCATTTCCCGTCAGCTTTGGTGGGGACACCGCATTCCGGCTTACTACTGTGATGCCTGCGGCGAAACCGTTGTCAGCCGTGAGGATGTAACGGTTTGCCCCAAATGCGGCGCTGCAATGCGTCAGGATGAGGACGTTTTAGATACTTGGTTCAGCTCCGCTCTCTGGCCCTTCTCCACCTTGGGATGGCCGGAAAAAACGGCTGACCTTGACTATTTCTATCCCACTAGCGTGCTAGTGACCGGCTATGATATTATTTTCTTCTGGGTGGCACGAATGATTTTCTCCGCCATGGAACACATGGGCAAGGAGCCCTTTAAGCACGTGCTGATTCATGGTCTTGTTCGTGATTCTCAGGGTCGGAAAATGTCGAAATCGCTGGGCAACGGTGTTGACCCGCTGGAGGTTATTGCCAAATATGGCGCCGATGCTTTGCGGTTTACCCTGGCAACCGGCAACTCTCCGGGTAATGACATGCGTTATTCCGATGAGCGTGTTGAAGCCAGCCGGAACTTTGCTAACAAAATCTGGAATGCATCCCGCTTTGTTCTGATGAACCTGACGGTTGATGAGCGCAAGGTGCCGGAGGCAGACCAGCTGACTCTTGAAGATAAATGGATTCTCCACCAATATAACCAGGTGGTGCAGGCCGTCACCGATAATCTCGACCGCTTTGAACTGGGCATTGCCGTCAGCAAGCTGTATGACTTTATTTGGGACGAATTCTGCGACTGGTATATTGAGCTGATTAAACCCCGTCTTTATGATGAAGATTGCCCCACCAACAAAGCAGCACAATATGTTCTTTCTTATGTGCTGTCGGGTGCGCTGGAGCTGCTCCATCCGTTCATGCCCTTCATTACGGAAGAAATCTGGCAAAAGCTGCCTCACGAGGGCGAGAGCATTGTGATTACACAGTGGCCGAAATTTGACAACCGCCTGCACTTCCCCAAAGAAGCGGCAGACATGGAGCTGGTGAAGGGTGCTTTAAAGGCAGTTCGTAATCAGCGCAGCGAAATGAACATTCCGCCCTCTAAAAAGGCAAAGGTTTATATTAAAACCGACAAGCCTGAGGTGTTTGCCCAAGGCACCGGTTTCTTTGAAAAGCTTGCCAGTGCATCAGAAGCCATTGTGGCAGGAGAAGATTTTGTTCCTCCGGCAAATGCGGTTTCTTGTGTTGTAGAAGGTGCGCAGCTCTTCTTGCCCTTAGACGATTTGGTGGATAAAGAAAAAGAGCTGGCTCGTCTTGAAAAAGAAAAAGAGCGTCTGCTTTCTGAAATCAAGCGGGTAGAGGGCAAGCTGAACAACCCCGGCTTCACCCAGAAAGCACCGGCTCAGGTTGTTGAAGAAGAACGCAAAAAGGAAGCAAAATATCGTGAAATGCTGGTTAAAGTTTTAGAAAGCATAAAGCTTTACAGCTAGAAAGGAATTTTTAATGAGCGACCGTGAATATACCAATCCCGAAGAAGAGATTTCTCTGGTGACCATGATGGACGAGGACGGAAACGAGCATGAATTTGAGCATGTTGATTCCTTTCCGTTTAACGGCGAAACCTATGTTGTTTTAATTCCCACAGAAGAAGAGATTGCCGCCGGTGAGCCGGATGCAGTTTTGTTCTTCACCCTGACAACTGATGATGAGGGAAATGAGTCTCTTTCCTTGGTGGAAGACGAGGCTGAATTGGATATGGTTTATGAAGAATTTAAAAGCCGCATGGGAGAGGTGTTTGACTTTGAAGACTAATGCCCTTTTGCCAAAGCCTTCAACAGCAGAGGAAATTGTCAATTCCATCACCCATGGTTTTGGGGCCGGTCTGGGCGTTGCAGGCACAGTGATTGCCATTGTCTGGGCGGCGCTGTACGGAAGCGCTCTCGGCGTTGTGGCCGCCTCTATTTATGGTGCAACATTGATTATTCTGTACACCATGTCCACCATATACCATGCTCTGACTCATAACGGAGCCAAAATGGTCTTTCGCATTCTTGACCATTGCTCCATTTTTCTGCTAATTGCCGGAACCTACACGCCCTTCACGCTGGTGACCCTAAATGGCGCCTTTGGTTGGACGATTTTCGGCATTATCTGGGGTTTCACGGCTTTGGGTGTGACTCTCAACGCCGTTAGCCTGGAGAAATTTAAAAAATTCTCCATGATTTGCTATATTGCTATGGGCTGGCTGATTATCATTGCCATCCGTCCCATGGCAGTGGCACTGGGGCACACTGCCATGATTTATCTGGTTCTGGGCGGATTGTCATACACCATTGGTGCGGTTTTCTATGCACTGAACAAAATTCCTTTTATGCATGGTGTGTGGCATTTGTTTGTGCTGATGGGCAGCATTTTGCACTATTTTGTCATTCTCTGGTATGTATTGCCGGTGAAATAGACAGAATGCAACTTTCTTACATTATGAAATACTTTTTTGCGGAACAGCCTTTGGCTGTTCCGCTTATTTTATTGGTGACTTTAGACGTGGAAATAAACCCCCAGATCTACTGGAGAAAGATAAACGAGCAAAGAGCAATAATAACGCGGGCGTGCTTTAAGCAGGTCAGGGAAAAAGCCTCCCTCGCAAAGCCCTCCTTGCCTAAAGGAGGGGGACCGTCGTAGACGGTGGGAGGATTCCGGTGGGGGACCACCGAAGGTGGTGGAGGAATTTATTTTCTATGATTTAAATTCCCCAGTCAGCCTATCAGCTGCCAGCCCCCTTTAGGCAAGGGGGCCTTTCCCCGTTATACGGGTGGTCTTGACTAAGAAAACCACGCCATAGTGGTGTGATTTAAGAAAAAGAATGGCATTCCCGCAACCCGATATCCTGAGCATCTAGAAGGCCTTCTCCTGCAAAGCTTTATTTATTATTTTGTGTTCAATTAGTCCTTGCGGTTTTTCCCAAAATATGATAAAATAAAATATATATCTGCAAGGAGGCGTTTTTTGTGCTGGAATTAATTTTAATCAGGCACGGCGAAACAGCCGGAAACCTGCGTCCCACTGCTTTGGGAACAACCGATCTTCCTTTAACGGAACGCGGAAAACGGCAGGCTCATTCTCTTGCCCGGATTTTCCACCTGGAAAAACCGGAAGCGATTTATACCAGTCCCTTGTGCCGTGCAAAAGACACAGCAGAGGCCATTGCCCGCCCGCACCACATGTTGGCGGAGACCATGTTGGATTTAGCAGAGCGTAACTTCGGCGTTTGGGAAAACCTTCCCGTTGATGAAATCAGGTTACGGTTTCCCGAAGATTATGCCGCCTGGCAACAAGACATGGCTGATTTTGTTATTCCCGGCGGCGAAAGTGCAAAAGAAGCATTTAACCGGAACATCCGTCTTGTTGACGATTTAATTAAGCGTCACATTGACGGCAGAGTGATTCTGGTGACCCACTTGGGCTGCATCAGAAGCATTCTGGCTCATCTTCTTGGCATGGGCATTGAGGGCTCCTGGCGTTTTCAAGTGAAAACAGGGAGCGTTACCCGCTTGCGAATTGACGAAAACGGTCACGGCGTTTTAACCGCATTAAACGAGTTTTAAATAAAGGAGCAAATTATGAACACTGTCAGACGAATTTTTGTAGAAAAGAAAAAAGGTTTTGATGTTGAAGCAACTCACCTGTTTCACGATTTGAAAGATAATTTAAGTCTTTCAGGCTTAACCGGTGTCCGTGTGATTCAACGATATGACGTGCAGGGTGTTTCCGACGAGGCCTTTGCCGCTGCCCGCAATTCCATTTTCAGCGAACCGCCGGTAGACACGGTGTATGACGAGGTGTGCCCCTTGCCGGAGGATGCGGTTTACTTTGTAACAGCCTATCTGCCCGGTCAGTTCGACCAGCGTGCTGATTCTGCCGCTGAGTGTGTGCAGCTTTTAACCCAGCAGGAGCGCCCCAAGGTGCAGACTGCCCGTGTGATTGTTTTAGAGGGCAATGTGACAGCCGATGACCTTGCCAGTGCAAAAAAATATTATATTAACCCTGTTGAAGCCAGAGAAGTTTCTGACGAAAAGCCCAAAACCCTGGATGCTGTTGCTGACCTGCCCCCTGACGTGCCCTGTGTGGAAGGCTTCATCACCATGGATGAAGAGGCTCTTTTAGGTCTTTTGAAGACCTATGGCTTTGCTATGGATTTTGACGACCTCTGCTTCTGCCGTGATTATTTTAAAAACACTGAAAACCGCAACCCCTCACTGACGGAGCTGCGAATGATTGATACCTATTGGTCTGACCACTGCCGCCACACCACCTTCTCAACAGAAATTGAGGCTATGGATTTGGCTGAGGCTCCGGCACGTGTGAAAGACGCATTAGCAGACTATCAAGCAGCCAGAGAGGCTCTTTATGTTGGCAAAAACAAAACCCTGTGCCTCATGGATTTGGCTACCATCGGTGCCAAGCAGCTGAAAAAAGAGGGATATCTTGCCCGTCTTGACCAGTCAGAAGAAATTAATGCCTGCAGCATTGAGGTCACCGTTGATGTGGACGGCAGACAAGAGCCCTGGCTGATTATGTTTAAAAACGAAACCCATAACCATCCCACAGAAATTGAACCCTTCGGCGGTGCTGCAACCTGTTTGGGCGGCGCCATTCGTGATCCCCTGTCGGGACGGTCTTATGTTTATCAGGCAATGCGTGTCACTGGCTCCGGCGACCCGAGAAAAACCCTTGCCGAAACATTGCCGGGCAAGCTGATGCAGCGGAAAATCACCACCGGTGCAGCTGCCGGCTACAGCTCCTATGGTAATCAGATTGGTCTTGCCACCGGTCAGGTAACAGAAATTTATGATGAGGGCTATGTGGCAAAGAGAATGGAAATCGGTGCCGTGATTGCAGCAGCACCTAAGAAAAACGTTGTGCGGGAACGTCCTGCTCCGGGTGATGTTATCATTCTTTTAGGCGGCCGTACCGGTCGTGATGGCTGCGGCGGTGCCACCGGCTCTTCGAAAGCTCACGATGACCACTCCTTAGAATCCTGCGGTGCTGAAGTGCAAAAGGGAAATGCTCCCGTGGAAAGAAAGCTGCAAAGATTGTTCCGCAAGGAAGCCGCAGCACGATTGATTAAACGATGCAACGATTTTGGTGCCGGCGGTGTTTCTGTTGCCGTGGGCGAGTTGGCTGACGGTCTTTTCATTGACCTTGACAAAGTGCCCAAGAAATATGACGGATTAGACGGCACAGAGCTTGCCATTAGCGAATCTCAGGAGAGAATGGCTGTTGTCATTGCCGAGAGCGATGAACAAAAGTTCTTTGAACTGGCTCATGAAGAAAATCTGGAGGCAACTCGTGTTGCCGTTGTAACTGAAGAGGCTCGTCTCAAAATGCAGTGGCGGGGCAAGCTGATTTGTGATATTTCCAGAGACTTTTTAAATACAAACGGTGCCACAAAGCGCACCACCATTAAACTTTCTGCTCCTCAGGCACCGGCATATTTTGCTGAAAAGAGCGCCACTGACCTAAAGCAGACCTGGCTTGACACCCTGTCTGACTTAAATGTTTGCTCTCAGAAGGGTTTGGCTGAGCGGTTCGACGCCTCCATCGGCGCCGGCACGGTGCTCATGCCCTTTGGCGGAAAGCATCAACTGACCCCTGAAGACTGCATGGCAGCCAAGGTTCCCACCGGCGGCAAAACCGACACAGCCACTCTCATGTCCTTTGGCTATCAGCCCAAGCTGGCAAAAGAAAGCCCCTTTGACAGTGCCGTGTATGCCGTTGTGGAATCGCTGGCTAAAATTGTTGCCGCAGGCGGTGACAGAAATGAGGTTTACCTCACCTTCCAGGAATATTTCTGCCGTCCCGGTGAAGACCCGGCTCGTTGGGGTCTGCCCTTTGCGGCTCTTTTAGGTGCCTACCGTGCCCAAACTGCACTGAAAATCGGTGCCATTGGCGGTAAAGATTCTATGTCTGGCTCCTTTAACGATTTAGATGTTCCCCCCACGCTGGTTTCCTTTGCGGTTGTGCCCACCTCAGCAAAAACAGTGGTTTCCGGTGCACTGAAAAAAGCCGGCAGCACGCTGTGGCTGGTAGCACCCAACCGTCAGGCAGATGGTTTGCCCGACTTTGAAGATATGAAAGCAAAATACGATGCTCTCCATGACCTGATTCTGTCAGGTAAGGTGCTGGCATCTTACACCGTGAAAGAAGGCGGTATTGCAGCGGCTGTTTCTAAAATGGCCTTTGGTAACAAGCTGGGCGCCGTGCTGTGCGACAGCCTGAAAAATCGCCTGTTTGTGCCCGATTTAGGCGCCATCATTATTGAAACCGAGGCAGAAACTGAGGTTTCCTGCGGCGTTAAAATCGGCCACACCTGTGCTGAACCAACCATTACGGTTGGCGACACGGTGCTGTGTCTTGATGAACTGCTCGCCGCCTGGAAAGCGCCCTTAGAGGGCATTTTCCCCACTGTGGCCAAAGCAGGAGACGGCGCTGTTGAAGCATTCAGCGGCACAGCTGCCTGCCCTCTGGTGGCAAAATCAAAAGTTGCACGTCCGAAGGTGTTTATTCCGGTATTCCCCGGGACAAACTGTGAATATGACACGGAAAAGGCCTTCCGTGAGGCCGGTGCTGACTGTGATGTTTTTGTTCTAAAGAATTTGACCGCTGCCGATATCACCGACTCGGTTGCCGAAATGACAAAACGCATTAAAAACAGCCAGATTATTATGATTCCCGGTGGTTTCTCTGCCGGTGACGAGCCGGAGGGCTCCGGTAAATTCATTGCCACAGTGTTCCGCAACCCTGCTATTTGCGATGCTGTGACAGAGCTGTTAAAACAGCGTGACGGCTTGATGCTGGGCATTTGTAACGGTTTCCAGGCTTTGGTTAAGCTGGGTCTTGTTCCCTACGGCGAGATTTGTGAACTGCAGGAGGATTCCCCCACGCTGACCTACAATGCCATTGGTCGCCATGTTTCTCAGTTTGTTTATACCCGTGTGGCCTCTTGCCTGTCACCCTGGCTGTCGCTCTCTAAGGTGGGCGATGTTCACGCTGTGCCGGTTTCTCACGGCGAGGGTCGCTTTGTGGCAAATGAAGCATGGGTGAAGAAGCTGGCCGAAAACGGACAGATTGCAACCCAATATGTTGACCTTTCAGGTAGCCCCACTTATGAAACCGCCTTTAATCCCAACGGCTCCGTTTGCGCCATTGAGGGTATCACCAGTCCGGACGGACGAATTTTGGGTAAAATGGCCCATTCTGAACGCAGAGGCGAGAACGTTGCTAAAAACATTTACGGTGAGCTGGATCAAAAGATTTTCCGCTCAGGTGTTCATTACTTTAAATAATAGGAGGATGCCCCATGCTGATGCAAAAGCTTTCACAGGCAGCGGAATTTATCAGAGAGAAAATCAACTGCCGGCCTGAAATTGCCCTGATTCTGGGCACAGGCTTGGGTGAATTTGCTGAGCTTTTAGAAAATCCGGTGGTGATTCCCTATGGGGACATTCCTCATTTTCCCGTCAGCACCGCACCCTATCATAAGGGACAGCTGGTTTCAGGCACACTCCACAACAGGGCCGTTCTTGTTCTGCAGGGCAGAATTCATTACTACGAGGGATACACCATGAGTCAGGTGGCCTTTCCCGTTCAGGTTTTAAAGCTTTTAGGCATTAAAACCCTGTTCGTAACCAATGCCACCGGTGCCATTAATCTTGACTATCAGGTGGGCGATTTAATGATGATTTCCGACCATATTAAGTTTTTTAATGACACACCCCTTCGCGGTCAGAATATTGACCTGTTCGGCCCCCGCTTTTTTGATATGTCAGATGCTTATTCTGCCCGTTTGCGCACTTTGGCAAAAAGCAAAGCCGAAGAGCTGGGCATCCCCCTAAAAGAAGGGGTTTATGCCTACATGTCTGGCCCGAATTATGAAACGCCAGCAGAAATCCGCATGCTCAGAACCCTGGGCGCCGATGTGGTGGGCATGTCTACCGTGCCGGAGGTGCTGTGTGCCGTGCATAGCGGCATGGAGGTTTTCGGTCTTTCCTTCTGTGTGAACATGGCCGCGGGCATTGAAAAGAAAATTAAGCATTTGAACTTCACACAGGTGGCAATCGACCATTTTAAAGCGCTGGTTTGCGCCATGATTAAAGATTTATAACCTTTTTTCATACATTGTAACAGGTATCTACAACCACATGGAGGATTCTATGGTAAATCAGGAACACATTAGAAATTTTTCAATTATTGCACATATTGACCACGGAAAATCCACTTTGGCAGACCGGCTTTTGGAAAAAACCGGTTTGTTAACCGAGCGTGAAATGGAAGCGCAAATTCTGGATAACATGGATTTAGAGCGTGAACGTGGCATTACCATTAAAGCACGTGCCGTGCGTCTTTTATATCAAGCCTCCGACGGCGAAGAATATGTTTTAAATCTCATCGACACCCCTGGTCATGTGGATTTTAACTACGAGGTGTCTCGCAGTCTGGCAGCCTGTGAGGGTGCCATTTTGGTGGTGGATGCGGCTCAGGGCATTGAAGCACAAACCTTGGCAAACACCTATCTGGCTATAGACCACAATCTGGAAATTATGCCGGTTATTAACAAAATTGATCTGCCGGCGGCACAGCCGGAGGTGGTGATCGGTGAAATTGAAAACATTATCGGCATTCCCGCAGAAGATGCCCCCAAAATTTCAGCGAAAAACGGCATTGGCATTGAGGATGTGCTGGAGCAGATTGTGAAGCTGATTCCCCCACCCAAGGGCGATGCCGCAGCACCTCTTTCTGCCTTGATTTTTGACAGCTTTTATGACCCTTATAAGGGTGTTATCATCTATTTCCGTGTAATGGACGGCACCTTAAAAACCGGCGACGTTGTTCATCTCATGGCAACAGGCAAAGATTTTGAGGTGGTTGAGCTGGGATATTTGCATCCCAACGGCTTTTTAAAGTGTGACCGGCTCTCTGCCGGTGAGGTTGGATATCTCACCGCCTCCATTAAGAATGTGTCTGACACCCGTGTGGGTGATACCATCACCCTGGCAAACCGCCCGGCTAAAGAACCTCTTGCCGGCTACAAGCAGGTGAACCCTATGGTGTTCTGCGGCATTTATCCTGCTGATGGTGCCCGGTATGACGACCTGCGTGATGCCCTTTCCAAGCTGCAGTTAAACGATGCCTCCCTCTCCTTTGAGCCGGAGACCTCTGTGGCGCTGGGCTTTGGTTTTCGTTGCGGATTTTTGGGTTTGCTCCACATGGAAATTATTCAGGAGCGCTTAGAGCGTGAATATAATTTAGATTTGGTAACAACCGCTCCCAGCGTTGTTTATAAAATTAAAAAAACCAATGGCGAAGAGCTCGCCATCTCTAACCCCACCAACATGCCCTCCGGCAGCGAAATTCTCTACATGGAAGAGCCCATGGTGAAGGCAGACATTATGACTCCCACTGAGTTTGTGGGCAGCGTGATGGAGCTGTGTCAGGAGCGGCGGGGCATTTATCACAACATGACCTATATTGACACAGACCGTGCCCAACTGCACTATGACCTGCCCTTAAACGAGATTATTTATGACTTTTTTGATGCGCTGAAATCCCGTACCCGTGGCTATGCCAGCTTTGACTATGAGCTTGCCGGCTATGAACGGTCTGAGCTTGTGAAGCTGGATATTCTCTTAAACGGCGACATGGTGGATGCCCTTTCTTTCATTGTTCATTCCACCAAGGCCTATGCCCGGGGCAGAAAAATTGCAGAAAAGCTGAAGGCCTCGATTCCCCGCCAGCTGTTTGAAATTCCCATTCAGGCGGCCATCGGCAACAAGATTATTGCCAGAGAAACCGTTAAGGCCATGCGCAAGGACGTGCTTGCCAAGTGCTATGGCGGTGATATTACAAGAAAGAAAAAGCTTCTGGAAAAACAGAAGGAGGGCAAAAAACGGATGCGTCAGGTGGGCAGTGTTGAAGTGCCGCAGGAGGCGTTTATGTCCGTTTTAAAGCTGGATGAATAACACAGGCATTTACATTCATTTTCCTTTTTGCAAACAAAAATGCCGATACTGCGACTTCGTTTCCTATGCCGGCAGGCTAGATGAAGCCGAACGCTATGTTCATGCTTTGATTGAGGAAATGAAAGAATATGCAGGTCTTTCGGTTGATTCTGTATATCTGGGCGGCGGAACGCCCACGGCTTTGGCACCTGCACTTTTAGAGCAGGTGCTGTCTGCTTTGCAAAGGTTTTTTTCTTTGACAAAGAATTGTGAAATCACCCTAGAGGCAAATCCCGGCACCTGCGACAGAGAAGCCTTTGCCCGTCTGGCAGATGCCGGTGTGAACCGGGTCAGTCTGGGGGTGCAATCTTTTGTGGATTCTGAGCTTGCCCAATTGGGGCGGATTCACTCGGCTGAAACAGCCATTCGTGCCGCTGGGGCGGTGCGGGCTGCAGGCATAGAAAACCTCAGCCTCGACCTTATGTTCTCTATTCCCCACCAGACGGAGGAAAGCCTTTATTTCAGCTTACAGCAAGCGGTTTCTCTTGAGCCTGAGCACCTTTCCTGCTATTCTTTAATGCTTTGCGAGGGCACGCCCTTATATAATGCGGCAGCTCGGGGAGAGCTGACCTTGCCCGATGAGGATGAAGATAGAAGACGCTATGCCCTTTTAACAGAATTTTTAAAGCATTCTGGCTATGAACGCTATGAGATTTCAAATTTTGCCAAGGCGGGATATGAAGCCAAACATAACACAAAATATTGGACGAGAGAGCCATATATCGGACTGGGTGCAGCGGCACACTCTTTTTTTGAAAATCGGCGGTTTGAGAATCCTTCTGATTTTTCAGGTTATTATAACAGAGTGGCTGCAGGGCGCCACCCAAAGGGCACCGCTGTTACGGCAACTGATGCCATGGCAGAATTTATGTTTTTGAGCTTGCGTTTGACAAAGCTTGGCGTGTCACGGCAGGCCTTTGAAATGGCTTTTGCCAAAGACCTTGAAGATGTTTATGGCGCACCCCTAAAAAAGCTGTGCCGGTTGGGTCTTTTAGAAGATAACGGTGAATGCTTTCGCCTGACAGACCGGGGCATTGATGTGTCAAATGCCGTTTTTTGTGAGTTTCTATAAAATTCCTATTATGATTTTATGCATGCTTCATTTTTTTCGGAGGTGATATCTTGCATAAGAAATGGGTCAGACTGCTCTTGCGGCAGAGAGTGTTTGTTTTTCTACTGTTGCTTTTGCAGGTCACGTTGATTGTTATGACAATTTACAGCTCCAGCCAAACCTACAGGGGCATTTCTAATTTGCTTCATTTGGTGAGTGTTGTGGTGGTGCTTTATGTGATTTCCACAAGCAGCCGCCCTGCTTATAAGCTCCTTTGGTCTGTTGTGGTTTTAACGTTTCCTTTATTCGGCGGTCTTTTTTATCTGCTGGTTCGCCTGCAAGGGCTAACCATGAGTTTTAAAAACCGTCTTACAAATGCCGAAAAAACCGCCGCACCTTTTTTTCGTCAAAACGAGGCTGCAACTGGAGCTTTGCTGGCTGCCTTTCCCGATGTTAAAAATCAGGTGCACTATCTGCAAAAGCAGTGTGGCTTTTGCCTGTATGCTAACGAATCTATCCAATATCTCTCCCCGGGCGAAAAAAAATTCAGCCAATTGCTTGAGGCACTGGAACAGGCAGAACGGTTTATCTTTTTAGAATATTTCATTATTCAAGAGGGCCGTTTCTGGAATTCAATTTTAGATGTTTTAAAACGCAAGGCCGCAGAGGGCGTTGATGTGCGGCTGATTTATGATGATTTAGGCTGTTTTTTGCTGTTGCCTTTAGACTACCAGAAGTTTCTGCTAAATCTGGGGATTCGCTGTGTGGTTTTTAATAAATTCCGCCCTGCACTTTCCACGCTGCAAAACCACCGTGACCATCGCAAAATTGCAGTGATTGACGGCAAAATTGCCTTCACCGGCGGCATCAATCTGGCAGATGAATATATCAATGAAATCGCCCGGTTCGGCCACTGGAAAGATGCTTCTGTGGCACTTACCGGCCCTGCTGTTAACAGTTTTACCCTCATGTTTCTCACCATGTGGCAGGCTCTCACCGGCGAAGCTGACAATCCGGCTGATTTTCTAACCGAAAAAAAAGAGGTTTTAGAGCCAGATGGCTTTATTATTCCCTATTGCGACAGCCCCATTGACAACGAATATGTTGGAGAGCAGGTCTATATGAACCTGATTCACTCAGCACGGGATTATCTCTACATTCAGTCCCCCTACCTGATTATTGATGACAGCATGGTTTCTGCCCTTGTTCTGGCGGCAAAAAGCGGTGTGGATGTGCGGATTTTGACCCCTGGCAAGCCGGATAAATGGTATGTGCACATCACCACCCAATCTTATTATCGGGAGCTTTTAGAGGGCGGTGTGAAAATTTATGAATACTCCCCCGGTTTTCTCCATTCCAAGGTTATGGTGGCAGACGACCGGGTGGCAACGGTTGGCACAGTGAATTTAGACTGCCGGAGCCTGTATCTGCACTTTGAGTGCGGCACATGGCTCTGTGGCAACAAAGCCATTCCTTTCATTAAAAAAGATTTTTTAAAGTCTCTTAAAATCAGCAAACAAATGGCACTAAAAGACTGCAAGGTGGGTTTTGGCCGCCGATTGGTGCAGCGCCTGTTCCGTTTGTTTGCACCCCTCATGTAAGGTGATGAAATGAAAATAGTGACCATAAATCAAAACGACAGCGGTCAGCGGGTGGATAAATTTTTATCTAAGCTGCTGCCGGATATGCCCAAAAGCCTGCTTTATAAACAATTGCGGAAAAAACGGGTTAAACGCAACAAAAAAGCACTGGGACCTCAAGATGTTCTGTCTTTGGGCGATGAACTGTATCTTTATATAAACGATGAATTTTTTCCGGGGAAAAAGGCGGTTACTGCCAGCGGCGACGGTCTTTGCGTTGTGTTTGAAGACCAAAATATTTTAGTGGCAGATAAACCAGCCGGTCAGCCATCTCACGGAGGTGATGCTTCTCTTCTTGGCCAAATTCAGGGATATTTATATCAAAAGGGGGAATATAACCCCCGGTTTGAGAATAGCTTTGCCCCTGCTCTTTCCAACCGCTTAGACAGAAACACACGAGGACTTGTGCTGGCGGCGAAAAATGCCGGTGCCTTGGCGGCACTCAACGAAAAAATTAAAAATGGCGAGGTTAAAAAGCAATATCTTTGTGTTGTGCATGGCACCATGAAACAAAAAAGCGGACAACTAAAGCACTGGCTTCTCAGCTCACAAACAGAAAATCGGGTTTTTGTTGTTAAAAAAGGAGAGCCGGGTGCTAAACAAGCTGTTTTAGATTATTCTGTGATAAAAGAAAACAAGAATTTAAGTCTTTTATGCATCACGTTGCACACTGGCCGGAAACACCAGATTCGGGTGCAGCTTTCTGCCGAGGGTCATCCCCTTTTAGGTGACACCAAATATGGTGCACCAAAAGACAGCCGTTTTCGTTATCAGGCATTGTGTGCCTATCGGCTTACCTTTGATTTCTCGTCGGAAGAGGATGTTTTAAAAGATTTAAAAGGAAAATCCGTTGAAATTACAGGTTCTCTTTTTGATGATTTACTTTAGCTTGGCCTGCCAGAAATGAAACTGTTACTTACTACCCGTAAACGGGTTCTCTTTGTGCAAGGCTTCCCCTTGAGGGGAAGCTGTCGAGCACAGCGAGACTGATGAGGTGTATTTTATATATCTTAATTTTTTTGCCACCTCATCCGAGTTTTGCTATGCAAAACCCACCTTCCCCTCAAGGGGAAGGCTTTTTAAATGTGATTAAATTCTTTAATTAGCTAATGAAGTCCAAGCTATTTTCTGATTATCAGTTAACCTTTATTGAACCATGTGACTATCCTGGGGTTTTCGGTAAAAAATATCCCCCCCGTATAACGGGGGGATTTTCATTTTCGGGCATAGCCCTAATACTACTGGCGACGCTACATAGCGTTTTATATTGGCCTGCCAGCCATGCAACTAACCTTACTTATGTTCATAGTGTTTTAATTTTGTTCATCGGTTAACCTTTATTGAACCACGCGACTATCGCATGGTTTTCGGTAAAAAAATATCCCCCTTTATAGGAGGATATTGGCTGTTTCTAACGATTCTTTATTTCTTATTTTCTTCTGCCAGCTTTTTATCATCGGGCGACTGTACATCCGGCGCACGATAATCATAAATTTCCATATAAGATTCCATT
>JAZSAS010000060.1:0-8970 GCA_045602005.1 Clostridia bacterium
TGAGACTGAGGGATTGTCTTTTTCTACTTTTGCTTTTGAGGATGTATTTATACTTCCACAATTACAATCCCTCCGAGTTTGCTACGCAAACCCACCTCCCTTTACACAAGGGAGGCTTTTCTCATTAAAACTTTTTGCTAAATTTCTCATTTACACTATGCAACTAACCTTACTTATGTTCATAGTGTTTTAATTTTGTTCATTGGTTAACCTTTATTGAACCACGCGACTATCCCGGGGTTTTCGGTATACAAAAAGGGACTGCAGCAAAACAAGTGGTTTGCTGCAGTCCCTTTTTAAATAGATAATCTCGCCGTCTTCTGATGATAACCCGTTAATCAAACACCGGGTTCCAGCCCATCTAAAACCTTTTGAAAGTGTGCTGGCAACGGCGCATGAAATTCCATATATTCTCCCGATTCCGGGTGCACAAAGCCCAGGGTGGCAGCATGAAGCAGCTGCCCTTTAAGGGCATATTTTTTTGCCAATGAATCATTTTTCACACCATACACCGGATCTCCCGCCACGGGGTGACCCAAGCTGGATAAGTGCACACGAATCTGATGGGTGCGCCCTGTTTCCAATCGGCAGGTAAGCAGTGCCCACCTTGCAAACTGCTTGACCACCTGCACGTGCGTCACCGCATGCCGTCCGTTATCAGCGGCGACAATGGCCATTTTCTTCCGGTCTTTCTGGTGCCGACCAATTGGTTTGTCCACCGTGAACGCTTCTTCTTTGAATTTGCCGTGAGCAATACAAAAATATTCCCTTGTAACAGAATGTTCTTTAATTTGTTCTGCCAGAGAAAGGTGGGCGTTGTTGGTTTTTGCAACCACCAAAAGACCGCTGGTGTCCTTATCAATTCTGTGAACAATCCCCGGGCGAATCACCCCGTTAATTGCAGACAAGCGGCCCTTAGCATGGTATAATAATGCATTCACCAGCGTGCCGGTGACATGACCCGCCGCCGGATGAACCACCATGCCCTGTGGCTTATTCACCACAATCAGCGCATCGTCTTCAAAAACAATCTCCAGCGGAATGTTTTCCGGCTCTGCCTCCAACGGTTCTGCCTCCGGTAAAACAATGGAAATTTCATCGCCTGTTCGAAGCTTATAATTTTTATTCACAGTCTGTCCGCCAACCTTAACATCGCCGTTTTCAATCAGCTTTTGCGCCAATGAACGGGTCAGCTCTGCCTGTCCGGACAGAAAAACGTCCAACCGAAGTCCGGCGGACGTTTCATCGCATATAAACTGCATGTTCTCTCACTCATTCCGTTTTTTATCTTTGCCTTCCAGAAAAATCACATAAAACGCCAACAGAAAAGCACCGCAAACCACAAAACAATCTGCCAGGTTAAACACAGGAAAGTGAATCAACCGGAAGTCCAGAAAATCTACCACATAGCCACGAAACAGCCGGTCTGCAAAGTTCCCCAGTGCACCGCCGGAAAGCAGCACCAAAGAAATGTTTAAACAAAGGTTTTTAGGACGTTTTTTAACCAGAAAAAAAACAATTCCCACAATCACTAAAATTGTGATAATATAAAAAAGTCCAAATCTGTTTTGCAGAATGCCAAACGCTGCCCCACGATTTTCCAGATAGGTCAGGTGAAATACATTCTCCAGCAGGGGAACGGTACCCAATGGCTGCACCCACTCGCAAACTGCCAGCTTAGAAAGCTGGTCAAGGGCCAACAAAAGCACCGCACCTACAAAAAATAATATGAGCAATGAACTCGTCTCTCCTTAATTTGTGTTGATTCTGTGAACCTGCACTGTTTCCCCCAACCAAGCTGCCGGAGCTAACAAGCATTAAGTTTTGCGGGACGTCACCTGACATCCCGCAAAAATCATCACAGATATCACTATATGATTCTTAATTCAAATTTCCTGCACACCGACTGCACAGAGTGGGATGGTCACTATTTTTGCCCACTGTTTCAGAGAACATCCAGCATCGCTCACATTTTTCGCCTTGAGCAGCATGAATCGCAATTCGAATGCCGGTTTCGCCTGTGGCTGCCTCAGCAGGTGCCTCAGACAGCGGCTTCACACAAGCGGCGGATGTAATCAGGTAGGTGGCAAGGTCTGCCTCAGTTTCTGTAAGCAAATCATAAGACGCACCATCGGCATAAATGGTCACTTCTGCACCCAGAGAGTGGCCAATCACCTTGGCGGTTCTGGCCTCTTCTAATGCTTTTGCCACATCACCGCGAACAGCAAGCAGAGAATCCCAACGTGCTTCCAAGGCGGCATCCCGAAGGCTTGCGTCGGTCTTAGGCATGTCATTTAAAATAACAAATTCACGATTATCCGAAGCACTATGGGGCATGAAAGACCAGATTTCTTCGCTGGTGTAGGCCAAAATCGGCGTCAGCAGACGAACAAGGCTGTCTAAAATTCGATACATCGCTGTCTGTGCACTGCGGCGGGCAACGCTGTCGGCCTTTTCTGTGTAAAGACGGTCTTTAATTACATCTAAATAGAAGTTACTCATGTCAACCACGCAGAAATTGTGAATCGCATGGAACACGCTATGGAATTCATAGGCTCTGTAGCTTGCCAATGCCTTTTCCACCAGCTTATCAAGACGGTTCATGGCCCAACGGTCAATCTCCGGCATGTCTGAAATGCTGACAGAGTCACGGTCTGGCTCAAAGTCATGAATGTTACCCAAAATGTAACGTGCTGTGTTACGGAGCTTACGGTATGCCTCAGAAAGCTGCTTTAAGATTTCCTTGGAAATGTGCATATCTGTTTTATAGTCAGCCGAAACCACCCACAAACGAAGCACATCGGCACCGTAATCCTTAATAATATCCTGAGGGCTCACGCCATTGCCCTTAGATTTTGACATCTTTTCGCCGGAGGCATCCACAATCATGCCGTGGGTGATAACAGCTTTATAGGGCGCTTCTCCTCTGGCTGCAATAGCTGTTAAAAGGGAAGATTGGAACCAGCCACGATACTGGTCATTGCCCTCTAAATATAAATCAGCAGGGAACCGGAGACCCTCTTTAACCTCCAGCACGGCTGTATGGCTGGAGCCGGAATCGAACCAAACGTCCATAATATCTTTTTCTTTGGTAAAGTGGCTGCAACCACAATCAGGACAAACTGTGCCAGATGGCAGAATTTCTTCGGCAGGCACCTCATACCAAGCGCCGGCACCCTTTTCTGCAAACAGTGCTGAGATAGCCTGAATGGTGTCTGCGTTAATCAGTTCCTTGCCGCACTCTTCACAGTAGAAAATAGGAATGGGAACACCCCAGGTTCTCTGACGGGAAATGCACCAGTCGCTGCGGTCCTGTACCATGCCGGTGATTCTGTCTTCGCCCCATTTAGGCAACCAGGTAACCCCCTGAATGGCCTTCACGGCATCATCCTTAATTGCATCAACCGAGGCAAACCACTGCTCTGCCGCACGATACACAATTGCATCATGACAACGCCAGCAGTGAGGATACTGGTGAATGATTTCCTCTACTGCAAATAATGCACCAAGCTCAGTTAATTTATCAATGATTTTGCTATTGGATTTTTCATAATATAAACCGGAAAATTCCCCGGCAAGTTCATTTAAATAACCCTTTTCATCAACAGGAACAATGATGGGAATATCCTTATATTGCTGACAAGCAACATAGTCCTCAAGACCATGACCCGGTGCTGTGTGAACACAGCCGGTACCGGCATCCAGCGTTACATGGTCACCCAAAATAACAACCGACTCTCTGTCGATAAAAGGATGGGCACAGCGAATCTGTTCCAGCTCTGAACCCTTATATGAGCAAACCGTTTTATAGTCTGTGTGTCCACCGGCTTTCATAACGGCATCCACCAGTTCATCGGCAATAATGAAATATTCGCCGCCTGCTTCAACCAGATTATAGGTAAACGCACCATTTAGGGCAATTGCCACGTTACCGGGCAGAGTCCAGGTCGTGGTGGTCCAGATTAAGAAGTGAATCTTTTCTTTAGGAATGCCACAACCGTCGAACACGCCATGGTCATCCCGAACAGCAAATTTTACGTAAATGGAATTGGTCTTATCTTCCTGATATTCAATCTCTGCCTCTGCCAGAGCCGTTTCACAGTCAGGACACCAGTAAATGGGCTTCAGCCCCTTATAGATATAGCCCTTTTCCGCCATTTTACCAAAAATTTCAATCTGCTTTGCCTCAAACTTCGGGTCTAGCGTCAGGTAAGGGTCTTCCCACTTGCCCAGTGCACCCAAGCGCTTCAAAGAGCCCATTTGCAGGTTCACATATTTCATGGCAAATTCTTCACAGAGCTTGCGGAACTGCACTGTGTCAACTTCATGGCGGTTAATGCCCAGAGCCGCAATAGCCTGACGCTCAATAGGCAGACCATGGGTGTCCCATCCGTGAATATAAGGCGCTTTATGCCCGTCCATATTCTTAAAGCGAGTGATAACATCCTTTAAGGTCTTGTTCAAGGCATGACCCATGTGCATATCGCCATTGGCATAAGGCGGTCCGTCATGGAGAATAAAAAGAGGACGTCCCTCGTTTTTCTCCATAAGCTTGTCATACATTTTATCGGTTTCCTGCCGCTTTAGAATTTCCGGCTCACGCTGGGGCAAATTACCCCGCATGGGGAACTCAGTTTTAGGCAGGTTCAGGGTTTGACTATAGTCCATTTACTTGTTCATCCTTTCTAAAAAGCTGAAACTCAGCGTCAGATTGAATCGTCTGAAAAAACGTCAAAGGTTTTTAAGTCCTCTACGTTAATTGAAATTGGCTCTTCTTTTTCGATGGTTTCTTTGGTAACTGAAAAGCCCGTCTCTTGCACTCTTTCCTCTCGGTTTTTCTGCAAAAGCTCCTCAACAACAGGGTTCACTTTGCGTTCAATCGTGAAATCTGCTTTGGCAGGCGTTGGCTCAACAGCAGGTTGTTCCAAAGCTTCCGCTGCCTCACAAGGCGCAGACTCTGCTTCCTTTGAGGGCAATGTAAAAGTGTTTGTATCTTCTTTATCGGGTTCCGCTACCGGAGCTTCCGCCTTAGGCTGGAAAGAAGACTCCGCTACCGGCTCCGGTATGCTCATGTTAACAGCTGGCGTGCTGACAGGCTTTTCGGGCAAATCTGAAAGAAGCTGCATATAGGTAGAAAGCAATGCACTCATTTTTGCTTTAAAACCGTTCATTTCCCGCTGCATGCTCAAATAACTCTTCTCCAGATTTGAAATGGAGCGGTTTGCATTGTTGATTGCCTCTGCCGCCCGACGCTCAGCATCTTTTACAATGGTTTCAGAACGCTCATAAGCGTTTTTCTTAATATCTTCTGCCGTTCTCTGGGCAACCATGATGGCATTTTGCATGGTTTCCTCCATGCCCTTATAACTGCCGATTGCCTCATTCAGCATGGCATTTTTTTCCTTCAGCTCAGCATTGTCACGATAGAGCTTTTCATAATCTGCCACAAGCGTTTTCATAAATTCTTCAACTTCGTAGATGTCATATCCACGGAAAGCCTTGGTAAATTCTTTATTTTCAATATCGACAGGTGTCAGCATATCGGCTCTTCCTTTCTCTACTATATGTATTTTTTCAGTGTAATTTTCATTCTGCCCTTACGGGTTTCGCCGCCGATTTCTAAAAGCTCGGCACGCCCAAAACCACGAACGCTTAACACGTCACCGACAGATAAAACCGTTGCGCCTTTCGTACACACGGAAAAGTTCACTAAAATGCGCTCATGCTTCAGCATGTCCTCCGCAACACGGCGGGAGGCGCCGGTTAAAAGACCCAACACGCAATCAAGTCGCAAAGACGCTACCGTCCCCACAACGGGTTCCCACAGCTTTGGCAAAAGCTGCAGGCTTTCCGGCAATGCCTCAGTTATTTTCACGCTGGCACGGCCGGCACGGGTCAAATTAAATTGCAGATATTCGCTGATGGTATTACAAACAAACAGAACCGGTCCGCTTTCCTCCATGGCCACATCACCAATGAGATTGCGCTCAATGCCCAACCCCATCACCGAGCCTAAAATGGTGCGATGAGAAAGGGGTTCCCGGCATGCAAGACGCAACACAGAAACCGGAAACGCTGTGGACTCTGGCTCAAGATAATCCGGAAAAAACCCTAACATCTGCCGCTCGCTTTCATTATAACCGCCCCACAGCATAAAGGGCACGCGGGGGCGCATATGGGTTTTAAAAATAGCAATTTCCTTTGGGTCTAAAAAACGGCTGAAACACGGCTTTCCGCCGTGTTCCGCCCCTTGCTCCAAATCACCCAGACGGGCAAGGAGCAACTTTTCGTCATTTTGCACCATCATCAATAGGAGAAAGGAAAGCCCTTTGTCAGTTCATCCTTAAAATCGCCCATAATGCCAACATTATAAGGTGCAATCAGGAAAATGCCGTTGGCAACCTTTTGAATGTTACCATCAACACCATAAACAGCACCGGATAAAAAGTCCACCACTCGGCGGGAAACATCTTTATCCAGCTTCTCCAGGTTGATAACAACCGGCTTCTTTGCTTTTAAGTGGTCTGCGATGTCACGAGCATCCTCAAAGCTGGTGAGCTGAATCACAACCACCTTCAGCTGGCTGGAAGTGTGAATGTTCACAACTTTGCCCCGCTTGCCGGCAGGAATCATCGGCTCTTCTTCAATTTGAGGACCGGTCAGAAATTCCTCTTCTTCATCAATCTCGTCAGAAATTCCAATCCATTTCAGCATTTTGTTCATGGTACCCATAATTCTTCCTCCTGTTTTTTATCTAAATATACTTAAAAGATTACACAAATAACGCGCTACCTATTCGAACCAAATTGGCTCCTTCTAAAATGGCAGCCTCAAAATCGCCGCTCATGCCCATGGACAAAAACTCCATGGTAGATCCGGGATATCCGGCGGCGGCCAGTTTTTCAGAAAGCTCCCTAAGACCGGCAAACACACGGCGGGTTTCCGATTCATCCGCCCACAGAGGCGCCATGGTCATTAACCCTCTGGTGCGAAGACCGTCAAGGGCTGAAAGTCTTTCGAAAATGGCTTCTGCCTCCTTAGGCGATGCGCCGGATTTACTCTCTTCCCCCGAAATGTTAAACTGAAAGAGAATGTCCTGGCAAACGCCAAGAGCCTTGGCCTTTTTGTTGATCTCCTCAGCAAGGTGCAGAGAATCCACTGAGTGAATCAGTTTAACCTTGCCCACAATATATTTCACTTTATTGGTTTGCAAATGTCCGATTAAATGCCAGTTAGGAACATCCCCCAAGGTTTCATATTTATCCAGAAAGGATTGCACCCGATTTTCACCTAAATCGGTAACGCCTGCCTTCAGCACTTCAGCAGCACAAGCGGCATCAACAGTTTTGGTAACCGCCACCAGAGTGATATCCTCCGGTTGTCTGCCGGCTGTTTTTGCGGCACGGGCGATTCGCTCCTGTGTAGCACTGATATTGGAAGCAATATTCATCGAATCAGCTTTCCCTCCTCATAACTACCAGCACGAACAACCACCTCGTCATACAGGCGCAGGGGTGTTTGGCTGTCTAGAGAGTCTACAATGACCATGTCCTGCGTATTATATAAAATCGTTACGGGAATAAATTTCAGCATATCATCTCGAATAACATATACACCCGTAACATCGTCCTTCGTTCGCAAACTTTTAACGCTGACCCGATAGCCCGCATAACGTTTTTTGATAAATTCAAGGTTAACATAACGCAGTTTTAGCAAAGAATCCACATGCTGGTCACAATCTAAAATTACCGTGATTTGGTTGTTTTCAGCAGGGGAAATATAAAATATTTTTGCATCCATCAACTCTTTCGTTAAATCATAAAGCCGCAGACTCACAACATCACCTGTTTTTAGTGTGCCAACGCGGTCGGCAGGCAGGTTCACAGCAATAAAATAACGAAAATTCTTAATGATTTTGCAGGCCACTGACTCCTGCTTTTCTGCCTGGCCCCGCTCTTTCTCCAACAATTCTTCTACAGACACAGGTGTCAGTTCTGTCATGTTATATGGTGTAACAACAGATTCAAGGCCATCAACAGCGGTAGAAAAAACGCCGGCAGAAGGAGCCACCATTCTCTGTTGAGCAGTGCCTATCTGGCTTTCCAGTTCAGCCTTTTGAGCCCGAAGCTCTGCCAGCGTTCCGCCGGAAGTGCTAACGCCGGTAATCTCGGCTTTTTTTTCACAAAGAGCCTCAATAACAAGCCGAATTTCGCCCACTTCCGTCATTTCGCCGTTCCGGCCTTTTTCAATCAGCTCTGCCGTTTTTTCTGCAATTTTTTTCTCCAATCGGGAAACATCCCCGCTGAAATTAATTAAATTGGCCTGATTTTCTTCTATCTGGGTAATTTTTTTCTTTACCTTATCCAGTCGGGTACGCAGCTCAGAAGTTGCCGCATCGGTATATATAGCTGCTACCTGCTGTCCCACCGAGACCCGTGCGCCTTCCTGGGCAAGAGGCTCGAACACGCCGTCAGACTTTGATTCCATGACAGATTCATATTTAATCATCAGTCCCTTCGTGCTGACCATATCCTCCATGCTGCCCCGATGCAGCGTTTCCACTTGAATACGGGTACCGACCATTGAGCGGACAACATAAATCAGAACCAAAATGATAAAAATCGGTATAAGAATGTTGACTTTGCGCTTCATAGACTTTAACCGCTCCGTTTTCTTCGGTATGATTGCAAAAATTTCTTCATGTATACGCCAAAAAAACATACACCAACCCAGTATGTATCTATTGTATCACAAAATTCGCAGTTATGCAACGTTATCTGCAAAAAAATGTTTTAAAAGATGGAGAAAACGTAATAAATATCCCCCCGTATATGAAGTGAACCCCAAAGTTTAGACAAAATTAAATATTAACTTGCTTGTGAATGAGTTCGGTATTGCACCGGACTCATTCCTTTTAGTTTCATAGAAATTCTTTCGTTGTTGTAATAATCAATATATCTTTTTAATTCA
>JAZSAS010000061.1:0-13357 GCA_045602005.1 Clostridia bacterium
GCACCTTATCAACAGCTTAAAGATTGCTAAGGCACTGGAAGAAAAAGCTGCTAAGTTTGATTATGACTATCAGAAGAAGTGCGTAGAGGAAAGAGATTATGAAAAGCTTGAACTCTATGTTATGGAACTGTTAATGGGTCTATAATTTACAAAAGAAAGAGGCAGGCGTATTTTCGCCTGCCTTTATTCATAATTTTGGCTTTGGGAGGAAATAAAATGAAATACAATCCGTATGAAAACATGTTGAATATAGTAGATCGTGCTGCTGGTATTTTAGGTTATGCCCCCAGTGAGTATGAAATGCTCAAGTATCCGGAGCGTGAGATGAAAGTAGCGGTTCCTGTGGAAATGGATGACGGAACCGTTAAGGTGTTTGAAGGTTATCGTGTACAGCATTCTACTTCTAGAGGTCCCGCTAAGGGCGGTATCCGATATCATCAGGATGTTGATTTGGATGAGGTAAAAGCCTTAGCAGGCTGGATGACTTTTAAATGCGCTGTGGTAAACATTCCTTATGGCGGCGGAAAAGGCGGCGTTGTAGTTGACCCCACAACACTGTCCAACAATGAACTTCGCAGACTGACCCGTCGTTTTACTACCATGATTGCCCCGATTATCGGACCGGACCAGGATGTTCCGGCGCCGGATGTGGGAACTAATCCTGAAGTAATGGGTTGGATCATGGATACCTACAGCATGCTTCATGGTCGTTGTATTCATGGTGTTGTCACAGGCAAGCCTGTGGAAATCGGCGGTGCATTGGGCAGACGTGAAGCAACCGGCCGTGGTGTTATGCTGAATGCCAAGTTCATTTTAGAGAAACTGGGCATGTCCGTTGCAGACACAACCGTGGCAATTCAGGGTCAAGGTAATGTAGGCGGTGTTGCTGCTGAACTCATGTATCAGGAAGGTTTCAAGGTTGTAGCCGTTAGTGATATTGCCGGCGGTGTATATAACCCCGATGGACTTGATGTTCCTGCTATTCGCAAACACCTTTCTGTTAGGGGTGCAACTCTTGCCACCTATGAAGACAGCAATGTTAAACGCATTACTAACGAAGAGCTTTTAGAGCTGCCTGTAACAATGTTGGTTCCTGCAGCGCTGGAAAACCAGGTGAATGGCGGCAACGCTGACCGGGTTCAGGCCAAAATTATTGTAGAGGGTGCAAATGGTCCTCTATCTAATGAGGCAGATGAAATTCTGGATAAAAAAGGCGTTGTTATCGTTCCGGATATTCTGGCTAATGCCGGCGGTGTTGTTGTTTCTTACTTCGAATGGGTTCAGAACATTCAGTCTATTTCCTGGAGCGAAGAAGAGGTCAACCAGAAGCTTTATGAGATTATATCCAGAGCATTCAAGGGCGTTTGGGATATTGCGCAGGAAAAACAGGTAACATTGCGTACCGGTGCATACTTAATCGCTATAAAACGTGTGGTTGAAGCGAAGAAATTACGTGGCATTTGGCCGTAAAATTAAATAAAAGCACTTACTGTTAATATGAAAAAATGCTTGTCTGCTTTTGCAGGCAAGCATTTTTTGCATAATGATGAAACGTTAAGAAAACAGGTATTAAGTTTCTTGCTACTGGCGCAGATCTTGAACCGAATCACGAACAATTAGTTCCATAGGCAGAAGAACACTCTCTGTTTTTTTGCCTTTAATTTTTTGAAACAGCATGTCCATGGCAAGGGCACCCATTTTCACCTTATCAATACCGATGGTGGTTAGTCTTGGTTCAATGTAGCGGGAAAGTAAAATATCGTCAATGCCAATGAAGGAGACATCATGGGGAATGGCAAGGTTCATATCTTTAGCACAACGCATGGCACCAATAGCGAAGCTGTCGACCGTGCACAAAACAGCTGTTGGCTTTTTCTCTCCTGCAAACAGTTGCTTTGCAGCTTCATAGGCAGTATCTTCGTTGGAAGCTGCAATGCCGGAAAAGAAGGGGTCCGGTGTCAAACCGTGTTCCCGCATAGCACTTTTAAAGCCGGAAAGTGTTTGTGAATAAAAATCAGGCACGGTTTTTGAGCCGATCATGGCGATGTCCTGATGACCATGTTCAATCAAATAATTCGTGGCAGCGTATGCAGCACGGCAATAATCCGGGTTGATTGATGTAATTTTAGTGTTGCTGGAATGGGAGTCTACAACCACAAAAGGGATGCCGCTGGCAATGGCCTTGTCCATTAAATTAGAGCTGATATCCTGCATGAAAATCATGCCGTCAGTATCGCCGGAATAGACCATATCCGGCAATTCGCTTCGGGACATAACCGGCTTGCTGATGACAATGTTATAACGATATTTCCGACTTTGATTTAAAATGCCACGGGTAATTTCAAAATAGAACAAATCCTCAAACGGAGAAGAGAAGGAGTTAATCATTAAACAGATGTTAAAGCTTTTATTCAGCAGTAGTTTTTTAGAAGTTAAGTTTGGTTTAAATCCGGTTTCGTCAATTATTTGCTGAATTTTTTTCCGGGTGCTGTCGCTAACGCCGGGTTTGTCATTTAAAACAAATGATACAGCGGTGACAGAAACACCGGCCATTTTTGCAATTTCCTTAACGGTCAGCCTTTTCACAAAATCACTCCGATATATTATTACCTGCCATTGGTTTTATTATAAGTTCTGTTAAAATTATACATCATAATACAAAAAAAAGCAAGTTTTTTAGTAGTATATCTGAAATAATCATAAAAATGTTTACAAAATCATGCTTTTATTTTGTTTGTTTTGTATAGCGTTCTGTAGTAAAAAACTGTTTTAGACTTTTTTTGTGGGTATGGTTAGGTGCTTTTAGTAATGTCCAAATAAGTAAAAAATCCGTACACGAAAGTGTATGGATTTATTGGCGCGCCCGGAGAGATACTCTGCGACGGCAAATGTTTTCCACCGCTCATAGCAGTACCCGAAAACATTTGCCGTTCTCGAGCTTCGCAGACCGAATTGCGTTGCACTTCGGCTGTTACGACGAACTCCATCGAGACTTCTCAATTCTCGGACAAGCAAAAAAACAACCCACCCTAAAAGGATGGGTTGTTTTTTGGCGCGCCCGGAGAGATTCGAACTCCCGACCTACTGGTTCGTAGCCAGGCACTCTATCCAGCTGAGCTACGGGCGCAACTGAGATGAAGAACAGGGGTTCATCACCACAACAGTAGATAGTATACCATATTCAGGTATAAAATGCAAGCATTTTTTTATCTTGCAAGAAATTACAACCATTGGATTGTATCACTAGTTTTGCCAAATTTTTATCAGCTAAAACCTTAAAACACGTCGTCGCAGCCATACGGAAAGGACCAGACCAATGGCAATAAAATTAGTCATAACGCTGGAACCGCCATAGCTTAAAAAGGGAAGGGGAATACCGGTAACCGGCATGAGGCCAATGCACATTAAAATATTTTCAAAGGTATGGAAGGTGTACATTGAGGCAATGCCGATACAGATAAAATAGCCTTGGTCATTTTTTGCATGGATACCGATATAGAGACATCTGATAATTAACAGCACCAAAAGTGCTAACACAATGGTGGTGCCGATGAAACCAAATTCCTCACCGATGACACCAAAGATAAAGTCGGTTTCTTTTTCAGGTAGCATGGCCAGCTGATTTTGAGGACCCTGCATGTAACCCCTGCCCAGAAATTCTCCGGAGCCAACGGCGATTTTAGATTGAAGAACCTGATAGCCGGCGCCGGTGGCATCCCGTTCGGGGTTTAAAAAAACTAAAATACGTTCACGCTGGTAGGGTTTCATCAAAACAAACCAGGCAAAGGGAAGAAAGGCTAAAAAAGCACCGAGACCTGCAAAAATATATTTATATGAAAGACCGGCCACAAACAGCATGCACAGAAACATGAATAAAAAGACCAAGGCTGTTCCGGTGTCGTTTTGTAGAATCACCAAACCGGCTAAAACGGCAAAATGAAGAAACAGCTGTGCCAAGGTTTTTGGCGTGTTGATGGTTTCTTGGCACTTAGAAAGACGGATGGAAAAGGTAATGCAGAAGGTGAGTTTTACAAGCTCTGAGGGCTGAATGCCGATGCTGCCAATTCGAATCCAGCTGTTTGCACCGGTTTCCTCTTTTCCCTGACCGAACAGAAGGACGAAAATCAGAATCAGAATGCTGCCAACATAAAGATATTTTGCTATATCCTCATAGTCTCGATAATCAAATCCTGCTACGATAAACATGATGATAATGCCCAACCCCATGGCAATAGACTGCACAAGAAGTTGGCGGCTGCTTTCGGTTGAACGGGTGGCACTGGTAATCATCAACAGGCCTAAAAGAGCCAAAGCGGTAGCCAGGGCAATCAGCACATAATCCAGCTGTTTAAAATAATCCCGCAGGTCTTTCATACAATATCCTCAATTCTAAAATAAATTTAATTAGATTATACCAAGTTTTTCTTTATACGTAAAGGTTTTTTTAAATTTTTTATGGACTTTGTTTTCTTTTTGTGATATAATGAGCAAATAAAAGCAAAGTTCCGTAAAAAATGAAAGAGAGGGTTTGCAATGACAGAGGGACAGTTGCCAAAAGCCTGGAGCGATATGGCAGATAAGCTTTTGTTCATGCCCACGGTTGTAAAAGCCATTGAGAAAATTCATGACACTAGCTGGAGCATGGAGCTGAGCCAGCACGATCACTATGAAATGGTGTATGTAAAAAAGGGAACAGCAACCTTTATGATTGACGGTATAGATGTTGATATGGCACCTCATTCGTTGGCTATTATCAAACCTCACAAGCCTCATAAATTTGTTGTGCGTTCAGAAAATTGCGAGCTCATGGTTTTATACTTTGTATTTAAAAACCAACGAGAGGGAGTGAACAGTCCCGCCTCTTTAAACGATTTTATTGAATATATTGAAGACGAATCGGTGGGTTCGTTCATTTATCTGAAATTAGGAAAGAAGAATGACATTATCAATGTCATCAAGCAGATTCTTCGTGAACGCATGAAAATGCAGGTCTGGAGCGATTTTTTAAGCTGTTTGCTTGTCATGGAATTGTTCGTTCTCTTGTCGAGAACCTTAAAACAGGAGTGGGAGCAGAGTGCGAAGAACCGGAACTTAAAGCTTCATGAGTTATTAAATATTGCTAAGGAATACATCGACAATAATTATGCTCAGGAATTAACCCTGTCTCAGGTGGCAAAATATATTTATTTGTCAGACAGTTATTTTGCCCATTCGTTTAAAGATAAATTCGGCATCAGTCCCAAAAGCTATGTTTTGAAAACCCGCATTGAGGCATCTAAGGAGCTATTAGAGAACACGGATATGAAAATTGCCGAAGTGGCTCATTCTGTGGGCTTTTCCAGTCAGCAACGATTTAATGATATTTTTAGGAAATACACCCAGATGACGCCTCTGCGCTATCGTCAGCAGAAGAAGCAGGAAAAAATGAATAAGGTGCAATAGAAAAATGTTATTACAGCAGCTGTGTCCGGCGGATATGGCTGCCCTTTTTGTTATAAGATGGATATTGTTCCAATCATTATCATAAAACATTAAAAAATTTTTAAAAAATGCAAAAAAAGATTGAAATAAAACCAGATTCATAGTATTATAATAAAGTAAGGACTTATGTCCAAAAGCATTTAGGAGGCTGATTGAAACGAAGCAAACAATTTGTGTGCTGTTTGGCGGCAATTCATCAGAACATGAGATATCCCGAGTTTCAGCGGGAAATGTGATTTCTAATCTTGACCGGACGTTGTATGATGTGATTACAGTGGGAATAGATAAAGAAGGCAACTGGTTTTTAACAGAGGCATCGCTGGATGAGATAAAATCCGGCGCATGGGCAACAGCTCATAACAAAGCCTGCCTCTTGTCACCTTGCCCGAAACATCACGGACTTTTGGTGTTTAACAAAAACGGTGATGTATCTGTAACCCATGTGGATGTAGCAATTCCGGTTCTTCATGGTAAAAACGGTGAGGACGGAACCATTCAAGGCTTGTTTGAGCTGGCGGGCATTCCTTATGTGGGTCCCGGTGTTCTGGGTTCATCTTTGTGTATGGATAAGGCTCTTTGCAAAGAGGTTTTAGCTGCAGCAGGCATTCCGGTGACAGAGGGTTTTTCACTGTGGAAGGGTCATTATGAACCAGAAGCTGTACATAAAACAATTGAAACATCCTTTGGCTATCCTGTTGTGGTGAAGCCATCCCGTGCGGGTTCATCAGTGGGTGTTGTTTTGGTCGCAAACCATGGGGCTTTAGAGGCAGCTCTTGCAACAGCGGCAGCAGAAGATGATAAAATTCTGGTTGAGCGCTGTGTAGATGCCCGTGAGGTGGAATGTGCTGTTCTGGGAACAACCCAGGCTCCTAAGGCTTCCTGCGTGGGAGAAATTGTGAAAGAGGGCGTGTATGATTACGAGACTAAGTATGTCAAAGATACCGCTCGTTTAGACATTCCTGCACAGCTTTCTGACGAAGAGGCGGCGGTTATTCGTGAAATGGCTTGCCGTGCGTTTACGGCTACGGATTGCTGCGGGCTTGCCCGTGTAGACTTTTTCATTGACCGGCAAACCGGACAGATTTTGTTAAACGAAATCAATACGTTGCCGGGCTTTACAGATATCAGCATGTATCCTAAGTTGTGGGAGGCTTCCGGTCTTCCGGTGCAGGCACTTCTCAATCGGCTGATTCAGCTGGCTCAATAACAGGGAGGCGCAGGGATGGATAACAGAAGGATTGGTGTGTTTGATTCCGGTTTGGGCGGCCTGACTGTGGCAAAAGAACTTATGGAGCTGTTGCCCCAGGAATCCATTGTATATTTTGGTGACACAGGACGCATTCCTTATGGAAGCAAATCGGTAGAAACGGTTATTAAATATACCAAAAGTGACATCAATTTTTTAAATACCTTTAATTTAAAAGCTATTGTGGCAGCGTGTGGAACGGCTAGTGCCATTGCATTGCCCCATTTGCAAGATCAGTATAGCATTCCTGTTATGGGTGTGGCTGTGGCGGCAGGCCGGGCAGCGGCGAAGGTCACAAAAAACGGCTGTGTGGGTGTGATTGGTACTGCCGGAACCATTCGTTCCGGTGCTTACCGGACCATTTTACAACGGGAAAATCCGGATATTCACACTGTGGAGGTGGCGTGTCCGCTGTTTGTACCCATTGTAGAAAGCGGTTATACAGAAAAAGAGGCAACCCGGCTCATTGCAGAGGATTATTTAAAGCCCATCATCCAAAGCGGTGCCGACACATTGATTTTAGGCTGCACCCATTATCCGTTGCTGAAAAAGGTGATTGGTGACATTATGGGTGAGGGTGTGACCTTAATTAATCCCGGTGTCTGTGCTGCCAGAGAGCTTAGAGAGCAGCTTGCGGCAGCGGATATGCTGGCGGAGGAAACTTGCCATGACCAATACCGCTTTTATGTCAGCGACGACCCGGCTGATTTCATCCATCTGGGTTCTATGTTCTTAGAGCGCCCCATTAACGGACTTATTTCACAAATTGATATTGAACAATATATGTAGGGCCGGCTGCAAAGCGGCAGATAGAGGAAATTATGAAAACAAATGCATTGATTACCCTGACGGGGAGACAGAACGTTGACGGTGAAAATGACCAATATGAGCTGACAACCCTGGGTTCATACAGAAAGAAAGACGATAAATATTACATCAGCTATGAAGGTAGTGAGCTGACCGGTTATGCGGGCACCACAACAACCCTGAAAATTAAGGATGGGTGCGTGTCGATGATTCGGTTTGGCAATTCATCTACGCAGATGATATTTGAAAAAGAGAAAAAATATGTAGGCTATTACGACACCCCTTATGGTAGCTTGTCTGTGGGTGTGACCACCAACAGTATTTCGGTGGATATTGACGATGAGGGCGGAGAAATTGATTTAGATTATCTGGTGGAGCTGAATAACAATCTGCCAATACATAACGGCTTGCATTTAAAAATCAGGAAGGTAGGGAATCAGGCTTGACAATTTACGAACAGACAAAAACATCTATTAAACAGGTGATAGACAAGGCACTTGGTGAGGCTAAAGCCTTGGGAGAAATCAATTTTGAAACAGTTCCGGACTATGTGATTGAGGAACCCAGAGAGAAAGAGCACGGCGATTTTGCCACCAATGCGGCCATGCTTCTTGCAAAGCAGGCAAAAAAACCGCCCAGAGCCATTGCAGAGGCTATCGTAGCCCATCTGGACACAGAAGGTACATATATTCAGAGTGCAGAAGTGGCCGGTGCCGGTTTTGTCAACTTTCGGCTGGATTCTGCCTATATCCGTCAGGTGCTTGTGCAGGTGGAAGAGCAAGGCGAGAATTTCGGCAGAGTGAATGCGGGACAGGGCAAAAAAGTGATGGTGGAATTTGTTAGCGCTAACCCCACTGGCCCCATGCACATGGGCAATGCCCGTGGCGGTGCACTGGGAGATTGTCTTGCCAGCGTTTTAGATTGGGCGGGCTATGACGTGACCCGTGAATTCTATGTTAATGACGCCGGCAACCAGATTGAAAAATTTGGTAAATCTCTAGAGGCACGGTTTATTCAGGAGCTTCGTGGCGAAGATGCTGTGGAATTTCCTGAGGACGGCTATCACGGAGAGGATATTCGTCAGCGCGTGCGGGAATATATTGCTGAAAACGGCGAAGCGCTCATTGATGCAGATTCTGACAGCCGAAAAGCAGCACTGGTTGCGTTTTCTCTTGAAAAGAATATTGACGATTTAAAAGCTGACCTTGAAAAATACAGAATTTATTACGATATCTGGTTCCGTGAAAGCGTTCTTCATGAAAATGGTGAGGCTCGCCGTGTTGTGGATGAACTGATGGAACGGGGCTATGCTTATGAAAGCGAAGGTGCAATCTGGTTCCGTGCCACAGATTTTGGCGAGGGAAAAGACGAGGTTTTGGTTCGACAGAACGGATTTTTAACCTATTATGCCGTTGATATTGCTTATCATAAAAATAAATTTATTGACCGTGGTTTTGAAACGGTTATCAACATCTGGGGTGCTGACCATCACGGACATGTGGCCCGTCTTAAAGGTGCACTGGCAGCTCTGGGCATTGAGCCGGAGCGGCTGGAGATTATCTTAATGCAGCTGGTGCGGCTGGTTTCCGGTGGCGAGGTTGTGCGTATGTCTAAACGGACGGGTAAATCAATCACCTTAAAGGATTTATTAGAAGAAACCAGCATTGATGCAGCACGGTTTTTCTTTAACATGCGTCAGGCCAACAGTCATTTTGATTTTGACTTGGATTTGGCGGTGGAACAGTCTAATGAAAATCCGGTGTTTTATGTGCAATATGCTCATGCCAGAGTGTGCAGCATTCTGCGGCTTTTAGCGGAGCAGGGCATTATGGTGAAACCGGTGAGTGAACTAGACCTTTCCTTGCTTAATACACCTCAGGAAATTGAGCTAATGAAAAAACTGGCTGATTTTCCGGAAACCATTCGACAGGCTGCGGCACAACGTGAACCCAGCTTTATCACACGGTATGCTATGGAGCTGGCAGGTGCTTTCCATGGCTTTTATGCAGCCTGCAAGGTGAACTCTGAGGACAAAGCCTTGACAGATGCCCGCTTGAAGCTGGCAGATTCCGTGCGGATTGCACTGAAAAATGCACTGACGGTTATGTCTATTTCCGCACCGGAGCAAATGTAAACTTTTAGAAACTTGCGGAGGAACTGTTCGATGAAACGGATTGCAAAAAAAATTCTGACAGTCACACTGGCGACTTTGTTGACTTTTGTTTGCCTATTGACCTATGCTGAAGAGACAGCTGTGAATCTGGAAAGTGTCTATTTTGACATGGTGCTGGAAAACATTATCAAAAATTATAAGTTTGAGGCTGATGCAGAGGCTGTGGTGGGTGAAATTGCAAGCCGTGTGCTGGCGAAGCATCCGGAGATGCTGGAAGAGTTAATTGATGCAACTGCCAGTCAGCTCGACCGGAACACCGATTATTATACGCCGGAGGAACTAGAGGCCTTTACAACCTATTTTAATGCGGAGTATGTGGGCATTGGTGTTACCGTTCAGAGAATGGTAGGCTCTGTGGGTGTTGTTTCTGTTATGGCGGGCAGCACAGCAGAAGCGGCAGGCGTTTTGCCCGGCGACCGGTTTTTAAGAGTGAATGGTCAGGATGTAACCGATTTTGCGATTGATGATCTCACGGCCCTTGTTAAGGGGGAGGCGGGCACAGAGGTGCAGCTGACACTTCTGCGTGACGGACGGGAGTTGACGTTTACCATTGTTCGTGCTGCAGTCAATGCCCCCACAGTGGCATTTGAAAAACTGGAGAATGGCATAGGATATATGCAGATTGCCTCTTTTAATTCAAACACAGCAGGGGAAATCGGTGCGGTGGATGCCTACTGCAAAGAAAATAAGATAAAAAAATTAATTATTGATTTGCGTGACAATCCCGGCGGTGAGCTGGCCAGCGTGGTGAATGCTCTGGGTTATTTTGTTCCACGAGGCAAGGATATTGTCAGCATTGAGTATAGGAATGATCTCAGAAACACAACGCTGCGAAGTGTGGGGATTGTAGGCAATAAACCCTATTATACAAAATTAGTGGTTTTGATCAATGAAAGTTCTGCCAGTGCGGCGGAGCTGTTTGCCGGCAACATTCGAGATCATCAACTGGGCACCTTAGTGGGTGTTACCAGCTTTGGTAAAGGCACGGTGCAGGATTTTCTGAATCTGCCGAACCTTGGTGAACAAGAATTTGGTGCCATCAAGCTGACAACAGCTGAATATATTCTGCCGGGTGGCGAGTGTATTCATGAAGTGGGTATAAAACCGGATTATTGGGAGGCCAACCGAAAGGTTCGGCTGGATACCTCTAAAATGGAAGCCATTGATTATATGAAGGACTATCAGGAGGGCGACAGCGGCCCAGGCGTTTTGGCATTGAAACAGCGGTTTCATGCAGTGGACTATTTTGTGGGCGAATTGAATGATAAGTTTGACCGGGAACTGACTATTTCCGTAAAGGCATTTCAGAAAGCTTGTGGCATGGAGCCTACCGGTGTGATGAACCTTGATACACTGCGGAATTTCACCAATTATGTTGATGGGGCAAGGGTGCTGATTGATGAACAATTTAACAAAGCACTGGAACTTATTAAGGCATAATTGTTATAAAAATGCAGTGAGTATCATATACTATTTATTTGAAAAGGCGGAGACAGAATATGACTTCATCTAAAAAACGTGTGATATCCATTCTGACAGCTATTGTTTTATCTTTTTCTATGACACCGCTTTCCGGCAATCAGACGGCTTATGGCGCCACACTGCAGGAACGTTTAGAACAGGCGTCTAAAGAGAAAAAAGCGGCTCAAAAGGCGCAAAGCGAGTCTAAGGCAAAGCTGGATGATGCCATGGCCTTGGTTGCAGACATGGATGACGAGGCAGATTTGATTCGTGCCGAGCTCAATGCGATTGATGCTGTTATCAGTGAGACTGATGAAAAAATCTCAGAAAAAGAGGCAGAAATTGCAGAGTATGAGAAACAGATAGAAGAAAATGACGAAGCCTTTTGTGCACGGCTGCGTGCAATGGATGAAACAAACACAGCAGGCTATATTGACCTGTTAATTAACGCCCAAAGCATTTCAGATTTTGTTGCCCGAATGGAAACTGTCCGTGAGATTACGGAGTTTGACCAGGGCATTATCAATGAAATGATTGCGCTGAAAAACGGTGTGGAGGCGTCAAAAGCGGAGCTGGAAACGTATCGCAGCGAGCAGCAGGAGGCCCGGAGTCTGGTTCAAAAAAAGCAAAATGAACTGGATGCAAAAATTGCAGAAAAAACCAGCTACATTAAATCCTTGGAGAATGATATTAAGGAATATGACCGTGTGTATAAAGCGGCGGCGGCTCAGGAGGAAAGCTTAAAGCGCAGCATTGCCGGCTCATCGTCAAAGGGTTCAACCTCTTCCGGACGAATTGTGTATTCCGGCGGTGTGTTCTGCTGGCCGGCTCCCAGCTATACCTACATTTCGTCGCCCTTTGGTTATCGAATTCATCCGGTTTACGGAACAAGAAAATATCATTCCGGTCTGGACATGGCAGCCCCCGGCGGCTCTCCCATTTTAGCAGCGGCCAACGGCACGGTGAAATTTTCCGGCTGGAACGGTGGTTATGGTTATTGCATCATCATTGACCATGGTGGCGGCATTCAAACCCTGTATGGTCACGCCAGCAAGCTGTTGGTGTCTAGCGGTCAATCCGTCAGCCGTGGACAAAAAATTGCTTTGGTGGGCACAACGGGAACTTCAACGGGTAACCATCTTCATTTTGAAGTGTTGAATAACGGAACGGCAACAGATCCCATGCCGTATTTACAATAGGCAATGTACATAAGGGAGTGTGTTTGAACTTTGTTCGGTAAAAAGCATTTGATTATAACAGCGGTATGCACAGCAGCCGTTGTCTGGGTTTTGGCCTGTGTCTATTTTGTGGGTCTGGGTGGCTATGAATCTGGCGACGCACTTTTGCGTGCAAAAAAAATTATTACCGATAATTATGTCAATCCCTTAACAGAAGAACAACTTACCAGACTGAATGACATGGCCATCAGTGCTATGGTATACAGCCTGGAAGATCATTACAGTCAATACCTGAATGTCGAGGATATGGAGGCTTATACAGAGGATAAACAGGAACAGTATAAGGGCATAGGTATTGGTGTTAGTTTTAATTATAAAGAAAACATCATGAGTGTAACCGCAGTTTATGAAAATTCGCCTGCCCAGAAGGCGGGGATTCTCTTTGGCGATGTGATTACACGAATCGGCGGACAGAATGTTTCTGCTGAAACCTATAATACACTGGTTGATTACATCCGCAAAGGTGAAAATGATGAAATTCAGCTAACGATTCAACGTGACGGCGGGATTCTGGAACTCACTGTAATGCGGGAAGAAATTGAGCAGCAATCTGTTTCGCACAAAATGTTTGGCGGACATATTGGCTATATTCGCATTTCTGAATTTATTCATAACACCACAGATGACTTTGCTGTGGCTTTAGAAGATTTAAAGAATCGTGATCTGGCTGGTTTGGTGATTGATTTGCGCAGTAATCCCGGTGGCTATGTTGATACGGTTCTGGAAATAACAGATTCTCTGTTGCCGGAGGGTGTGATTGCTTATTTGGAAGATAGCCACGGAGATAGGCAATACTTTAATTCTGATAAAAAGTCACTGGATTTACCCATTGCTGTTTTGATTAATGGCGAAACAGCCAGTGCATCAGAACTTTTGGCAGGCAGCCTGCAGGCTCACGGTCTGGCAACGATCATCGGTGAAAAGAGCTATGGCAAGGCGGTAGGGCAATCT
>JAZSAS010000062.1:0-18210 GCA_045602005.1 Clostridia bacterium
ATATGAAGTGAACCCCAAAGTTTAGACAAAATTAAATATTAACTTGCTTGTGAATGAGTTCGGTATTGCACCGGACTCATTCCTTTTAGTTTCATAGAAATTCTTTCGTTGTTGTAATAATCAATATATCTTTTTAATTCAGCGATGAAAGCGTTAACGCTTTCAAATTTTTCACCATAAAACATTTCAACTTTTAATCTGCCAAAGAAATTTTCCATAGCTCCGTTATCCATGCAATTGCCTTTTCTCGACATACTTTGGGTAATATTATGCTCTGATAGTAACCGTTGATATTCTGCGTGTTGGTACTGCCATCCTTGATCGGAATGAAATAATGGTCTTGCATCGGCTGGAAGTTTCCTGAACAATCCTTCAAGCATTTCTCTAATTTGACATAGGTTTGGACTTAATGAAATTGAATATGAAATAATTTCTCTGTTGTATAAATCCATTACAGGTGATAAATACACTTTGTCATCACATACTTTAAATTCGGTTACATCTGTTGTAAGCTTTTCAAATGGTTCTGCGGCTGTGAAATCTCTTTTAAGCAAGTTGTCAGCTACTTTACCAATCTCGCCTCTATATGAATGATACTTGCCATTTTTACGTTGTTTTCCTTTGATATTAAGCTCGTTCATCAGTTTTAATACAGTTTTATGGTTTAGTGTATATCCCTTTTGTTTTAGTACGAATAAAATTCTACGATAACCATATCTACCTTTGTTAGCACTAAATATATCTTGAATTTCGTTTTTTTCTTTCTCATATTTATCCGTGATCGGGTGTTGTATGTAGTAATAAAAGGTACTACGTGCTAATTCTGATAATTGCAACAAGTCTTTTAATGGATATCTATGCCTTAATTCATCGACTATTGCCGCTTTTTCTCTTCCTCTTGAATTCTTTTCTGAACTAAGGCATCGAGTTTTTTTAAGTATTCTATCTCCATTCTAAGACGTTGATTTTCTGCAATTAAATCTTCTTTAACTTTTTTATCAAGTTTAGGTGGGCGACCTTTTCGTATATTACTTGCTTTGCAAGCTCTACCTCGTCTATCATTCATCAGACCTTCGGCTCCTTCTTCTAAGAATATGCGTTCCCACCGTTGAACTGTTTTTACATAGTTTAAATCTTGTCCTCTGGAAATATTCCAATATTTTCGTACCGTTTCCCTATAGCCTAAATGGTGTTCTCGCATATCCATTATAACAGATATTTTGAATTCTGACGAGTAGGTTTTGTAAATTTGTCCTTTTTTTGCCATAAAAATATGCACCTCCAAAAGTGTCTAACTTTTGGGGTGCATATCAATAGCGGGTGGATTTTCATTTTCGGGCATAGCCATAATACTATTGGCTATTCTACATTGTGATTTTTAATGGTCTATCAGCCTTGCAACTGTTACTTACTACCCATAAATGGGTTCTCTTTGTGCAAGGCTTCCCCTTGAGGGGAAGCTGTCGAGCACAGCGAGACTGATGAGGTGTATTTTATATATCTTAATTTTTTTGCCACCTCATCCGACTTTTGCTTCGCAAAACCCACCTGCCCCTCAAGGGGAAGGCTTCTCAATAAATTGTTTGTGCTATACTACAATACTTCAAAATAATATACCTTTTCGTATAATTTACTTCGGTGTCTATTCATCGGTAAACCTCTATAGAACCACGCGACTATCCCGTAGTTTTCGTTATACGACAAAGAGCGGCCATCATTTTTTGATAGCCGCTCTTTTATAGTCCAATTTTTATTTTACCACAAAGTTTACCAGCTTGTCAGGCACACAAACAGTTTTTACAACTGTTTTTCCGTTGATAAGTTGTTGTACCTTTTCTTCAGCCAGCGCCGCCTTTTCTAAATCTTCACGAGAAAGGCCGGCAGCCACCATAATTTTATCCCGCACCTTGCCATTTAACTGAACCACAATCTCAACTGCTGCGTCATGGGTCTTGGCTTCGTCATATATGGGCCACGCCGCTTCATGAAGCCGACCGCCGAAACCAGCAAGCTCCCACATTTCTTCTGTGATATGCGGTGCTGTGGGATTCAGCAAAAGCAGAAAGGTTTTAAGCTCGCCACGGGTGATGCTACCTTTTTTATAGAAATCGTTAATCAGCGCCATCAAAGTGGCAATGGCTGTGTTGAACTTCATTCGTTCGATGTCTTCTGTAACCTTCTTAACCGTTTTATGCATGGTGTTTTCCAGTTCAGCAGAATAGCCTTCTTCATCATTTAAAATTTCCTGCAGATTCCAGACTCGTTCCATGAACCGGTAACAACCCTTCACACCATTCATCGACCAAGGGGTTGCCTGGTCAAAGGCACCGATGAACATTTCATAGGTACGGAAGGTGTCCGCCCCAAAATCATTAACAATGTCATCCGGATTCACAACATTGCCACGGGATTTTGACATTTTTTCATTGTTCTCGCCCAGAATCATACCATGAGAAGTACGTTTCTGATACGGCTCCGGTGTGTTAACAACACCAATGTCATACAGGAATTTATGCCAGAACCGGGAGTATAACAAATGAAGGGTGGTATGCTCCATGCCGCCGTTATACCAATCAACAGGCATCCAATAGTTAATGGCCTCCTGAGAGGCAGCTGCGGTGTCGCAATGAGGGTCGATATAACGCAGGAAGTACCAGGAAGAGCCTGCCCACTGAGGCATGGTGTCTGTTTCCCGCACAGCATGACCGCCGCATTTAGGACAGGTTGTGTTCACCCAATCTTCAATCTTAGACAGAGGAGATTCTCCATTGTCTGTGGGTTCGTAATTATCCACTTCCGGTAATGTCAAAGGCAACTCCGATTCCGGCAAGGCAACCCAGCCGCATTTGTCACAATGCACAAGGGGAATGGGCTCACCCCAATACCGCTGACGGGAGAATACCCAGTCACGAAGCTTGTAATTGACTTTTTTGCGGCCAATGCCTTTTTCCTCTAAATAGTCACGAATGGCACTAATTGCCTCCTTGACCTCCATGCCGTCTAAAAATCCGGAGTTGACCATAATGCCGCTATCAACGTTTGTGTAGGCAGCCTTCTGCACGTCCTCGCCGCCGGAAACAACCTCAATAATAGGCAGGTTGAATTTCTTCGCAAAATCCCAGTCACGGTCATCATGTGCTGGCACAGCCATAATCGCACCGGTGCCATAGCTCATGAGCACATAATCAGAAATGAAGATAGGAATTTCCTTGCCATTCACAGGGTTAACGGCGCAAAGACCATTCAGGCACACGCCGGTTTTTTCCTTGGCAAGCTCTGTCCGCTCAAACTCAGATTTCTTAGCTGCTTCTTCACGATAGGCCATCGCCTCATCGTAATTTGCAATCTTGTCTTTATATTTTTCAACGTAAGGATGCTCAGGAGACAACACCATATAGGTAGCGCCAAACAGGGTGTCAGGACGGGTGGTATACACCACAACTTTATCCTCTGTGCCGCTGATGGCAAACTCAACTTCTGCGCCCTCAGAACGGCCAATCCAGTTCTTTTGCTGGGTTTTGACCTTTTCTATGTAATTTAAATCGTCCAAATCGTCAATGAGTCGCTGTGCATATTCCGTAATTTTCAGCATCCACTGGCTCTTGTTCCGACGGACAACCTCGCTGCCACAACGCTCGCAAACACCATTCACAACTTCTTCATTTGCAAGACCAACCTTGCAGGAAGTACAGAAGTTAATGGGCATTTCCTGCTTATAAGCAAGACCCTTTTCAAACAGCTTTAGAAAAATCCACTGGGTCCATTTATAATAAGCCGGGTCTGTGGTGTTGATTTCCCTTGTCCAGTCAAAAGAAAAACCAATGCTTTTCAGCTGACGTTTGAAGTTTGCCACATTATCTGCCGTTACCTTTTTAGGATGAATCTTGTTGGCAATGGCAAAATTCTCTGTGGGCAAACCAAACGCATCCCAACCAATGGGATATAGCACGTTATAACCCTCTAATCTCCGCTTACGGGAAACGATATCCAGTGCTGTATAGCTTCTGGGATGACCCACATGTAATCCGTGTCCCGAAGGGTAGGGAAACTCCACCAGGGCATAAAACTTAGGCAGGCTGGTATCATCTAGCGCACGGAAGGTGTTTTCCTTCTCCCAGACTGACTGCCACTTTTTTTCAATTTCCTGAAATTGATACTCCATCCTCTTTAGTCCTCCTCTATCATTTCGTCTAAAGAAAGCTCTTCCGCATCTGACCAGAGCTTCTCAAGACCGTAAAATTCACGGGTTTCCTGATAAAATATATGCACAATCACATCAGAATAATCCATTAAAATCCAGCTAAGGCCCTGCTTGCCCTCTTTTTGCAGGAGAGAAACACCCTGCAGCTCCATGGCATCCTCCAGGGTATCGGCCAGAGCCTTTACCTGGGTTGTAGAGGTAGCAGAACAAATGACAAAATAGTCTGCCAAAAGTGTGAGCCCCGATACCTTCAGTGCCTTAATATCCTTCGCCTTTTTATTATCTAAATGCCGGATAATGGCTAATACTTTTTCTTCTGCTGTCATACCGTCACCTTCTCCTTACATACTTCCAAAAAATATTGCTGTGCCGCCATGGTCTGGCTATGTAGCTTTCTGTGCTTGTGCTGAACATGGTCGATGGAACGCTCTAGGGCAAACAGCATGGCACAGTCTAGGTTTGTTCTGGCAAGCTGCCGCAACTCCTCAAGTCCCTCAAAGGGTTTGCGGTTCGGCTCAATGCAATCTGCCAGATAGAGAATTTTCTCCAGGTCGGTCATGTTCTCTCTGCCCAGGGTATGATATTTCACAGCGCCAATGATTTCTAAATCTGTTATGCCGAATTCCGGCTCTAACATGTGTGCTCCCAAATCTGCATGAATCAGGGCTCGCTGCTCACGCTTGACCGGATCAAGCTCCACGCCCATTGTTTCACACCGCCGGAGCATTTCTGCCTTGTCTAAATCCTTGGCACAGTCATGCAAAAGACCGGCAAGCCGTGCCTTTTCCTGATTCACACCAAAAATTTTGGCCAGCTCCACCGATGTTTCCATCACACCCAGAGAGTGCCGGTAACGTCCCGGCGTTAACATGCCCTCCAGCTTTTTTTCCATTGTTTCAAGCTCCATGTTGGAAAATTCCATTTTATCCTCCGTTAAATCTCTAACATTTCGATTGATACAGCTTATGCATCATGATATAGTCATGCACCGCCTGAGGCACCAGACGGGAAATGTCTTTGCCCTCAGCCACCATGTTGCGAATTTGAGTTGAAGAAATATCCATAAAAATATTGTCCAGAAAAAAGACCCTGGGAGGTGTTTCGTCTCCCTCAAACCGTGATAAAAGACTTTCCTTGTCGGCATCAGGGCGGGAAACAACCACAAAGCTGCAGAGCTGCATCAACTCCCGGTAATGCCACCAGGAAGGCATGTCACGAAAAGAATCAGCACCAATGATGAAAAAAAGCTCATCCTCAGGATATACCTCTAAAAAATGCTGTACAGTTTCCACGCTGTAGCTCTTTTCCGTTCGGGAAAGCTCCCATTCAGAAACCTGAGCCCCCTCTGCTTCCGCCGCCAGCCGCACCATGGCAAGGCGGTGCTTTTTATCGGTAATTGTCTGGTCCGCCTTATGGGGCGGGTCGCCGGCAGGAATAAACACAATGCTGTCAAGCTGCAGATGATTTTTGGCTGCCTGCGCCACCTTCATGTGCCCGTTGTGCAATGGGTCAAAGGTGCCGCCATATAACCCTGTTTTCACAAAACCAGTCCTTTTAAATCACAATTGTTTTATTATCTTTCGATTCTCTGTAGAGCACAAATTTCGAGCCAATGGCCTGCACCGGCTCAGCGCCCAATTTCTCTGCCACATAGCCGCAGGTTGCCTTAGTGTCTAAAAGTGCTGTTTCTAAAATCGTCACCTTAACGAGCTCTCGGGCCTCCAGCGCGTCATCCACCTGCTTTAAAAAGTTGTCGCAAATGCCGCCCTTGCCAATTTGCAAAATGGCAGGAATTTTATTGGCCATGCCCCGCAGTGTCGCTCTTTGTTTGCTTGTAATCATGAAAAATCTCCTGTCTACAGTGCTTTTTTAAGCATTTCTTCAAAGTGTGCCTTAGGATATGCACCGGAAACCTGTTCTACAATCTCCCCGTTTTTAAAAATGATTACTGTGGGAATGGTCATCACATCATAAGTCACGGCAAGCTTGCTTTCTTCATCCACATTCACCTTGCCCACCTTGGCTTTGCCTGCATACTCCTCTGCCAGCTGGTCAATTAAGGGCGAAACCATTCTGCAGGGACCGCACCAAGAGGCCCAGAAATCAACCAAAACAGGTTCTGTCGCCTGCAATACCTCTTTTTCAAAATTCGCTTCTGTCAATGTTAAAACTGCTTCATTTGCCATAAAAGCACCTTCCCTTCTTCTGTTGTTATTATAAACCGCCGAAGACCAAATTATTTCCCGGCACGATAATTTCCAATCTTTATCATATCACAAAACTGGCTTTTTGTAAATAAAAATGTAGCAAAACCGTGAAAACTTCCGGAATAAATTATGAAAAAATTATTTTTTCAACATTTTTCAGCCCCCGGCTGCAAAAATGGCAATGCCAAGGTGTTGTTGCGTGAGGACAAAACACATTTTCAAAGTAACAACACGCAAAATTAATAAAAACTTCGTCTTCTATAGTGCTTTTATAACAAAAACTGGCACCGTGCAAAAACGATGCCAGCTGTTGTTTTTGTAAAATTCACTTCTGCAATAGTCCTTTTTTGATACCTGCCATTACTGATGCCGGCACTTGTTCTGTTAAAAAATCAAGAAATATGCTATAACAATCAAGCCCAGCACAATGCGATACCAACCGAAAAGCTTAAAGTCGTGACGGCCCACGTAGTCTACCAGGAATTTCACTGCCGCCATAGAAACAAGATAGGCCACCAGCATGCCGGTAAGTAAAAGTCCCCATTCTGTGCCGGTCATAATATAATCATTGGTAACCAGCTTTAAAATGCTGACACCGAACATGACAGGAATGGCCAGGAAAAAGGAAAATTCAGCCGACACACTCCGTGAACAACCAAGCATCATGGCACCTAAAATGGTGGCGCCGGAACGAGACGTGCCGGGAACAATAGACAAAACCTGAAACAAACCAATGAAAACAGCAGTTTTATAACTCATTTCACTTATGTTGCGTACCACTGCCGTTTTTTCACGACGCTCTATCACCAAAAACCCAAGACCATAAAGAATCAGCATTGCCGAAATAACCCAGGGATTTTCAAAAAGCTCCATAAAGTCATTAAGCAAAAGACCGATAACAGCCGCTGGAATGCAGGCAAAAAACACCTTAAACCACATTTGCCAGGTATCATACTTCTCTTCCTTGGTTTTAGATGGTGAAAAAGGGTTCAGCTTGTGAAAATAAAGGGTGACAATTGCTAAAATCGCACCCAGCTGAATCACATATAAAAACAAATCGCTGGTGAGAAATCCCTCTGTTTTCAAAAACTCATTCACTAAAATCATATGTCCGGTACTGCTGATGGGCAACCATTCACTAATGCCCTCAACAATGCCCAGAATAATTGTCTTTAAAAATTCCAAAAGGTCAAACCCCTTTCTGTCAATCCTTCTCTATCTGGCGAATGTAAGAAAGAATAGTCTCAATCGAACCAGCCACACCCAGTTTCGCACTGTTAATGCACAGATCATAGTTCTGAAGAGAGTTCCATTTCTTTCCTGTGTAATAATTATAGAAATTGGCCCGCCTTTTGTCGGTTTTTGTAATTAGCTCCTCCGCTGCAGCGTCATCCAGCTTATAAAGCCTTTTCACCCGCTCAATTCGATAGGGCTTGTCAGCATACACAAACAGGCGATGGCAACGGGGTGCATCTTTAATAATATAATCAGCACACCGCCCCACAAACACGCAGGACCCCTTCGCCGCCAATTCGGCAATCACTTTAGACTGTGCCTGAAAGACTGTTTCATTAATATTCATAAAAGGCATGCCGTTTAAGCTGCCTGCCGGCGTATAAGCGCCCAATGCCACAGAGTATAAAAAGCTGGAAACTGTCCGTTCCTCTGCATTTTTAAACAGGTTTTCATCCAGGCCGGTTTTCTTAGCGGCTTCTACAATAATTTCTTTGTCATAAAAGGGAATTGACAGTGCCTCGGAAAGGCCCACAGCAATCTCATGGCCACCGCTGCCAAACTGTCTGCCAATGGTGATGATTGTATTTTCGTTCATAGAAACACCCCTTTTTTATTTTAGTTTATGAAACCAGTGCTTGTCTTACAACTGATTTTCATCATAATGAGCGCGAACACCGCCAATGAATTTAGGACGGGTTCTGGCACAAAGAAGCCGTGCTTTCCCAATCATATCCAGAGAAAGTCTCACAGGAACAGCAACCGCCTTCAGTTGCATGCCAATCAATGTGCCGCCAATGTCTAGGCCCGCATGGGCACGAACCCCTTCTGTTGCCACCGGTTGTTTCATGTTTTCATAGGCTGTGGTGGCAAAAGAGCCGCCCGCCTTGGGCTGGGGCACTACATTCACCGGTTCATAACCGAATTTCTCAGCTGCCTCTTTTTCTAAAATAACGGCACGGTTCAAATGTTCACAACACTGCGCCGCCAGATAAATTCCTTTCTCTTCTGCTAGTGGTGCAATGCCTTGCCAAAGAGCTTTGGCAATATCAATATTAGAACCCTTGCCGATGTGCGCCCCTGCCACCTCACTGGTGGAACAACCAATCACCAGCAAATCTCCGGCAGAAAGCTTTGCCGCCGCAATCAGTTCCCTGGCGGCTGTTTGGGCTTGCATTGTCAGTTCTTCATACATTCTGCATTCTTCCTCTCCAAACAATTATAAGTGAATCTGTTTTTCCTGAACGGCTCATAATCAAAACTACTTTATTTATTAATTGTATTAATATTATATCACTAATTTATCAGCCGTGCAAGATATCACCAGTGAAAATTCTAAAATTAAAGGGCTGCAGCAAAACAACGATTCATAGCCGTTTATTTTGCCACAACCCTGTTTTATCTACAGTTGTTGATAGGTTTTTCTTCCTTCTCTGTCGGTCATCTCTCTGTAAACATGGCCGTGTTTCACATGATATTCGTCTGCCAGCTGCAAAAGAGCAGGCAAAACCTCATCACTGCAGCGCAGAGCATAGGTGCAACCGTTTTGGCTCACCGCCTTGGGAGACTGGGTCATTAAAACCCCGCGCAGACCCGCCTGCAGAGCCAGCTTTTTCAGCCTGCTTGCCATCGTTGAGGAAGAAAACACAACCAATGCAGTTTGCATAATTTCTCCTTCCGGTGCTCATGGCACTCTGTTTAATACAAAGCCTTGTAAAAGACTCTACAGAATATTATATTCAAAATAGGAGAATTCTGCGAATATTTTAAAATAAAACTTGAATTTTTGGCGAAAAACATGTACAATATACAATAGGATTTAAATGAACATATTTTTGGCTGCAAACGCAGCGGATAGGAGAGAATTTCATGAAAAAAGAAAGAGTGCTGGAAATTCTGAAGGAGGCAGGCGTTCTGCTGGAGGGACATTTCCTGTTAACATCAGGTCGCCATTCCAACAAATATCTTCAGTGTGCTAAAATTTTTCAAGATACAAAATATAGCGAGGAACTGTGTGCTGACCTGGCAGCACAGTTTCAGGATAAAGGCGTTGAGCTGGTTATTGGTCCTGCCATTGGTGCCATTCAGATGAGCTACGAGGTGTCTCGTCATCTGGGCGTTAAAAATATTTTTGCAGAGCGCGAAAACGGCGCTATGACCCTGCGCAGAAGCTTTTCAATCAACCCCGGCCAGAAGGTGCTGGTGGTTGAAGATGTGGTCACAACCGGCGGCAGCGTTCGCGAGGTTATCGACCTGGTTCGTGAGCAGGGCGGCGAGGTTGTAGGCGTGGGCGTTGTGGTAGACCGCACCGGTGGCAAGATTGATTTCGGTGTGCCTATCTCCTCCGTTATTTCGCTGGATGTAACCTCCTACGAAGCCGAGGATTGCCCCCTTTGCAAGGAAAAGCTTCCTCTGGTGAAACCCGGCAGCCGTGCCCTGAAGGTTTGATTAAAGGAGTCATCCGCCATGCATGAGGGTCATCGTCAGCGAATGAAACAACGGTTTTTAAAAGATGGCAGCTTTGAAAATTTTGCACCCCACGAAATTCTGGAGTTGCTGCTATATAGCACCATTGCCCGTGGCGACACCAATCCCATTGCCCATGATTTGATTCGCAAATTCGGCAATCTTGCCAATGTGTTCGAGGCAGACCTTGCCTCCTTAAAGGAAGTGGACGGCATTGGTGAAAGCAGTGCGTTTTTGCTGTCTATTATCCCTTGTTTGTGTCAGGCATATAACCAGTCGAAGTGGGAGCGGCGAATCATGCTCAGCACAACCGATCTAGCCGGACAGTATGCCATTAATCTCTTCATTGGCAAGCCACATGAGGAATTCCGCATTATTTGTTTGGATTCCAATCGTCAGGTAACTTATCAGGGTTGTGTCACAAAAGGAACCATCAACGAGGTGCCCGCTTACCCACGTTTGATGGTGGAGGAGGTTGTAAAGCGAAAGGCGCAAAATGTGATTTTCGCCCACAACCACCCTAACGGCTCCGTTCTGCCCTCTGAAGCAGATAAAGTTGCCACCCAGGCATTACTTTCTGCTATGGATACCATCGGCGTGAATGTGATTGACCACATCATTGTGGCAGGAAACAGATTTTACAGCATGGCAGACATGGGCATTTTAGACTAGCTTTTATAACGGCTGTTATTTTTTGGGCTTCGGGCGAAAAATCAGCGCAATGATGTAGCCAAACACAATGGCTGCAGCAATGCCTGCCGCAGCTCCGGTCACACCGCCGGTTAAAGCCCCTAAAAGTCCTTTTTCGGCAACACCCTTGGCTGCCCCTTTCGCCAGTGTGTAGCCAAAACCCGTTAGCGGAATTGTGGCACCGGCACCGGCAAGATCCACCAATGGCTCATACCAGCCAAAGAGTGTTAAAAATGTGCCGGCAGTCACATAGATAACCAAAATTCGGGCAGGGGTCAGCTTGCATTTATCAATGAGCAGCTGCGCAACGGCACAAAGTGCTCCGCCTACCAAAAAGGTCCATAAATATTGCATGGAATCATCCTTTTATGATTTTTATTTTTAGTATAAACAAGATTTATAAATTTATGTAACTGGGAGTGGTAAAACAATGTCAGGTCATTCCAAATGGTCAAACATTAAACACAAAAAAGAAAAAAGCGATGCCAAAAAGGCAAAAATCTTTACAAAATTGGGTCGTGAAATATCTGTCGTGGTCAAGGCCGGTGGCCCTGACCCGGATGTAAACGGCAAACTCAAGGATGTTATTGCCAAGGCAAAATCCAACAACATGCCCAATGAAAACATTGAGCGTTGCATTAAGAAAGCCTCCGGCGAGCTGGGCGGCGACAACTATGAAGAAATCACATATGAAGGCTATGGTCCCAGCGGTGTTGCCGTGATTGTGGAAACGCTGACAGATAACCGGAACCGCACCGCCGGCGAAGTGCGGCATTATTTTGATAAGTTCGGCGGCAACCTAGGACAAACTGGCTGTGTCAGCTTCATGTTCGATGAAAAAGGCGTTATCATCATCGAAAACGAAGATGGCAAGCTGGATGAAGACTCTGTGATGATGGATGCTTTGGATGCCGGTGCTGAAGATTTCAATCCTCAGGAGGATTGCTTCGAAATTCTGTGTGCCCCCACTGCCTTCACTGCCGTTCGTGATGCATTGGAGGAAAAGGGTTATGCATTTGCCTCTGCTGAGGTTGAAAAAATTCCCCAAACCACCGTCACACTCACAGATGAAAAAGACATTTTGTTTATGAACAAACTCATTGATATGCTGGAAGACAACGATGATGTTCAGAATGTATATCACAACTGGGAAGAAACCGAGTAAAAGACTTCGTTTAAACAACAAAGTAAAACATCTCCTGTGGCATAGCCGCAGGAGATGTTTTTTATAAAAACCAGAAATTACACAGGATTTTATCTAAACATCCTTTCGACAAAAACAACCATTTTTTTGTAAAGTTCCACAAAAAAAGATTGACCTTTCTATTGATTTATGGTACTATTAAGCTATATTTTTTCCATTTTGAGGAGGGCTTATTGTGAAGAAAAAAACACTGCTCAACGCCATTGCAATTGTGATTGCATTGGTTGTTGTTGTCGCCTGTTCGCTGACAATTCATTCAACAGCAACAGTCGATTGTAAAACCTGCGATGGCACTGGCAAAACTTTTGCACTTGCCTGCCAGATTTGTGACGGCGAAGGCACCATCACCGATGATGCTGGCACAAAAACCGACTGTGCAACCTGCAGCGGTGCTGGCGGGCTTGAAGCACTGCCCTGTGCCGATTGCGAAGCCACCGGCCAGATTGCAGCCGATAGTAACTACTACTCCACCTTTGTTGCACTGTTGCCGCCGCTTATTGCTATTGCATTGGCTTTGATTACCAAAGAGGTTTATTCCTCTCTGTTCATCGGTATTCTACTGGGCGGCCTATTTGTTGCCAACTGGAACCCGGTTGGTGCGTTAGATGCACTTTTAAATGATGGCATTATTGCTGCCGTTTCCGGCACAGCCGGCATTTTTATCTTCCTGGTAATTCTGGGCATTATTGTGGCTCTGGTGAACAAGGCAGGCGGTTCTGCTGCGTTTGGACGCTGGGCAGAGGTGCACATTAAAACCCGCACCGGCGCCATGCTGGCAACCTTTGTGCTGGGCATTCTGATTTTCATTGATGACTATTTCAACTGCCTGACAGTAGGTAGCGTTATGCGACCCGTGACAGACCGGCACAACATCTCCCGTGCTAAGCTTGCCTATTTAATTGATGCAACTGCAGCACCCATCTGCATGATTGCCCCGGTTTCTTCCTGGGCCGCAGCTGTTTCTCAGTTTGCAGAAGGCACTGCATACTCCGGCATTGAACTGTTTATTCGGGCCATTCCCTATAATTTCTATTCTTTGCTGACCCTGGTTTTTGTGGTGGCACTGGCTGTTATGAAATTTGATTATGGCTCCATGCGTCTCCACGAACTGAATGCCACAAAAAATCACGATTTGTTTACCACCGGCGACAAGGCAGAAGATGTGGTTCCTGAATCTGAGAATCCCAATGGCAAGGTTATTGACCTGATTCTTCCAATTCTTTTGCTGGTTGTTGTTTCAGTTATCGGCCTCATCTATGTGGGCGGTTTCTTCTCCGGTTCTGATTTCATCACCGCTTTTGGCGACACAGACGCAACCGTTGGTCTGCCCTGGGGTGCTATAATTGCACTGGCAGCAACCATTATTTATCTGGTTGCTAGAAGAGTTGTCACCTTTAAAGAAGCCATGGAGTGCATTCCCAAAGGCTTTATTGCTATGGTGCCGGCCATTTTAATTTTAACCTTTGCAACCTCGTTGAAAAACATGACCGGTCTTCTGGGTGCAGATGTGTTTGTTGGTAACTTGATGGATTCCGCTGCTGCAGGTCTTGCAAACTTCCTGCCGGCTATCATTTTCATTGTTGCCTGCATTCTGGCCTTCTCCACCGGCACTTCCTGGGGCACCTTCGGCATTTTAATCCCCATCGTGGCTGCCATTTTCGAGCCGGGCAGCGAGCTGCTTATCATCGGCATGTCTGCCTGCCTTGCGGGTGCTGTCTGCGGTGACCACTGTTCCCCCATTTCCGACACCACCATTATGTCCTCAGCAGGTGCACAGTCTAACCACCTAAATCACGTTTCCACCCAGTTGCCCTATGCCATCACTGTTGCAGCTATTTCCTTTGTGATGTATGTAATTGCCGCCTTTATCCAGAATGCTTACATCTTGCTGCCCGTCGGCATCTTACTGACCATTGGCACGCTGTTTGTGATTCGTGCTATAACAAAGAAAAAAGCATAATCCCCAAAGAATATAAAAAGATTCCCTGTGCTAAAGGCACAGGGAATCTTTTTATATGTGTTGTTATAAAATCGCATCAACTGCACATAGCAGTGCAATTTTGGCACTTTCATAGGTCAAACCACCTTGAAGATATACCGCATAAGGCTCACGAATGGGTGCATCTGCCGAAATTTCAATGCTGGCACCCGATATAAAGGTGCCTGCAGCCATAATAACGGGACTTTCATAACCCGGCATATCCCATGGTTCCGGCTTTACCTGACTGTCAATGGGCGAACCTTTCTGAATGCCCTGACAAAAAGCACAAACCTTTTCCGCATCACCCAAACACACTGCCTGAATAATATCGGTTCTTTCCTCACTGCTACGGGGGCAGGTATCAAAACCGGAAAGCTCCAGCATTTTTGCTGCAAGCGCCGCCGACTTCATGCTCTGCAGCACAGTGTGGGGTGCCAGGAAAAGTCCCTGGTAAAACAGACGATTCACATCCAGTGTGGCGCCCACTTCGCCGCCAATGCCCGGTGCCGTTAACCGACAGGCAACCTTTTCCACCAGTTCCGCCCTGCCGGCAATGTAACCGCCCGTCGGCGCTAAACCGCCGCCGGGATTTTTAATCAATGAGCCAGCCATCAGGTCGGCACCCACCGCTGTGGGTTCCTCCTCCTCCACAAACTCTCCATAACAGTTGTCAACCATGCAAACAACGTCTGAACGAATGCCCTTAACAAAGCTTATAATCTCACCAACATCTGCCACCGAAAGAGATTTTCGCCAGGCATATCCTTTAGACCGCTGAATAGAAACCATTTTCACCGTTTTATCTATGGCTTTTTCTAATGCCTCAAAATCCGGCGAACCATCTGCAAGCAAGGGCACAACCTTGCAGGATATGCCCCAATCGGCTAAGGAGCCCATGTTACCTTCGCCCCGAAGACCCACAACCTCTTCCAGCGTGTCGTAGGGTGCACCGGTAGCAAAAACAAGAGTATCACCCGGACGCAGCACACCAAAAAAGCAAGCCGCCAATGCATGAGTGCCGGAAACAAACTGCTGCCGCACCAATGCCGCTTCCGCACCAAAAACGGTAGCATAAATCCGTTCCAGAGCCTCTCGGCCGGCATCGTCATAGCCATAGCCCGTTGTTCCTAATAGGTGGCGTTCACTAATGCCTTCGGCATGAAAAGCTGCCAAAACCTTTGCCTGACAAGCCTCTGCCCGCCGCTCAAACGTCCGGAAACAGTCTGTCAGTGATGATTCAGCCTGCCGCATAAGTGCAATGGTTTCTTGATGAATACCATAGGTTTTTTGAATTAAAGCATCCATTTAAATCTCTTTACTTCCTTTGCTTTATTAGTGCTCATAACCCAGCATAAAGGCCTTTTGATTCACCTCTAAGAATTTTGAAGGCACCGCATCTGTCAGTGCGGCTTCCCAAATTTCTTTAGAAAGGGGTGAGTTTTTCGCCATAACCCCAATCAAAGCCACATTCACTGCTTTAATGTTGCCGGCTTGTTTAGCAAGCTCCAGGGCATCACAGGCAACCACGCGAACATCCTTTGCAGCTAGCTTCCCTAAAATATCCTGAGGATATTCCATAGCGCCGGTAATAACAGGCATGGGATTGGTTTTCTGAGTATTAACCACCAACACGCCATCCTTTTTCAAATAGGGCAGATTGCGGTATGCCTCCAATTCCTCAAAGGCTATAATCATGTCTGCCTCTCCCGGTTCAATCACCGGCGAATCCACACGGTCACCGTATTTCACATAAGTTACAACACTGCCGCCACGCTGGCTCATGCCATGAACCTCAGAAAGCTTTACTTGTTTTCCGGCACGCAGAGCTGCAGCACCCAAAATCCGGCTGGCGAGCAAGGTGCCCTGTCCGCCTACGCCTACTATCATAATATTCATAGTAACCTCCATTACTTTTTCACTATTGCACCGAATTTACATACATTCACGCACAAACCACAACCATTGCACAGGGTTTCATCAATGGCAGGACCCGATGCTGTCATAGAGATGGCGGGACATCCCAACCGCATACACAGCTTGCAATTCTTGCAGGCATCGGTAATCTCATAGCAACCGGTGTAGCCGGCCTTTTTCAGCAATGCACAGGGGCGCTGTGCAATGATAACAGAGGGCTCCTCTGCTGCCAGATGCTCTTTCACAACCTTTTCAAAATTTTCCACATCAAAGGGGTCGGCAATTGTTACCAGGTCAATGCCAACAGCATGGCACAGTTTTTCTAAATCTACCTGTTTTGTAGGCTCCCCCTTAATGGTAAAGCCAGTTGAGGGGTTTTCCTGATGTCCAGTCATGCCGGTGATGGAGTTGTCTAAAATAATCACCGTGGCCGTACCCTTGTTATACACCATGTCAATCAAACCGGTAATGCCGGAGTGCAGAAACGTGGAATCACCCAGCACTGCTACAGAATTTTTGGCAAATTCTCTGCCTTGCGCCTTCTCCATGCCGTGAAGAGCAGAAACGCTGGCGCCCATACAGATAATGGAATCCATACTGTCTAAAGGCTTGGCAAAGCCAAGGGAATAGCAGCCAATGTCACCGCTGACATGCAATTTCATTTTGTTTAAAACATAAAACACGCCTCTGTGTGAACAACCGGGGCACATAACAGGCGGACGAACGGGAATTGTTTCATCAACCGTATACTCTGCCTCTGTTTTTGCTCCTGAAAGTTTTTCACGAAGCAGCGCCACAGAATATTCACCAATAACCGGAAGCAGTTCTTTTCCTTTAACATCAAGACCCATCGCCTTAATCTGCCGTTCCAACACCGGGTCAAGCTCTTCAACCACATAGCAGGTGTCTACCTTAGACACAAAGTCACGAATGGTTGCCTCCGGCAGGGGATGAATCATGCCCAGCTTTAAAAAGGATGCGTTGGGGAATGCCTCACGAGCATATTGATACGCAATGCCGGCAGCAATAATACCGATTTTTGTATCGTTTATCTCCACACGGTTTAAATCACTTGTGTTGCTGTAATCAGCAAGTGCTTCCATGCGTGCCTCAACAGCGATGTGTCTGGGTCTGGCATTGGCAGGCACCATAACGTGCTTCGGTGCATTTTTCGCATAAGGGCAAACAGGCTTTTCTTCTCTGTCAAACAGCTCCACCTCACTCTGAGAGTGTGCCACACGGGTGGTCAACCGCAGAAACACAGGTGTGTCAAACTGTTCGCTAATTTCGTAGGCCTTCTTCACATAATCCCGGCATTCGCCGCTGTCAGAGGGTTCCAGCATGGGCACTTTTGCCGCCACAGCATAATTCCGGCTATCCTGCTCATTCTGAGAGCTGTGCATGCCGGGGTCATCTGCAACGCAAAGCACCAAACCGGCAGTCACACCGATGTAGCTCATGGTAAACAGCGGGTCTGCTGCCACGTTGAGTCCAACGTGTTTCATGGCAGACAAAGCTCTGCCGCCTGCAAGAGCAGCACCGGAAGCCACCTCAACCGCCACTTTTTCATTAGGTGCCCATTCAGAATATATCTCATCATATTTTGCAATGAACTCGGTAATCTCCGTGCTGGGTGTTCCAGGATAAGAAGAAACCACCCGAACGCCTGCTTCATAGGCGCCACGTGCCACAGCTTCATTGCCTAGCATCAGTTTTTTCATGTTTTTTCCAAGCCTTTCTATAAATTTCGTCTATCTTTTATTGTATAATTTTTATTATAAAAAGTCAATAGAAATCCCTTGTTTTTTCTCAAGACAAAAAGTAAAAAGCTCCTGTGATAATCACAGAAGCTTTTTTAAGGTTCAAACCGAACCCTCAAAATTAAACAGAGCAGAGCTATCGACCTAAGATTATTAAAGCTTAATGCTTTAATGCTCCTTAGAAAGGAGGTGATCCAGCCGCACCTTCCGATACGGCTACCTTGTTACGACTTCACCCTAATCATCAATCCCACCTTCGGCAGCGTCTTCTTGCGTTAGACTACTGACTTCGGGTGTTATCGACTCTCATGGTGTGACGGGCGGTGTGTACAAGGCCCGGGAACGTATTCACCGCGACATGCTGATTCGCGATTACTAGCAATTCCGACTTCATGCAGGCGGGTTTCAGCCTACAATCTGAACTGAGACTGCTTTTTGGGATTTGCGTGGTCTTGCGACTTAGCTTCCCTTTGTGTACAGCCATTGTAGTACGTGTGTAGCCCAGGACATAAGGGGCATGATGATTTGACGTCGTCCCCACCTTCCTCCGATTT
>JAZSAS010000063.1:0-42170 GCA_045602005.1 Clostridia bacterium
CTATTTTACCTCCGGCAACGATTTTCAAACCTTGCCGATTCGTATTTACGGTATGACAAAAAAGACAGTAACACCTAAGATGTATGCCTTGGCAACCATCATCTTTATCGTGACAATGACACTGCTTCTGCTGAATAATCTAGTAGATGATAAAGACAGCCGCAAGCTGAAAGAATTAAAAAAGAAAAAGAAAAAAGCAATGAATGCATAAAAAAAGTCTATCAAGGAGGAATATTAAATGAACAAAAAAATTGCTGTAGTCTTGCTGTCAACCCTGATGGCAGTCTGCCTGTGTTTTTCCGGTTGCAGCAGAACCGAAACCCTGACCCTGAATGTCTATAACTGGGGTGAATATATCTCAGACGGCAGTGAGGGCACCTTTGACACCATTTCAGAGTTTGAAAACTGGTATGAAGAAACCTATGGAACACCTGTCAAAGTAAACTATACAACCTTTGCCTCTAACGAGGATATGTACAGCAAGCTTTCCAGCGGTGCTGTCAGCTATGACGTGATTATCCCTTCAGACTACATGATTGCCCGCATGGCAGAAGAAGACATGCTGCTGCCTTTAAATTTTGAGAACATTCCCAATTATCAGTACATTGACGAGTCCTTCCGCAGCCTGTACTACGACCCCCAGGGACTGTATACCGTTCCTTATGCCTACGGCATTGTGGGTGTTATCTATAACGCCAACGTGGTGGATGAAGCCGACACAGGCAGCTGGGATTTGTTGTGGAACGAAAAATATGCAGACAAAATTCTGCAGTTCAACAACTCCCGTGATGCCTTCGGTATGGCTATGTACAAGCTGGGGCTGGATGTAAACTCTGAAGATACCGCCGTTTGGGATGCTGCTTATGAAGAATTGATGACCCAGCGTCCGCTGGTTTACAGCCTGGTTATGGATGAAATTTATAACATGATGGAATCCGGCGAAGCTGCCATTGGCGCTTATTATGCCGGCGACTATTTCACCATGTTAGATGCACAAGCCGAGGATGTTGACCTGAAATTCTATTACCCCCAGCGAACAAACTATTATGTTGATGCCATGTGTATTCCCTCCTGTTGTCAAAACAAAGAGCTTGCAGAAATTTTTATTAACTACATGCTTTCTGAAGAACCGGCCGTTGCCAATGCAGAATACACTTACTATGCTTCTCCTAACCGCCTGGTTTATGAAAACGAGGACTACATTGAAGATATGGGCGAAGAAGCTATGACAATTCTCTATCCCGAAACAGAGAACTTTGCCCAGCAGTATAACACCAATGCATATCGCAATTTAAAGCCGGAGATGCTGGATTATATCAACACCCTATGGGAAACAGTTAAAATTAATTAGCTTTCATCAAAAGCATCCGGCGGACGGGAACAACTCCTGTCCGCCGTTTTTTGTCACAAGTTGACAAAAAATATTGACAAATAAACCCTCGTATGATACAATGTTTTAAAGGCAATGAACGGAAACAAGTAAGCTGTGAATGGAGCTCAGAGAACCGGCGGTTGGTGTGAGCCGGAGTCCGGAAGCAGGCTGAATACAGTCCGGGAGCCGCAAGGGAGAAATTTATAGTAAATCTTGCCGGGTGCGCCCGTTACAGCGTAAGAGTAATCAGAAAACTGACTGCTTTCGGTTACTCAACGAGGCAGGCACCTGTGAGGGGTCTGTGAACTGAGGTGGTAACACGGTTAACTCCGTCCTCTGATTTTCGGGGGGCGTTTTTTTATTGCCTTCCGTCCTCAAAAATGTACTAAAAGGAAGGATGATTCAAAATGGCAGTCAAAATCATTATGTTAGTTGTTTTCTTCGGCATCATGGTGGGCGTGGGTCTGTATTGCAGAAAGCACGCAACCAATGTTTCCGGCTTTGTTCTGGGAGGTAGAAACGTTGGCCCCTGGCTGACGGCCTTTGCCTATGGCACCTCCTACTTCTCTGCAGTTATTTTCGTTGGTTATGCCGGTCAATTCGGCTGGAAGTTTGGCATTGCCTCCACCTGGATTGGTTTGGGAAATGCTTTTATCGGTTCTCTGCTTGCCTGGGTCATTCTGGGCAGAAGAACCCGTTTAATGACTCAGCACCTCTCCACTGCAACCATGCCTGAATTTTTCGGCAAGCGCTATGAGAGCAATGCTCTAAAAATTGTGGCAGCCCTCATTGTGTTTATTTTCTTAATTCCTTACACCGCCTCTCTTTACAACGGCTTGTCCCGTTTGTTTGAAATGGCTTTCGACGGTGTTGTTACCTACAATGTCTGCGTGATTGTGATGGCAATATTAACCGGTATTTATGTGATTGCCGGCGGTTACATGGCAACAGCCATTAACGATTTCATTCAGGGATTGATTATGATTGGCGGCATTATTGCCGTTATTGCGGCGGTTCTTACTGGCCATGGCGGTTTCACCGGTGCACTGACAAAACTGGCAAATGTTGAGCATGCCATTCCTGGGGTTTATGGTTCGTTCTTCGGCCCCGATCCCTTCGGTCTTTTTTGCGTTGTTATTCTTACCTCGCTGGGCACCTGGGGTCTTCCACAAATGGTACAGAAATTTTACGCAATTAAAAGCGAAAAAAACATTGCCAAAGGCACGATAATTTCCACCATTTTCGCCATGATTGTTGCCGGCGGTTGTTATTTCCTTGGTGGTTTTGGCAGAATCTCCGGCATTGCCATTGCCGAAGGTGATATGCCTGTGGGCGGGTTTGATGCCATTGTTCCAAAAATGCTGGAATCCCTGCCGGATGTTCTGGTTGGGGTTGTCATTGTTTTGGTGTTGTCAGCCTCCATGTCAACACTCTCCTCCTTGGTTCTAACCTCCAGCTCCACGCTGACACTTGATTTAATCAAGGGCCACGTTGTTAAAAACATGAGCGAAAAGAAACAGATTTTAACCATGCGGATTTTGCTGGTTGTATTCATTTTCATTTCAGCTTTTATTGCTATCAATAAAGATAAGCTGGGCTACATTGCCGATATGATGGGCATTTCATGGGGCGCACTTGCCGGTGCTTTTTTGGCTCCCTTCCTGTATGGCTTATACAGCAAGCGGATTTCCAAAGCTTCTGTTTGGATTTGCTTTATCTTCGGCTCCGGCATCATGGTGCTGAACATGCTGGCTGGAGACAGTTTCCCCGCTGTTCTTGAGTCTCCCATCAACTGTGGTGCTTTTGCTATGATTGCCGGTTTAATCATTGTACCAGTTATCAGTCTTATAACCCCTAAGCAAAAACCGGAAATTGTTAACGACATGTTCGCCTGCTATGACAGCAAGGTTCTGGTTTCTGCAAAAGAGGCACTGGGTGAAGAATAATTAAAGTTCAGGCACGAAGGAATGCCCCATTTTAACCCTTGTGCCTTTGGAAAGGAAGAAATACATGCCTATTACAGATTTTCTTGAAAGAAATGCTCGGCTTCAGCCTCATAAAGTCAGTCTGGTTGAAGTGAATCCGGAAAATCAGCCGGATGCCAGCGTTTCATGGCACGAATATAGTCTCATTGAAGCCTCCGGCAACGGAAAATATCGCCGTGAGTTAACTTGGCGTGAATTCGACATTGTTGCCAACCGTTTTGCTAACCTTCTGCTCACACGTGGAGTAAAAAAGGGAGATAAGGTTGCAATTTTAATGATGAATTGCATCGACTGGCTGCCCATTTACTTCGGCATTTTAAAAGCCGGAGCCATTGCGGTTCCCATGAATTTCCGTTTCTCTGCCGAAGAGATTGAATATTGCGCCGACCTGGCTGACATTTCTGTTCTCGTGTTCGGGCCGGAATTCACTGAACGTTTGGAAAAAGTGCTTCCCAAGCTGAGAATTAAGCACTATTTTTTTGTAGGAGAAAACACCCCCGACTTTGCTGACAATTACGGGGATATGATTACCTACTGCTCCTCTTGCGCTCCCGCTGTAGAAATCTGCGACGAGGACGATGGTGCAATTTATTTTTCATCAGGCACCACGGGTTTCCCAAAAGCCATTCTGCACAGACATAAAGCGCTGGTTACCTCCTGCCAGGTGGAGCAAAAGCATCATGACCAAAAGCGTGATGATGTGTTTCTCTGCATTCCGCCTCTGTATCACACAGGTGCTAAAATGCACTGGTTCGGTTCCCTTTTATCTGGCTCTAAAGCCGTGATTTTGCGGGGCATTAAGCCTGAGTGGATTCTCCAAACGGTTTCCGACGAAAGAGCCACCATTGTCTGGCTGTTGGTGCCCTGGGCGCAGGATATTTTAGATGCCGTTGAACGTGGCACAATTCAGCTTTCTGACTATCATCTGTCTCAATGGCGTCTCATGCATATTGGTGCCCAGCCGGTGCCCCCTTCTTTAATCAAACGGTGGAAAGAGGTTTTTCCAAATCATGATTATGACACCAACTACGGCCTCAGTGAGTCCATCGGCCCCGGTGCTGTTCATCTGGGGATTGAAAACATTCACAAGGTAGGCGCTATTGGCGTTCCCGGTTATAAATGGGAAGTTAAAATTGTGGATGAAAAGGGCGATGACGTTGTCCCCGGCGAAGTGGGCGAACTGTGCCTGAAGGGCGATGGTGTTATGAAATGCTACTATAAAAATCCGGAGGCCACCCGTGAGGTGCTGACGCCGGATGGCTGGCTTTATACCGGTGATATGGCCAAGCAGGATGAGGACGGCTTTATCTATCTGGTTGACCGCAAGAAAGACGTTATCATTGTGGGCGGTGAAAACATTTATCCCGTTCAGATTGAAGATTTTCTTCGTGCCAACGAAAAAGTGAACGATGTGGGTGTCATCGGTTTGCCTGATGAGCGTTTGGGTGAGATTACTGCCGCCATTATTCAGCTCAAAGAAGGCATGACCGCAACTGTGGAGGAAATGCAAGAATATTGCATGTCTCTCCCCCGCTACAAACGTCCGAAAACCATCATTTTCTCAGATATTCCCCGAAATGCAACAGGCAAAATTCAAAAAAACGCACTTCGTGAGCGATATGGTGCAGCAAGACTGGTGGAAGCCGAAACAACAAAGTGATGAAGTTTTAAAATTTCTTTAAAGTTGTGACAGAAATATTTTTAATACATAAAGCTGCCTCGTGCCGAAAGCACGAGGCAGCTTTATGTTTGCGTTTAAATACGTTTTTCTGTTTTAATAATATTTTGTCCTTTGTTTGCAACGAGAAGCTCTTTTTCTTCCCTTTTTAAAGCTTTAATGGCTATTTCTCGCTTTAAGGCAGCAGATTTGTCAGTAAAGCTCTCGCAATACACCAAGGTCACCGGCAAACGGGAACGGGTATATTTCGCACCGCATCCGCTGTTGTGGGTTTTGATTCGTTCCTCAACGTTAGTTGTCCAGCCGGTGTAGAAACTGCCGTCACGGCAGCGAACCATATAAACATAATGTATTTTCTCCGTCTGTTTCATCGGCAGCACAACACCTTTTCACCACATTTTCTATGATGTCAATTATTAAGCATTTCACGAATGGTGGAACCGCCTTTTTCCAGAGAAACGCTTCCCGTGCGGCAAATTTCCAAAATATTAAAATCACGCATGATGTTAATAAATTCGTCAATCCGCCGACTATCTGCTGTCAGCTGCAACATCACAGCTTCACGGTTATAGTCCACTGTTTTAGCCTCAAAAGCCTTAGCCGCTGTTAGTATTTCGTCCCGATGTTCAGCCGTATTTTCCATTTTAATCAACATGAGCTCAAAGCTAACCGATTCTTCCGGATTCAGTTCCCGGATAAAGCAAACATCCGGCAATTTATACAATTGATTAACCAACTGTTGTTTTTTCATCTCCTCCCCACCAAAAATCACCGTGATGCGGGAATAGTCTGCCGATTCTGTTTCACTCACAGTCAATGAGCTAATGTTAAACTGTCTGCGTCTAAACATGCTGGTAACACGATTCAACACACCAAACTGGTTGCGAACCAGAACAGCTACTGTATATCGGTTCATGCCTCCTCACCTACCTTTTCTACTATTATCTCATCCATAGAACCACCCGGAGGCAGCATGGGCAGAACAAACTCATCTTTATCAATGGCACAATCTATGAGATAAGGCCCCTCACAGGCAAATGCCCTGTCCAGTGCGCCTGTGAGTTCTTCTAATGTTGCCGCCTTCTCACCATCTGCTCCAAAGGCACGGGCAAGGGCAACATAATCGGTTTTCCGGTTCAATATCGTATGAGAATAATGCTTATCATAAAAGAGAGTCTGCCATTGGCGCACCATGCCCAAAACACCATTGTTCATAATCAAAATAACAAGGGGAATCTTTTCCGAAACAGCTGTTGCCATTTCCTGCAAGGTCATGCTAAAACTGCCATCGCCAGTAACTAACACCGTGGGCTCCCCGGCACCAATTTGTGCACCAATGGCAGCACCTATGCCAAAGCCCATGGTTCCCAGACCGCCGCTGGAGATAAACCGGCGGCTGTTTTGAAAACGCATGTGCTGCGCTGACCATATCTGGTGCTGACCCACATCAGTCACAACCGGCGTTCCCGGTTTTAAATAGCCACTGAGCATCGACAGAACGTTCTTTGGGGTCATGCCCTCGCGAACATCCTCATAACTCTTTTCAATTTCTTTAAAACTGCTGATTTTCGCCTGCCATTTTGGCCGTGTCACCTTCTCTATGAAAGGCATTAGCTTTTCCAGCGTCAGCTTGATGTCTGCCCGCAGGGAGTGTGTTGCCGGAACGGTTTTGCAAAGCTCCGATCCGTCAATATCAATATGTACAATTTTTGCCTTGTTTGCAAATTTTTCTTTATTACCGGTAACACGGTCGTTAAACCGCACACCAAGCGAAATGATGCAATCGGCATGATGCATTGCCATGGAAGAGGCATAATGCCCATGCATCCCCTGCATGCCCAGAAATCGAGGATGGTCTGTGGGCAAGGCAGATAAACCCATCATAGAACAACCCAGGGGCGCATCAATCTTCTCTGCCAACGCCAGCATTTCTTCCTTCGCATCGCTGGACACAATACCGCCCCCAAAATAGATATATGGCTTTTCGCACCCGTTAATGCAATCTGCCGCTTCCTGAATGCGGATATCTTTTGCCGCATGTTTGGGAAGGGGGCATACCGCTGTTTGAGGTTTATATTCACATTTTGCCATTTGAATATCCTTAGGCACATCAACAAGAACCGGACCGGGTCTGCCGGACATTGCCAGCTGAAAAGCCTCACGAATGGTATCTGCAAGCTCTTCCACAGAGCTCACAAAGTAGTTATGCTTTGTAATGGGCAAGGTAATACCCGTTATGTCAATCTCCTGAAAGCTGTCGTATCCAATCTGAGAGGTCATAACATTGCCGGTGATGGCAACCATGGGAACAGAGTCAAGATGTGCCGTTGCAATGCCTGTTACCAAGTTGGTGGCACCAGGACCCGATGTGGCAATCACCACACCCACACGTCCGGTGGCTCTTGCATAGCCGTCTGCCGCATGGGCAGCACCCTGTTCATGAGCCGTCAGAACATGCCGGATTTCAGTACTATATTTATACAACGAGTCATACACATTGAGAATCTGGCCGCCCGGATATCCAAATACCACATCACAGCCCTGTTCAATCAATGTTTTTATAATAATATCAGCGCCGGATAATTTCATAGTGACCCCTCCTTGAGTTTCTGCATAATCGCCGCTCCCATGCTGCGGCAACCCACCTGCTGACAGCCGACAGCTATTTCTGCACTGCGAGGCATAATGTCCACCGTGCGCAAGCCTGCATCAAGCACTGCAGACACGGCACTTTCAACAGCATCAGCTTCCCTGTCCATATCAAAGCTATACCGCAGCATCATGGCTGCTGATAGAATGGTGCCGATGGGGTTGGCTATGTCCTGCCCTGCAATATCAGGTGCAGAACCGTGAATCGGCTCATATAATCCCCTTGTCCCATCCCCCAGACTGGAGGAAGGAATCATACCGATGGAGCCAGTAATCATAGAGGCCTCGTCAGACAGAATATCACCAAACATATTCTCCGTGACAATCACATCAAACTGAGCAGGATTTTTCACAATCTGCATCGCACAGTTATCCACCAGCATATCAGATAAGGTTACATCAGGATATTCCTCTGCCAGCCGGTGCATAACCGATTTCCACAAACGGCTGGAATCCAGCACGTTGCTCTTTTCCACAGAGCAAAGCTTTTTCCGCCGTTTTCTGGCAGTTTCAAAGCCAATGCGACCAATGCGTTCAATTTCCTTTTCATTGTATTTCAACACGTCAACAGCTTGCTGCTGACCGTCAACCGATTCTGTTTTATGTTCTCCAAAGTAAATGCCGCCAATGAGCTCCCGCACAATCATAAAGTCGATGCCCTGTGCCACAATAGATGCCTTTAAAGGCGATGCAGCAGCAAGCTGGGGCCAGATTTTAGTAGGACGGTTATTAGAATATACACCCATAGCAGCACGAATTTTGAGAAGACCCTTTTCTGGCCGCAAATGACTGGGCATGCTGCTCCACTTTTCACCGCCCACAGCACCTAATAGCACGCTGTCTGATGCCAAACATTGTTCCAACATCGGCTGAGGCAGAGGCTCGCCCCATTTATCAATGGCGCAACCACCCATGTCAATTTCACTATAGGTAAAGCTGTGACCATATTTTTCTGCAACAGCATCCAGAACCTGCAGGGCCTGTCTGATAATCTCCGGCCCAATGCCGTCACCGGGAATAACCGCTATGTTTTTATGCATGGTCAGAACCTCCATCCTTTAGCGAGGCAAGGAGACCGCCTTTTTTAATGATATTCTGAATGAAGGCCGGAAACGGCTGGGCACAATAGGTCTTGCCGGAGGTGGTGTTCACAATTTCGCCCGTATCAAAATTCACACTCACAACATCGCCGGTTGCAATCTCCTCTGCCGCCTCAGGACACTCTAAGATGGGCAGGCCAATGTTAATGGCATTTCGATAGAAAATGCGGGCAAAGCTTTTGGCAATCACACAGCCTATGCCGCAGGTTTTAATGACTAAGGGTGCATGCTCACGGGAAGAGCCGCAACCAAAGTTCCAACCGGCAACCATAATGTCACCTGGCTGAACCCGATTCACAAATGCCGCATCAATATCTTCCATACAGTGCTTTGCCAGTTCCTGTGCATCAGAGGTGTTTAGATATCTGGCAGGAATGATAACATCTGTATCCACATTGTCATAGTATTTAAAAACTCTTCCTTTTGCATTCATGGCTTAAACCTCCTCAGGCTCTGTAATATAGCCCGTTAGGGCGCTGGCCGCTGCTGTTGACGGACTTGCCAGATACACTTCGCTTTCAACATGGCCCATGCGGCCCACAAAATTGCGGTTGGTGGTGGCAACACACCGTTCACCGGCCGCCAGAATGCCCATATAACCCCCCAGACAGGGGCCGCAGGTGGGTGTTGAAACCACAGCACCGGCATCAATAAAGGCTGTGACATAGCCACGTTCAACGCAAGTGCGCATAATATCCATTGTTGCAGGAATAATGATGCAACGCACACCATCTGCCACTTTTTTGCCCTTCAAAATGTTGTAAGTCGTCTCCATGTCTTCCATGCGCCCGTTGGTGCAGCTGCCAATGACCACCTGATCGATTTTAACATTTGAAAGTTCCTTTGCCCGTCTGGTGTTTTCAGGAAGATGGGGGCAACTGACGGTAGGCGTTATCTCCGAAAGATTGATTTCAATGGTTTTTTCATATTCCGCATCGCTGTCTGCCTCAAAGATCACAGGCTTTCTTTCACAACGACCCTCCATATATGCCATGGTGGTTTCATCCACAGGAAAAATTCCATTTTTCGCACCGGCCTCAATGGCCATGTTGCAAATACACAGGCGGTCATCCATGGAAAGAGTCGCAACACCGGGGCCTGTGAATTCCATGCTTTGATACAGTGCACCATCAACACCAATCATGCCAATGATGGTGAGAATCACATCCTTGCCGCTGCAATTTTTAGGTAACTGACCGGTCAAATGAAACCGAATTGCAGACGGAACCCTAAACCATGCCATGCCGGTAGCCATGCCGGCTGCCATATCAGTGCTGCCAACACCGGTAGAAAAGGCACCCAGTGCACCATAGGTACAGGTGTGGCTATCAGCCCCAATGATGCAATCGCCGGAACAAACAACACCCTGCTCTGGCAGCAGCGCATGCTCAATGCCCATTTTACCCACGTCATAGAAATGGCTCACGCAGTGATCACAGGCAAATTCCCTGCATTGTTTAGACTGTTCTGCCGCCTTAATATCTTTATTGGGTACAAAATGGTCCAACACAATGGCAATTTTATCTTTATCAAAAACTGTATCAAAGCCTGCCTTATTAAATTCCTTAATCGCCACCGGAGTGGTGATGTCATTGCCCAGCACAATATCAAGCTTTGCATAAATCAGTTGCCCGGCAGTCACATCGGAAAGCCCTGCATGGGCTGCCAGAATTTTTTGTGTCATGGTCATTCCCATGGGTTATCTCTCCCTTTGCTTCATATTATTAAAAGCACACAATAATGCATCTGCACTGGCATGAATGATATCTGTATTCGTTCCTGCACCCCAAAACATGGTGCCATCTTCTGCCTGAATTCCAATGTATGCCGCAGCCACGCTCTTAGAACCCTGCTCCTGCATGCTGTGCTCAGAATAAACCTCCAGGGTAAAGCCTGCGCCGGTATAGGCCTTTAAAGCATTGCTGACAGCATCCAAAGAACCGTTACCCAGAGCAGTAACTCTGGTTTCTTTGCCGTTCTCTTTGAAAACAATTTCCGTTCGCAAGCTATCGCCGCCCCGTTGAAAGTGCATGTCAGAAATTGTGATAGACGATTTATGAATAAAATAGTGCTCCTTAAAGAGATCTAAAACCTCACTTGCCTTCAATTCACGATGCTCATGGTCGGAAATATTCTTGCACAGATAGCTGAGGTCCTCACGCATGCCGGCAGGCAATATATAACCATAGGTCTGCTCCAGAAGATAACCGATGCCGCCTTTGCCGCTTTGGGAATTCACACGAATCACATCAGCATCGTAGGTACGGCTAATGTCGTGAGGGTCAATGGGAATATAGGGCACTGACCAGGTGTCCAGATTCTTTTCCTCTCTATATTTCATACCCTTGGCAATGGCATCCTGATGGCTGCCGGAGAAAGCCGCAAACACCAGCGCTCCCGCATAGGGAGAACGCTCATACACCTGCATGCGTGTGCACCGCTCATAAATTTCAGCAATTTTCGGCATGTTGGAAAAGTCAAGCTTTGGGTCAACACCATGGGAATACATATTCATTGCCAGCGTGATAATATCCACATTTCCTGTTCGCTCGCCGTTGCCGAACAGGGTGCCCTCCACACGGTCAGCTCCAGCCAGAAGTGCCAGTTCTGTGTCAGCCACACCGGTGCCTCGGTCATTGTGAGGGTGCAACGAAATGGTAACGTGTTCACGGTATTTCAGGTTCTCGTGCATATATTCCACCTGACTGGCATAAATGTGAGGCAGGCTCATTTCCACCGTAACCGGCAAATTGATAATAACGTTATTGTCCGCCGAAGGTTCAAGCACGTCAAGCACGGCATTGCAAACCTCTAAGGCATATTCCGGTTCTGTGCCGGTGAAACTTTCCGGAGAATATTCAAACCGGAAATTACCTTCATATTCCGATGCCAGCTTTTTCACCAGTTTAGCACCATCAACGGCAATTTTCTTAATTTCTTCCTTTGATTTACGAAACACCTGCTCACGCTGGGCCACGCTGACAGAATTATAAAAGTGAATAATGGCGCTGGGAGCACCCTTGCAGGCATCAAAGGTTTTGCGGATAATGTGCTCACGGCACTGGGTCAGCACCTGAATGGTCACATCCTCAGGAATCAGATTATTATCAATCAATGTCCGCAAAAACTCATACTCTGTTTCAGAAGCAGCAGGAAAGCCAACCTCAATTTCTTTAAATCCCACTTGCAGAAGCAGTTTGTAAAATTCCAGTTTTTCAGAAAGGTTCATGGGAATCATCAGGCTCTGGTTGCCATCACGCATGTCAACACTGCACCAGACCGGTGCCTTTTCTATATGGCCCTTTTCAACCCATTTTGTATGTTTGCCGGGAGCAGGATAATACCCGACGCTATATTTACTGGCATCCATCATGTCAATCACCCCTTCTGCTCAATTTCGCCAATGACTTCAATTTCCACCAAAACGCCCTTAGGAAGCGACTTAACTGCCACACAGGAGCGGGCGGGTTTTCCGGTGAAAAAGGTGCTGTATATCTGGTTAAACTCTGCAAAATCATCCATATCGCTTAAGAAACAACCGGTTTTCACAACCTTTGTCAGGCTGCTGCCCGCCGCTTCTAAAATCGCCTGCAGGTTCTTGCATACCTGCTCTGTCTGCGCCCCAATGGTTGTCCCCTCCACCTCTCCGGTGGCCGGGTTGATAGAAATCTGACCCGAAGTGAAAACCAGATTGCCACTGACAACTGCCTGTGAATAGGGACCGATGGCCTCCGGTGCTTTTTCTGTATATACGATTTTACTCATATTCTTTCTTCCTTTCATTTAACAATCTTAAGGCCTTTTCTAACCATAGCTTCCGGTATATAAACAAAAAACACCCATCTCAATCTATTTGAGACGGGTGTTTACATAACACTCGCGGTACCACTCAAATTGCGTCGATTACCGACACCACTTCAGGTTCCTTCAAACCCTTTGCATTAACGCAGCATACACGGGAGAAACTACACTGCCTTTAGCAGTTCGCACCTCCGGCTCAGAAGTGAGGAGCCACTGAACAAGCGCCTTTATCAGCTCTCACCAACCGCTGACTCTCTGAAAATTCACTTATTCGGCCTTCTTCATCACAGCCTTTAAACAATTACTTGAATTGTCATCATTATATCATTTAGTTGCATGCATGTCAATCATTTTTTTTGTTATGATACATATCGCTTTTTATCATATTCTGCTATGGATAACCATCTCATTTTATATTAAAAATAAACCCTAAATTTCTGTCTCTCAGGTAAAAACATCCGCCTCGTGAGAATCTGGAAAATAAAATATAAGCCTAATCGTATAAAATTGGTAATTATCGGAAACCCTAAATCTAAAATTTAAAGAAGAGAGGAACTGTTATGCGAGTTACCATTATTGAGGGATGCATCGGCTGTGGTCTGTGCGTCGGCACCTGTCCTGAGGTCTTCCGCATGCAAGACGACGGCACTGCTGAAGCATATACCCAACCAAATGACACCACCGCCCCCGCTGTTTTAGAATCGGCAGAAGGCTGCCCGGTCAGCGTGATTGTAACGGAAGAAGAATGAAAAGATGCTCTGCATTGCAGCAGAGCATCTTTTTAATGTCTTTGTTAAATTCCCTTTTGCATCTCATCAACTGCTTCAAGCACTGCATCTGCCATGTAAGCAAGCTGTTCCTGTGACAGACCATAAAGCGGCAAGTGGGTAAACCGACGATAGAAAACCTCTTCACATACCGGACAGGTTTTAGCAATCTCTTCCTGGTCATAACCCATGTCGCTGACAACCTTAAAGCGGTACAGCGGACCGAAATGCGGAATGTTGGTTACACCTTTCTGCTCCAGTTTCTTCTTCAGCACCTGAACATCGCCACCGGCAAGCTCAGGGTCAATCTGCAACAGATATAAGTGGAAGGTAGGACGAGTGCCCTCGTCTCCCAAAAGCTGCGGAATAATAGCCGGATTACCTTCAAAACGGCTGTTTAAATAAGCAGCAGCCTGACGACGTGCTTCAATGATTTCGTCGTTTCTGGAAACCTGAAGTTTCAGGCCCAAAGCCTGAATTTCAGTTGTAGAATAGTTAGCCGCAACGAAGGGCTCATATTTACCGGGAATCGGTGTGATGTTATAGAGCCAATCCTTAATCGGTGCACTAAAGTCAAGACCTAAGAATCTGGCACGTTTCATTTCGCTGCCAAAACCGGGAATGTTGGTCGTTGCAATACCACCCTCACCAAAAGAGGTAATATTCTTAACTTCATGCAGGCTGAAAGCTGCAAAATCACCAATGGTACCAACCATGCGGTTTTTATACATAGCACCGAATGCATGAGCCGCATCCTCCAGCACCAGAATATCGTGCTTTTTAGCAAGCTCCATGATGGGGTCTAAGTCTACGGGATAACCACCGATATGTACCGGAACAATCATCTTTGTTTTCGGAGTAATCTTCCGTGCCACATCAGCCGGATCCATGTTAATGGTTCTGGGGTCAACGTCAGCAAAGACTAATTTAGCACCAACAGCAAGAGGATAAGCCATGGTAGCCACAAAAGTAATCGCCGGAACAATAACCTCATCTCCGGGTTTTAAGTTTGCATATTTATAAGCAATTTCAAAGCCGGAAGTAGCATTTGTTACAAAAGTAGAAGTAGTTGTGCCTAAATATTCATTACAAGCCTCTTCTGCTATCTCTACCTGACTGCCAAGTGAAAGTTTACCGGGCGGTGTAGCAACAGCATCAAGCTTTTTAACCTGTTCCCACACTGCATTGATAGCTTCCTCATATGCCTTTCCTTCGCCTTGCATCAGAAAGCGGATGATTTCCATTAAATCATTAACGTTGTAATTCTCACCAACAGCAGCCCAAGGCACTCTGGATGCACCGGTGTTATACCGGAAACTGCTTGCTTCTGCCATAACAATAACCTCCCAAATAATAATTTATTTATTATTTTAATTATAGCATGAAGATACCCTCGCTGTCAACATGAATTTATCAAACAAAAAATTTTATTTTATTCACCAATTTATAGCAATAAAAAAAGCCGACACGATATGTGCGGCTGTAAAAAACCCTATAAATAGAGCGATACCGACGCTGCTTTGGCGACAACATCGGCACGGTTCATGGTACTATATGAAAGGGGGGGTGACGAAACAAATAGACTAAATCTAATTACATTATAACCTAATATAATCTATTTGTAAAGCATTATTTCAATAATTTGCAAAATTACATCCTTTCGATTGTATTCTGCATTCTTAAATCTTAGATTGTTTGCGACGAAAAACCGGAGCCACGACTGAGTCATGGCTCCGGTTTTGTATCATAATTTATAGCTTAGAATCCCATTCCGCCGCCGGGCATACCGCCGCCTGCGGGCATTGCCGGTTCGGGTTCGGGTTTGTTGGCAACAACGCTTTCTGTTGTCAGCACCATAGAAGCGATACTGGAAGCATTCTGCAAAGCAGAACGGGTTACCTTAGTCGGGTCAACAATGCCGGCCTTTAACATGTCGACATATTCACCTGTCAGGGCATTAAAGCCAATTTTATCCTCGCTGGTCTTGAGCTTCTCAACAATAACAGAACCTTCCATTCCGGCATTGAATACAATCTGACGAACAGGCTCTTCCAGTGCTTTCAGCACAATGGCAGCACCAGTCTTTTCATCGCCGGACAGGGTTTCAATCAGAGCCTCTACAGCTTTGATTGCGTTAATGTAGGAAGTGCCGCCGCCGGCAACAATTCCTTCTTCTACTGCAGCACGGGTAGCAGCCAGTGCATCTTCAATCCGAAGCTTCTTTTCTTTCATTTCGGTTTCGGTTGCAGCACCAACCTTAATAACAGCTACACCGCCAGAGAGCTTAGCCAGACGCTCCTGCAGTTTTTCTCTGTCAAAGTCAGAATTTGTTTCTTCAATCTGAGCCTTAATCTGACTGATGCGAGCCTTGATTTCATCTGCATTGCCGGCACCGTCAACAATGATGGTGTTTTCTTTCTGAATCTTAATCTGGCGAGCCTGACCCAGCTGGTCAATGGTGGTTTCCTTCAGTTCAAGACCCAGTTCCTCAGAAATAACCTCACCACCGGTTAAAATGGCAATATCCTTCAGCATTTCCTTTCTTCTGTCGCCAAAGCCGGGGGCTTTAACAGCAATACAGGTAAAGGTGCCACGGAGTTTGTTCACTAAGAGTGTTGCCAACGCATCGCCCTCAACATCCTCTGCGATGATGACAAGCTTTTTGCCCTGCTGAACAATCTGCTCCAGGCAAGGCAGAATTTCCTGAATGTTGGAAATCTTTTTATCAGTAATTAAAATGTAAGCATCGTCTAAAACAGCTTCCATTTTTTCAGTATCAGTTACCATGTAAGGAGAGATGTAACCTCTGTCAAACTGCATGCCCTCAACAACCTCAGAGTAGGTTTCAGCAGTTTTAGATTCCTCAACGGTGATAACACCGTCGTTAGAAACCTTTTCCATTGCCTCTGCAATCAACTCGCCAACCTTATCATCAGCAGCAGAAATAGAAGCAACACGGGCAATATCATCCTTGCCGTTTACCTTTGCGCTGGACTTAACAATGTAAGCAACTGCAGCGTCAACAGCGTTTGCAATACCCTTTCTGATAATCATGGGGTTAGCACCAGCTGCCACGTTTTTAAGACCCTCACGAATTAAAGCCTGAGCCAGCACTGTTGCAGTTGTTGTACCATCGCCGGCAACATCGTTTGTTTTGGTTGCAACCTCTTTAACCAGCTGAGCGCCCATGTTTTCAAAAGCGTCTTCCAGCTCAACCTCTTTTGCGATGGTCACACCATCATTGGTGATTAACGGAGCGCCGAATTTCTTATCTAAAACAACATTTCTGCCCTTGGGTCCTAACGTTACCTTAACAGTATCTGCCAGCTTATTCACACCGGCTTCCAGGGCTTTTCTTGCATCTTCGCCGAATTTAATATCCTTTGCCATTTCCTTGTTCCTCCTTCAATTACTCTACAATTGCCAGTACATCGCTCTGCTTTAAGATGGTGTACTCAACATCGTCAAACTTAATTTCAGTACCTGCATATTTGCTGGTGATAACCTTATCTCCAACCTTTAACTCCATTTTAACCTCTTTGCCATCAACCATGCCACCAGGGCCAACTGCAACAATTTCAGCCATCTGGGGCTTTTCCTTAGCGCTGGCTGTTAAAATGATGCCGCTTTTTGTGGTTTCCTCAGCCTCAACCATTTTGATAACCACTCTGTCACCTAAAGGTTTGATGTTCATGATATGTCCTCCTTCATTATATAAAAGATAGTTTAAACAATTTATTAGCACTCTATTCGAGTGAGTGCTAATCCAGAATATATATTACTCAATATTTCACATTTTGGCAAATATTATGCAGAGCCAAAATTTAAAATTATCACTTTTATCCTTTTAATAGCTCCTAATTCCTTTATTTTTCTTTTAATTACAAAATATTGATAAAACAGCCATCCTCTGTTATACTAAAGAAAGGTAAGAAATAATCCGAAAATGAGTGATTTTTATGGATTTTGATGTATTAGTTATCGGTGGCGGCGCAGCCGGCATGATGGCAGCAGGAACCGCCTCAGCCTATGGCGCCAAAACCTGTCTGCTGGAAAAAAACGAAAAATTGGGGAAAAAGCTGTTCATCACCGGTAAAGGGCGATGCAATGTGACAAACTCTGCACCCATCGCCGAATTTATGTCACAAATGCCCGGTGATGGCCGGTTTTTATACAGCGCCTTTTCCGCTTTTAACAACGAAGACCTGCGCACTTTTCTTAAACAACAGGGTGTTGAAACCAAAGTGGAGCGAGGCGGCAGGGTGTTCCCCACCAGCGACAAGTCTTCTGATGTGATTCGTGCTCTTGCAAGCTACGCAGATTTCAGCCAGGTTGTTCGATTGCAGTCAAAGGTAACCGGTCTGTTTCTGGAAAACGGTGCCGTCTGGGGTGTGACCCTGGAAGGGGGCAAAAGATTGACTGCTTCTTGTGTCATTGTGGCCACCGGCGGCATGAGCTACCCCCAGACCGGTTCTGATGGTGATGGCTATCGTTTTGCAAAAAGCGCAGGGCACACGGTGGTTTCTCCCAAACCTTCTCTTGTGCCGCTGGAAACAAGAGAAGCATGGCCGAAAGATGCCATGGGACTATCTCTTAAAAATGTTTCTTTAACAGCCCTTAACCAAAAAAACAAGGTTCTCTATTCCGAAAACGGAGAGCTTTTGTTCACCCACTTTGGCCTGTCGGGGCCTTTGGTGCTTTCTGCCAGTGCTCACCTGCGGGATTATGAGCACGACCGCTATCGGCTTGTGATCGACCTAAAACCGGCGCTAACCAGCCAGCAGCTTGACAGCCGCATTCTTCGGGATTTTTCCGCCGAAACCAACAAAGATTTTATTAACAGCTTAGACCAGCTGTTGCCCAAAAAACTGATTCCGGTCATCATTTCTCTGTCTGAGATTGACCCCCGAAAAAAAGTCAATGCCATCACAAAAGAAGAACGCAACCGGCTTGTGCAGCTGTTAAAAACACTAACGTTGACAGTGAAGCGTCCCCGGCCCATTGCGGAAGCCATTATAACTGCAGGCGGCGTCAGCACAAAGGAGCTGTTCCCAAAAACCATGGAATCACGACTCACCTCCGGTTTATACTTTGCGGGAGAGGTCATTGACCTTGATGCTTACACCGGCGGTTATAACCTGCAAATTGCCTTCTCAACCGGTTACCTGGCAGGGAAAAGTGCTGCAGAGAAAATTTTGAATATGCAATAAGCAGAAAGGATATGTCTATGCCTTTACTCGAAACCAAACAAGAACAAGAGCGTGCTGTTTTAGCCGGCGTTCACACCGGCAGCGGCGACCCCTTAAAAGATACAACCGAAGAGTCTATGGAGGAACTGGCCCGCCTTGCCGAGACCGCCGGTGCTGAAACGGTGGGCACTTTAGTGCAAAACCGTCCCAGTCCTGAAAATGCTACCTATCTGGGAGAAGGCAAGCTAGAGGAGCTCTGCGTAGCCTGCCAGACTCTGGAGGCCACATTGGTTATTTTCGACAGCGAGCTTTCCCCCATTCAGCTAAAGAACCTGGAAAAAGCACTGGGACTTCGGGTCATTGACCGAAGCATGCTGATTTTAGATATTTTTGCCCGTCATGCCCTTTCCCGGGAAGGTAAAATTCAGGTGGAACTGGCACAGTTGAAATACATGCTCCCTCGTTTGACGGGCATCGGCACACAGCTTTCCCGTTTGGGTGCCGGCATTGGTACCCGTGGCCCCGGTGAAACGCGGCTGGAAACCGACCGTCGGCACATTCGTCGCCGGATTCATCACCTGCAGGAAGCGCTTTCAGAGGTTCGAAAACATCGGGAATTGCTGCGGGCAGGACGAAAAAATGACAAGGCCATCACCGTGGCACTGGCGGGTTACACCAACGCCGGAAAGTCTACTTTATTAAATGTATTAACCGGCGCCGAGGTTTATGCCGAGGATAAGCTTTTTGCCACCTTAGACCCCACCGTCCGTGGCTTTTCTCTAGAGGACGGAAGAAACATTCTCATGATTGACACCGTTGGTTTTATTCGAAAATTGCCCCACCATTTGATTGAGGCCTTTAAATCTACCCTAGAGGAAATTTCACTGGCTGATGTAATTGTTCATGTAGCAGACGGCTCCAATCCGGAATATCTGCAGCATATTCAGGTTGTCAGCGGCATTCTAACCGAGTTGGGTGCAGGAGATAAACCGGTTGTGCTGGCCTTTAACAAGGCAGACGCACGGCCGGAGAATTTAGAACTGCCGGCTCAACTGCCCGGCACTGACAAAACCGTGTGCATCAGTGCAAAAACCGGTGAGGGTCTAGACGAGCTGATTGCCGCCATTTCTGATGTGGCACCGGGAAAAAAACAGAAATTCTGTTTAAAAATCCCCTTTTCCCAAGGTGCCCTGCTTTCTGAGCTACACGAAAACCACCCCGTTTTGCAGGAGGAATATGAAGCCGACGGCACACGGGTTGAGGTTCTTTTAGACGCAAAGGAATATAATCGTTTTAAACCGTTTTTGACAGAATAGAGGAGTAACATGGATAAGGATTACAGAACCATTCGTCAGCCTGCACGGGCTGAGCATATTGAGAAAAAATCCCGATTTATTGCCACCGTCCGTCCGGTGCAAACTGAAGAACAGGCTCTCCAGCTGATTGCAGAGATGCGGAAGGAATTTTCTGATGCCAGTCACAATACCTATGCCTATGTTATACGTAAAAATAACATTGCCCGCTACTCCGACGATGGCGAGCCGGGCGGAACGGCAGGTCTGCCCATGATGGAGGTTTTAAAGCAGGAACAACTCACAGATGTAGCCGTGGTGGTCACCCGATATTTCGGGGGCACCCTGCTGGGGGCAGGCGGTTTGGTGCGTGCCTATTCCAAAGGCGCAAAAATCGGTGTTGACGCAGGCAAAATCGCCGTTATGACCTATTGTGGCGAGGTTCAAATTTCTGTCAGCTATGACCTTTACGGCAAGCTGCAATATTTACTTGAGCAAGACGGCATAAAAGCGGAAAATACCGACTTTGGTCAAGAGGTTACCGTAACAGTTTATATCCCTGAAGCAGAAATGAAGGGCCTGGAAAAGAAAGTGATTGAATCCACCAACGGAAAGGCAACCTTCACCGTGGCTAACATGGGTCACCGACTAATGGATGTGTAAACAATCCATAATTTTTGAAGACTCATAAAAATTGGTGCACAAAAAGGGTTGTCGTATATGAGGTAACCCTGCAAGAACATCAACGACAAAAGGTCGCAGTGAATTTCACTGCGACCTTTCCTATTCTAACGGGCTTGCCCCGCAAAATGCAACCTTATTCTTATTTCACCTTAACACCATTGACAACATTTTGATGAATTTCAATGGTCATTTCGGATTTATAACCGTCTACTAAAGCATTATATTTATCCTGCGACAGGTCAGCCTTAATGGTCTGTACGGCATTATCATAGTCCTCACCAGAGGTGGGAAGTGCAAATTTCTTAATGATATGCCAGCCATAAGAGCTTTCAACCAAATCAGAAATTTCGCCAACTGCCAGTGCAAAAGAAGCTTTTTCAAATTCAGCAACCATCTCGCCCTTTGTAAAGGTGTAACCCTCAGGAGAATCTTCCATGCCGGGGTCTTCACCATATTCAGCAATCAGCGCATCAAAATTCCGACCGGCCTTCGCCTTTTCTAAAACCTCTGTAGCTAAAGCCAGCTTTTCTGCCTTAACAGCCTCTGCTTTTTCTTCTTCAGTGAGTGTTGCCTCACCTTCTGTTGTTTCTGCTTCAGCAGCCTCTTCCTTTGTGTTGCTGATTAAAATGTGCTTAACACGCACATATTCCTTTTGATAAGCAGCAGCCACTTCTTCCTCTGTGGGGGCAAGTGATTCGGGGTTATTCACATTGATGTCGCTTGCAAAAGCATTTGCTAGTGCTGTTTTTGCCAGCAAATCAATCAACTGCTGGTCTGAAAGACCGGTTGCATCCTGAATCGCATCAATCTGTGCTTTCTGTTGGCTGTCTGTAGATTTCACCATAGCACGATATTGCTTAATTTCTTCCGCAGAAGCGGCAAGACCTTTTTCTTCTGCCTTAATGCAGGCGATTTCCACCCGCAGCATTTCCTCCAGCGCTCTGTTTTTAGCAGCTTCACCGGCTTTCACGCCGTCAATCTCCGCATCCCAGAAGCTTTCTGTGTCGGTTGTTCCGGATTCAGCCAGCATTTGCTGTTTCACATTCTCCAGATAGTACATAAACTCTGCCTTTGTTGCAACACGGCCATTCACCGTGGCGATTTCTCTGGAAATCTGAAGTTTACCGCAACCGGCAAAGCTGAGTGCCAGACAGCATACACAAGCCAGCACGATGATTTTTTTCATTGTTTTCAAAATCAACACTCCCTTTCTCCGCCTGTTTTTTGCAGCCGGAATATGTTTTTCATGCATTCAAGTTATAAAATCTCCCAAATCATTATACACTATTTTATTTCATCATGCAAGTCCTTATAGGCTTGTAACAAACTTTTAATACAAGGAAGAGGGTGCTTTTTCTCCTCATTGGATAAGCGACAGGAGAAATATGGTTTTTGCCCTGCAGACAGCAGAATTTTACCTTTATATTGCCCAATCAAAGCCGCTATACGGGAGGGGTCAAAACTATTTTTGAAATAGCAAAGCACATGGTTGTCCCGAACCGTCACCTGAGAAATATCTGTCTGTTTTGCTAGTGCTTTCGTCTCTGCAGCCAAAAGCAAATTACCCACACAAACCGGATATTCCCCGAAGCGGTCAATCATTTCATCTGCCACCTCACGGCTATCCTCCTCAGAAACTACAGCACCAATTTTTTTATAAAATTCAAGACGCAAACGATGACTCCGAATGTAAGCCGCCGGAATATAGGCATCAGCCTCCAGGTCAAGCTGGGGTTCCCAATCCTCTAGCACTGGGGGCCGACCCTGCAATTCGTTGACACTTTCCTCAAGAAGCCGGCAATACATGTCATAACCCACGGTTTCCATGTGTCCATGCTGTTCGGCACCCAAAAGATTACCGGCGCCCCGAATTTCCAAATCCCGCATGGCAATTTTAAAACCGGAGCCAAATTCCGTAAATTCCCGAATGGCAGACAACCGCTTCACTGCCTCCTCACGCAGGGATTTATCCCGCCGATAGGTCAGATAGCAATAGGCACGGCGATTGCTGCGCCCTACCCGTCCACGAAGCTGATACAGCTGGGCGAGTCCCAAACGGTCTGCATCTTCCACAATCATGGTGTTCACATTCCGAATATCAAGACCGGTTTCAATGATGGTGGTGCACACCAAAATATCAATTTCTCCCTCCTGCATGAGCATCATCACATCTTCCAGTTCCTCAGGCTCCATTTGGCCATGGGCAAAACGAATGCGTGCCTCCGGCAGTTCCTGAGAAAGCCGCCGCACACAAGAGCTGATAGACTGGGTTCGGTTATGAAGGTAATATACCTGCCCCCCACGGGACAACTCCTTCTTAATCGCCTCCGCCACAATCACCGGATTATACTCCACCACATAGGTAGACACAGGATACCGATCCTGAGGCGGCTCGGATAACAAACTCATATCCTTAATATGCAACATGGACATATGCAGCGTTCTGGGAATGGGCGTTGCCGACAGCGTTAAAACATCTACATTATTTTTCATTTCCTTAATGCGTTCTTTGTGGCGCACGCCGAACCGCTGCTCTTCATCAATCACTAAAAGTCCCAAATCGTGAAATTCCACATCCTTGCCCAGCAAGCGATGGGTACCGATGACAATGTCGGTTTCCCCTGATTTCAGTCGTTTTAAAATGGCATTTTGCTCCTTAGCAGAAATCAAACGGGAAATCAGTTCCACCCGAACAGGAAAGTCTTTCATGCGCCGTAAAAACGTATTAAAATGTTGAAGCGCTAAAACCGTGGTTGGTGCCAGATATGCCACTTGCTTAGAATCCTGCACCGCCTTAAAGGCCGCACGAATTGCCACCTCGGTTTTGCCATATCCCACATCGCCGCAAACCAAGCGGTCCATAGGATGCTCACTTTCCATATCTGCCTTGACCTCTGCAATAGCAGTCAGCTGGTCTTCGGTTTCTTCATAGGGAAAACGATCTTCAAACTCCTTCTGCCAAACTGTGTCAGGAGCATAGGCATAGCCCTTTGCCGCCTGCCTTGCAGCATAGAGCTGAATCAAACCCTGCGCTAGTTCTATGGTCGACTTTTTAACCTTTGCCTTTTGTCTTGAAAAATCAGCACCGCCCATTTTCGAAAGTCGAACACGGGCCTCCTTGCCGATATATTTCTGCAATAGGTCCAACTGGTCGCAGGGAACATATAAAAAGTCTGTCCCCGCATACTGAATTTTTAAATAATCCTTAAAATGTCCCTCCACCTCCAGGGTATCAAGTCCCACATACTGACCGATACCATGGGTGGAATGAACCACATAATCACCCACATCTAAATCATCAAAGCTTTTCAGTTTGTTTCCCTTGGCAGCCTTTTTGCGACGCACACGCCGGGATTCCCTGCCAAAAATTTCGCTGTCAGATAATAGCACCAGCCCGCAACTGGGATAAGAAAAGCCCTTTTTCAGCTTTCCTTCAAGAATCAAAATCTGTCCCGACACCGCCTCTTCCGGATTTTGTGACAAAAAGACAGGAAAGCCTTGCTCCAAAAGTTCTCTGTGCAGTGCTTCGCTTTGCAATCTGCTGCCCGCCGCTAGCACCACCGCATTAAAGGTTGAAAGCCAATGCCGCAAATCTTCATATAAAAGGTCCCGCCGACCGGAATAGGTATTCATGCCATGGGTAGTCAAATTGGCTATTGCCTTGGGATGGTAGTCACGGGTAGACTGAGGCAGGGTGAAAAGTCCAATGAAAGGGTGCAAAAGCAGACGTGAGAACACTGTTTCATAATCGTGGATGTAAGTCTCCTCCGCCTTTTCAATCACGCCTTTCTCTAAAAGACCGGAAACCGTTTCACCAATATCCCATAAATACCCTTCGGCCCGCTCCATGATTCGCTCCGGCTCATTTAAAAAAACCAAGGCCTGCTCAGGAAGATAGTCCACCACACAAGGATGCGTTTCAGACACAGAAAGTTGTTCTCTGGCGGCCTCCAGCCGCACCTGAGAGAGTCTTTGTACCGAGGTTTGCATAATGGGGTCAAACTCACGAATCGAGTCGATATCATCTCCAAAAAACTCAATTCTATAGGGGTTTTCTGCCGAGGGCGGATACACATCCACAATGCCGCCCCGAGCGGAGAACTGCCCCTTTGATTCTACCAGCTCTTCCCTGATATAACCCATGGCTTCAAGCTGTGAAAGAAGCTGCTCCGTGGAATAGCTTCCGCCGTCTGACAGGGTGATGATGGTGCTTTTAAAGGCTGAAAAATCTGCGGCAAACTGCAAAAGTGCCTCAATGCCCAACACCAAAACGGCACTGTCTTCTTCCTCGGCCAAACGTCCCAGAGCCGCCAAACGCTGCGCCTCCAGCTCATTGCTTTTCGCATCCACAGGGTAATATTCAATTTCTTTAGAAGGATAATAAATGGCCTCTCTGCCCAGAAAAAATGCCACATCCTCGCAAAACAGCCTTGCTGAATAGTCGCTGTCACAAACAATCATGGCTCCAGATTGCTTTCGGGCGCAAAAAGACGCAGCCAGCTGTGCCTTCGACTGCTCCGTAAGTCCCGTTACAGAAAGGGGAAACTTACCGCCGTCAAAAAGCCGGCTGACCTCGCTCCATTCTTTTTTTGCTGAGAGAATTTTTTCAAACAAAACAATCACCGTGATTTCATTTATTGACCTAAACCGTTAAATTTGTTCATGGCGCTTTGAACACCATTTTTAATAAACTCCTCCACCATGGCCGGCACTTCGTCCACAGTTTTCGCCATGATTTTAACCTGCTCATCTGTAAACCTTGCCAAAACCCAATCTGCCAAATCATACTCGGGAGGTTTTTTTCCAACACCCAGGCGAATTCTGGGAAATTGGTCGCTTTTTAGATGATAAATCATAGATTTAATGCCGTTGTGACCGCCATCTGACCCTTTGGCACGAATCCGGACACGGCCGGCATCTAAATTCACATCGTCACAAATCACCAATAAATTTTCCGGCGGCAGCTTATAAAAATTTAGAATTTCCCCTGCACTTTCACCGGAAAGGTTCACAAAGGTCTGAGGTTTAACCAACAGCACCTTTTCACCGCCGATTTTCCCCTCGCCGATTAACGCTTTATGTTTAATTTTATTGATTTTAATTCCCATAGAAGCTGCCAAAAAATCCAGACTGATAAAGCCAATGTTGTGTCTGGTGTTTTCATATTGCTTGCCGGGATTTCCAATACCTAAAATAACGTACATGCTATGCCTCCTGCTTCAAAAGTGTAATTGCCACACCATCTCCCACCGGCAAAACTGCCGTGTGAAACCGGGAATCGGAGCACAAGAAATCCAGATATTCACGCATGGCACGAACACCGGTTCTGTGCTTGTGAGCTGGCTCACCAGGCGCCGCCGTGCGTCCGCCATACAACACATTATCTGTCACAATCAACCCGCCGGGGGCTACCTTAGGAAGTGCCTTTTCAAAAAAACGCATGCTGGCGCCCTTGGCGGCATCAATAAACACCATATCAAAGCTGTCTTCTAAAGAATCCAGGACCTCCTCTGCATCACCGCAGATAGGCTTGATGTCTCCCAATGCACCAAACTGTCGCAGGTTATGCCGCGCCTCTAAAAAACGTTCCTCGTCCTTTTCAATGGTAACGATTTTCGCCTGTCTGCCGCTGCCTGTATATAACACAAGTGCAGAATATCCCACAGCGGTGCCGATTTCCAGTATCTTTTCAGGCCTTTTCAGGGATGCCAGCATGAAAAGAAGACGTGCTGTGGAACGCACAGCCACCGGCACGCCCTCCCGCCGTGCATTTTCCTCCAAAGCACGCAAGAAGTCGTCTTCCGGCGGTTGCAAGGCATTTAAAAACTCCTCAATATAGGGGTATGTAATTTGATTATCCATGAATTAACCCTCCTCCAGCCACATGGGCAGAGCGGAATAACGTTTTTCCTCAAAGTTGTTGCCAATCATAGTTTCTACGGCACTTTTCATTCCCACCAGCACCACCAGCTTCACCGCACGGGTGACTGCCGTGTATAAAAGATTTCGGGTCATGAGTCTGGGAACGCCGTGAAACACCGGCATCACAACCACTGGAAATTCACTGCCCTGACTTTTGTGCACCGTCACGGCATAAGCCAGCTCCAGTTCCTCAAGCATCGGCGGTTTATACACCGCCCGCCGCTCACCGTCAAACACAACGGAAACGCCGTCAGATTCAATACTTTCAATCACGCCAATATCGCCGTTGTAAACACCAACACCCTCCTGCTTTCCGTCTAACGACTCCCATATCAGGTCATAGTTATTCTTAACCTGCATCACCTTATCGCCTTCACGAAGAGTGCGCAAAGAGCTCACTCGCTCACGAAGGCCCTTACGGGGCGGATTCAGCGCCGCCTGCAAAAGTGTGTTTAACTGATTCACCCCCGAAGCTGTTTTCTTCATGGGCGAAATCACCTGAATATCCCGCATGGGGTCAAAGCCATAAGCGTCGGGCAGGCGATGGCTGACCAGCTCTGTCAGCTTTTCGGCGGTTTCCTCGGCATCTTGCGCCGCCACAAAGAAAAAGTCCTTGTCTTTAAGGTTATAAACAGGCACCTCTCCCCGGTTAATCCGATGAGCGTTCTGCACAATCATGCTCTCCTCTGCTTGACGAAATACCGTGTCAAGACGCACCACAGGTGCCTTTCCCGAAGCAATGGTATCACGCAGAGCGTCTCCTGCCCCCACCGGCGGTAGCTGGTCGGCATCTCCTACCAGAATCATCCGGCTGTTTGGTTTAACAGCCTCCACCAGAGCCTCTAATAGTAACACATCAGCCATGCTGGCCTCATCAACAATGATAACATCCTCCTCCAGCGGGTCGTGTTCGTTTTTTGCAAAGGCACGAAGTAAGCTATCATCTTCGGAAAAACCCACCTCTAGAAGCCGATGGATGGTTTTTGCCTCCCAGCCCGACAGTTGACTCATTCGTTTAGCCGCACGGCCTGTGGGCGCACAAAGGGCAATTTTCTTTTTTCGGCGGGAAAACGCCTCAATTAAAAAGCGAATGATGGTGGTTTTGCCTGTTCCCGGTCCACCGGTGATGATGGAAAAACCGGCGGTCATACCGGTCATCACGGCTTCACGTTGAAGGGGCGCCAGGGTAATGCCCTGCTCCTGCTCCAGTTCATATATTTCCTTTTCCAGTTCCTTAATCTGTTCAAAATCGGCAACAACGCCGTTTTTCGTCATAGACAGAATCCGTTTAGCCAGTTCATGCTCGGCATAATACAATTCTGACAGAAAAATGCCTTCCTCCCCGTCTACCCGTTGACTGATAGCGCCACCGGCGGCCAAAAGAGAAACCAGTGCATTTTCCACTGCCAGTGCATCCACAGTGAGCATCTCTGCCGACTTATAAATTAACAGTTGACGAGGCAAAAAGGTGTGCCCTGCTGAAAAAGCGGCCGTGGTCAGCACATGCTTCACACCGGCACGTAGACGGTTTTCATCATCTGCCATAACGCCCAAACTTCTGGCAACACCATCAGCCGTGCGAAAGCCAATGCCGGAAATCCGCTCACAAAGCAGATAAGGATTTTTCTCCAAACGGCTCACCGCCTGACCGCCAAACAACTCATATAACTGCATGGCATAGCTTGTGGCAATGCCGTGCTTTTGCATGAACATAATCAATTGCTCTAAATCTTTGGTTTCTAAATAAGCATTTCTGATTTCAAAGGCTCGTTTTTCTGTAATTCCCTTAATTTCTGCCAGCCTCTCCGGTGTGTCTTCAATCACCCGAAGGGTATCAGCGCCGAAGCGTGACACTATTTTTTCAGCCGTGGCACGGCGAACGCCGGAAATAATTCCAGACGCTAAAAAGCTCAGTATTTCTGTTTCACATCCGGGTTCAGGACGCAGAAAGCCGGTGAGCTTTAACTGCTTGCCATAGCTAGGATGGTGATACCAGCCGCCCATAACCGTCAGGCTTTCACCGGGAGAGACAAAAGGCAAGGTGCCGGTGCAGGTAATCACATCTTTTTCCTCTGTGAGCAACTCGAAAATACTGTAGCCGTTTTCTTTATTAAAATAAATCACCTCAATAACAGAACCGGTGATTTTTAAGGGTTCTTCCATGTAAATTCCTCCATCACGGCGGAAATGTTTTCTTCTTTTGTGGGGTCGAGCCACCGATATCGCTCGTCACGCCTGAACCAGGTTAGCTGCCGTTTGGCATAATGACGGGTGGCCTTCTTAATTTCTTCAATGCATACCTCACGGCTGACCCTGCCTTCTAAATAGTCGAAGGCCTCCTTATAACCAATGCCCTGCATCGACTGCATATCACGGGTAAGACCCATGTTGCGCAGCTGTTTGGTTTCTAAAAACAATCCCTGCTCCACCATGTCATCTACCCGCAAGTCAATCCGGCGGTAAAGCTCTTCCCTCTCCGGACAAAGAGCCAGCATGAAGGATGTAAAGGGCGGCGGTGTCCGCCGTGACCGGGCATTCTGCTGTGTTAAGGTCAAGCCGGTGGTTTCAAACAGCTCAAGAGCCCGAACCACACGTTTTGTGTTGTTCGGGTGTATTTTTTCAGCCGCCGCAGGGTCAATCTCCTGCAACCGCTTATATAAAGGCTCAATTCCTTGCTCCTCAGCCTGAGAAAGCAATTTTTGGCGCACTGCCGGGTCGGTTTTTTCCTCTGTAAATTCAATGTTATCTACCAAAGAGGATATATAAAGTCCCGTGCCCCCTGCCACAATGGGCAAACGTCCACGAGACAGAATATCGGCAATGACTTCCCGTGCCCGTTTCACATATTCAGCCACTGAAAAAGGCTCAAAAGGAGACACAACATCAATCAAATGGTGGGGAATCCCCTGCATTTCCTCTTCCGTTGGCTTGGCACTGGCAATATCCATGTGCTTGTATATCTGCATGGAATCTGCCGAGACCACTTCGCCGCCATAATGCTGTGCCAACCGAACAGCAAGACCCGTCTTGCCGCTGGCAGTTGGCCCTGCCACTACAATAATCTGAGACATAACAGCCTCCTAGACAATTCTTTTAAACTGCTTTTCAATAAAGCTCCGTGTCATAGCCACAGTAATGGGCCGCCCATGGGGACAGGTGTTCACAGACCCCAGGGCAAACACAGCATCTAACAGGGTGTGTATTTCCCTGTCACTAAGCTTATTGCCCGCCTTCACAGCACTTTTGCAGGCAATGGTGTATAACGCCCGCTGAGCCGCCTGTCCTCTGGCATCCTTTCGCTTATCAGCGAGATGACCCAACACCTCCAGAAAGAGTGCTTTTAACTTTTCCTCCTCCAGTGGCTCCGGTGCGCCCCTTAAAATAACCGTGCGGTCACCAAAGGGTTCTGCCTCAAAACCCATGTCCGAAAGCATGGACTGATATTCTAAAAACTGGCTTTCCTCCAAAGCTGTCAATCGCACGGTAACAGGAAGTAACAGCATTTGAGATTGCACATGATGACCTTCAAACTGCTTAAGAAGTGTTTCATACCGCAGCCGTTCATGAGCGGCATGCTGGTCTATCATGAGCATTTGCCCGTCTTTTTCTACAATGATATATGTATCAAAAATTTGTCCGCAAACTCGATAAACCGGTTTCTCCTGCTCCTTCACCTCAAAGACCGGCGGCTGTGCTATAGGCACAGGCTCTTCCCCGGGCTGAACCACCGGCTCTTGCCGGCACGGAGCCACAGGCACAGTTTCTTCAACCTGAACCGGTTTTATGGCTGAGGCCATGGGCTTTTCCGGCTGCTTCGGCTCACCGCCAAAGGCAATTTTTATATGACCATCATGATGCTGAGTTAAACCCTTCCAAACAAAGGGAGATGGCTCGTCCTTCTTCACCGCCACTGCCGACTCCTGCATGGAAACCGTTGGTTTTGCCGGCATGGAAAAAGCCACCGACGAGGCTTTTGGAGCACTCTTTGCCGGTGTTTCCTCTGCCACTTCGGCAGATAGGGTCACTGCCGGAATTTCATTTTTTTGATATAAGGCATTCTTCGCCGCCCAATACACACAGTGATACACCGACTTTTCATCAGCAAACTTTGCCTCCAGCTTGGTGGGATGCACATTAATGTCTACCATTGACGGCGGCAAAGTGACCAACAACACACAAGTAGGAAATTTACCGCTCATCAACTCATTTTTATAGGCCTCCTCAACTGCTCGGGTCAACAGAGGACTTTTAATATACCGTCCGTTAACGAAGAAGCTTTGCATGCTGCGGTTAGGCCGTGCGCCGGCACCGGTGGCACAAAAGCCGGAAACAGAAACACCGCCCTCAGAAAATTCTGCCGGACGCATGGCGTTTTTCAAATCCTTGCCATATACGGCAAAAATGCTCCCTAATAGATTAGAATCGCCGGCTGTGAACAGATTCTCCTTGCCGTCACAAAGCAAACGAAAGGAAACATCTGACCGGGCCAGTGCTAAACGGTTGACAATATCGGCTATGTAACCGGCCTCAGTATAGTTTTTCTTTAAAAATTTCATACGGGCGGGGGTGTTCATGAATAAATCACGGACAATCACCGTGGTGCCCACCGGACAACCCGCCTCGCTGCAATCTATCATTTCTCCATCGTCTGCCATTAAATGGGTTCCGGTTTCCTCATGTTCTGTGCGGGTATAAATCTCCAGCTTACTCACAGCACAGATGGAAGATAATGCCTCTCCACGAAAACCCAGTGTGGCGATGGCATCTAAATCTCTTGCCTCAGAAATTTTACTGGTGGCATGGCGCAGCAGTGCCACAGGCACATCCTCACGGGACATGCCGCTGCCGTTATCCGTCACACGGATGTATGTGATGCCACCATTTTTAATCTCCACCGTCACATGGGTTGCGCCGGCATCCAATGCATTCTCCAACAATTCCTTTACCACAGAGGCCGGGCGTTCTACCACCTCACCTGCCGCAATTTTGTTGGAAACAGATTTATCAAGTACCTGTATTTTCCCCATGGTTTTTTCCTTTCTCGCCGGCCCTCATATGGCTAAAACAGCCGCAACACATCCATATAGGCAATAAACAGCGAAAGTAAAATCAATAGTCCAAAGCCAATCATGTGAATAAGACCCTCTTTTTCCGGCGGCAGCGGCTTTCTGCGTATAAACTCCACCAGCACAAAGAAAATTCGTCCGCCGTCTAATGCCGGAATGGGCAACAGATTAAACACGCCCAGATTGATGGTTAAAAGAACCGTCAGCTGCAAGAGATTTAAAAATCCCTGCCAACCGCTTTCTGCGGTTTCCTTAACGGCAGAACCGATTTCCGAAACAATCCCGATAGGGCCTGACATGGAACTAACAGAAACCTGACCCCGAAGCAAATCAATCAAGGTTTCTAAAATGACACGGGCATAAAAAACCGCAGAATAAAAACCGGTTTTCACCGTTAGCACAAAGCTGTTTTTCTGCTGCCCCAGTCCTATGCCAAAATCAATGCCCTCCGCCGTTTTCACCGGCGTCAGATTCAGGGTTATCTTCTCTCCGTCACGGCGAACAACCAGTTCCGATGTCTGGTCTGTCATTTTAGACTTGGCCCAATATAAATCACTGGCAATGTGAATCCGCCGTCCGGCAAGCTTCACAATTTCATCTCCAGGTTGAACACCCGCCGTTTCAGCAGCAGAGCCAACAGCCACTGTTGTCACCTGAGGCACAACCATTTTCTCTGCCGGTGCATACATGCAAAGAAGAAGCACAAGACCCAGCAAAAGGTTCATAACAGAGCCTGCCGCCAGAACAATCAGCTTAACCCATGCCGGCTTGTTGCTTAGAGCTTTTTCATCCACCGACGAAGCATCTTCTCCCTCCATGGCACAAAAGCCGCCAACGGGAAAAAGCCGAACAGAATACAGAGTGTCACCTTTTTTCTTTCCAAACAGCTTTGGTCCCATACCAATGGCGAATTCATGGACACGAATACCCAAAAGCTTCGCTGAAAGAAAATGGCCGAACTCATGAATTGAAATTAAAATGCAAAAAATCAAAACCGCTGCTATAACGGTCCAAATCGTGGTCATATTGCCTCCTTCGGCCGGCCGGACTACATTTCAAAATAAGAAAGCACAGTTTCTCTCGCCCATCGGTCAGCCTCAATAATGTCCGCAAGAGTAGGTCTTTCCACAGGCTTATGTGCCTGCATCACACGTTCAATCACGTCACCAATTTCTAAAAATCCAATCTTTTTCTTTAAAAACAGTGCCACAGCCGCTTCGTTGGCGCCGTTTAACACACACGGCATAGTATGCCCCGTTTGTGCCGCCTCATACGCCAGAGCCAGGCAGCGGAAGGTTTCCTTATCCGGCTCCTCAAAGGTAAGGGTGCCGGCTTTTGTCAAATCAAGAGTGTTATCTGCCATGGGCAACCGTTTCGGATAAGTCAGCGCCAACTGAATGGGCAACTTCATGTCAGGCACACCCATTTGCGCCAACACGGCTCCATCCGTCAGTTCGATCATAGAGTGGACAATGCTTTGGCGGTGCACCACCACATCAATTTTATCGACAGATACACAAAAAAGCTGTGCGGCTTCTAACACCTCCAGCCCTTTATTCATCAGTGTTGCAGAATCAATTGTAATTTTCGCTCCCATATCCCAGTTGGGGTGCTTCAGTGCCATTTCAGGTGTTACGTTTGCAAGCTCTTCTCTCTTCTTGCCGGCAAAAGGACCGCCGGAGGCTGTCAGCAAAATTCGTTTAACCTCCGCCTGCCGACGCGCACTGGAAATCGCTTCAAGACACTGGAACACCGCGCTGTGTTCACTATCTACCGGAATCAGCTCAGCACCGGATTTTGCAAGCTCTGCACGAACCAAATCACCGGCTGCCACCAAGGTCTCCTTGTTGGCAAGGGCCAGCCTTTTCCCCGCACGAACTGCGGCCAAGGATGGAATCAGCCCGGCAAATCCAACAATGGCACCCACCACCGTATCGCTGCCCGGCTCCTCTGCCAGCTCCTCCATGCCCTTAGGGCCGGAGAGCACCTTGGTATCCGTATCGGCTACCTTAATTTTTAAATCCGCAGCCAATGCCTCATCTGCCACGCAGGCAAAACGGGGACGAAAGGCACGGATTTGCTCTTCTAAAAGTTGAATGTTCCTTCCGGCGCCTAGCGCTTCAACGGAGATATCTCCCAAAGACCTGACTACCTCTAAGGCCTGTGTGCCAATCGAACCGGTGGAACCCAGAATTGTTAGTTTCATCATTTGTAAACAACCTCAAATACCAGTAAGAAATAATATACCAGGGGTGCGATAAAAATCAGGCTGTCAATCCGGTCTAAAATTCCGCCATGACCGGGAATCAAATTCCCGAAGTCTTTTTTATTACACTCCCGTTTAATCACCGATGCCGATAAATCACCAAACTGAGCAAGCACACCACAAAGCAAGGCAAGAAACATAAGCATCAGGTAGTTCACTGAATAATTAAAGAAATAAGATATCAATAGGCCATAAACCAAAAACGTCACCACGGCACCAACCACAGCACCAATGGCTCCCTCCACTGTCTTTTTAGGGCTCACACTGGGAATCAGTTTATGCCGGCCGAACAGAGTGCCGGCAAAAAAAGCGAAGGTGTCTGGCATCCAGGCGCCTAAGAAAACAAGGAAAACAAGAGCCAAGCCGTGGTCCAGCATGCGGATGTAGGTCAGGTGCAAAGGCAGAAACACCCCGTATATCAGCATAAAAAAGCCTTGAGTGACATTTGGAAACTTAACCGTGTCATGAAACAAAACCGAGCCGATTAAAAGCAACATCAAATAAGCGACCAAAAGAAAGGGCACCGGCCCCTGCAGTGTGCTGGGATAAATCAAAGGTGTTGCCAGAAAAATCAGAGCAAACACATAATCTAAAACAACAATCTGCCACTTGGTTTCCACACCGAAGGTTACATGCAATTCATGCAATGCCAACAGGCAGGCGATTGCAACGGCAATGTGAAAAACAATTGGCGGTGCAAAGGTGAATCCCAATACAACGGCAGCACCAATCACGCCGCTGAGTATACGTATTTGTAACTTTGACACATTTGTTGCCCCTTTCCTCTTTGCTGTGTGGCTTAAATATAAACCCTATCTGCCACCGAAACGTCTGTTACGGTTTTGATAGTCGATGATTGCCTGGGTGAAATTCTGGGTGGTAAAATCCGGCCAGTTAATATCTGAAAACCAGAATTCACTGTATGCCGATTGCCACAACAAAAAATTAGACAGCCGAAGCTCTCCGCTGGGACGGATGATTAAGTCCACATCCGGCACCTCATCGGTATACATTCTCTCCGACAGCATTGCCTCTGTCACGTCACCGGGCTTAAGATTCCCTTCCCAGACGTTTTGGCACAGCTGATTCACCGCCCGGACAATTTCCTGACGGCCGCCGTAGTTAATAGCGAGATAGAGCACCATGCCATCTCTATCTTTTGTATAGTCCTCAATGGCATCAATTTCCCGGTTAATTTCATCCGAAAGGGCGCTGCGGTCACCAATAACACGAATCACCACTTTCTTGCCTGCCAGCTGGTCACGGTCACGCAAATAATCTAAAAGTAGCTGCATCAGTGCATCCACTTCCTCTTTGGGCCGTTTCCAGTTCTCCGTACTAAAAGCATAAGCCGTTATGTACCGGATGCCCATTTCTCCTGCAAACTCGGTAATGGTTTTCAGGTTTTGAGCACCCGCCCGGTGTCCGGCACTGCGGGGCAGGCCACGTTTTTGTGCCCAACGCCCGTTGCCGTCCATAATGATACCCACATGGCGAGGCAGACGGGTGGGGTCTACCTCCTGCAAAAGTCTTGCTGCAGGGCGAAGCCTGCTGAATCCTTTAAACATATATTTCCCCTTAGATTTCCATAATTTCCTTATCTTTTTTCGCTGCAATAGCGTCAATATCTTTAATGTATTGGTCTGTCAGCTTCTGAATGTCAGTCTCAGCACCTTTTAAATCATCCTCGGTAATCTCGCCCTTTTTCTTCTGTGCCTTAAAGGCCTCTAAAGCATCACGGCGAATGTTGCGGATAACAACCTTTGCCTCCTCAGCACGCTTGGAAATGCCCTTGACCAATTCTTTACGGCGTTCCTCAGTCAGTGCCGGGAAATTAATGCGAATGGCTTTTCCGTCATTGTTCGGTGTGAGACCTAAGTCAGATTTTAAAATTGCTTTTTCAATTTCACCTAAAATAGAACCATCCCAAGGCTGAATAACCAGCATTCTTGCCTCCGGTACAGAAACAGAACCCACCTGAGGAATCGGTGTTGGTGTTCCGTAGTAATCCACTGTGATTTTATCAAGCAACGCCGGATTCGCACGACCTGCCCGAATGGCTGCATAATCATTTTCCAAAGCCTGAATGGCTTTATTCATTTTACCCTTTACTTCCTCGTACATAATAAATCCGTCCTTTCTTCTTATCCGTTAGATACAATTGTGCCGATTTTTTCACCCTCCAGCACACGGATGATGTTCTGTGGATCATCAATACCGAATACTAAAATGGGAATATTATTATCCATACACAAAGAGGTAGCAGTAGAATCCATCACGCCCAAACCCTTGTTGAGCACATCAATATAAGTCAGGCTGTCAAACCGCTTGGCATCAGGATTTTTAGCAGGATCGCTGTCATAAACCGCATCCACCTTTTTCGCCAGAAAAATGGCCTCTGCTTCAATTTCAGCCGCACGCAACGCTGCAGCCGTATCTGTTGAAAAGAAAGGATTGCCCGTTCCGCAGCCAAACACCACAACACGGCCCTTTTCCATATGACGAACAGCCTTGCCCCGAATGTAAGGCTCGGCAATCTGCCGCATTTCAATGGCAGTTTGCACTCGTGTGGGAACGTCCACCGCCTCTAAAGCACTCTGCATGGCCAGAGAATTGATAACCGTTGCCAGCATGCCCATATGATCGGCTCTGGTTCTGTCCATGTTACCGCCGCTGCGGCCTCGCCAGAAGTTACCTCCGCCTACCACAATGGCAATTTGAACCCCAGCCTCATTACACTGCTTCACAACCTGTGCAATGTTTTCCAGTGTTTCAAAATCAAGACCGTTACCCTTGCCTCCAGCCAGAGCTTCACCACTGATTTTAAGCAAAATTCTCTTATATCGTTTTGTCATTTGAAACCTCCATAGCCCTAGGGCTTATTATGTATATGATTCATCTATTTCATTATATATTGTTTTCAGCTAATATTCAAGTAGTATTCAAAAAAATATCCGCAGAAGCGCTCTTTTTCTTCATTTTCCGGGGGTGGTAAAAAATAGAAGTTATTAACATTTTCAACAGGGTTATTAACAGATTTTCTTTAAATAACCGCATAAAATAGGCATTTTCTCTCTTTTTTTGTTAAAAACCCAAGGAAAGGCTGTTGATAACTTTTTGTAATTGGTAATTTTTTCAAACACTCCACTAATGCCTTTATTAAGCCATTTTCACTTTTTTTCACCAAACACCCACAAACGATTCCCGAAGAAATTCACCGCCCAGGAAAAGGGGGTTGCTGTTAATTTACAAAGCAATACACCCAAATCACCGGTGAATGCAAAGGGAATGCCCACACCGGCCAGCAATTTATTCACCAAATCGTGAAGGAAAATGATATCATGAAAAAGATTCAGGCACAAAAGTGTCACTCCTAATGACAAAAGGTTCACCACAATAAACCGCATCACTTCTCTGCCCTGTATGGCACCGCTTTTCCGAAAGGTCCAGTGGCGGTTCATCAAAAAAGCGTTGATCATCGAAATTCCAGTAGCAAAAACCTGAGCCAGATTTTTGTCAAAGTTTAGCAAGGAGAAAAACACGAAAAACGAACCGTAATCCAAAAGCGTACTCACGCTGCCCACCATGCCAAATTTTATAATCTGTAAAACATCACTTTTTCGCATTTGTAATTTCATCTGTAAATCCCTTCTTTTCCCGTATCACATATAGCGGTCGATTTTTGGATTCATCGTAAATTCTACCAATGTATTCGCCAATAATGCCCAGCATCATCAGCACCACGCCGTTAAAAATCAGCGAAATAGAAAGCGTTGATGCCCAACCGGAAACTGTCTGGTGGGCAAACAACTTCAACCAGATAACAACCATAAGATAAATAAAGCTGAAAAACGAAACAATAAAACCAAGATACGTGGCCAGCCGCAGAGGTTTATAGGAAAAAGTCGTAATACCATCAATAGCAAATTTTAACATTTTCCTAAAGGGATATTTGGTCTCGCCGGCAAACCGCTCCTGCCGATGGAACCGCACCGCCGTTTGACGAAAACCCACCCAGCTGACAAGACCACGAACATATCGGTTTTTTTCTGTTAAAGAACTGAGCACATCACAAACCTTCCGGTCAATTAATCGGAAATCACCGGTATCTACGGGAATATCCACGTTTGTCATGCTTTTTAACAGTCGATAAAAGAGCTTGGCGGTCAGCTTTTTAAAGGCGGTTTCTCCCTCTCTGGAAATCCGCTGACCATACACCACATCATAGCCCTCTTTCCACTTCTCAATCATTTCTAAAATAACCTCCGGCGGGTCCTGCAAATCGGCATCAATCACCACAACGGCCTGCCCACAGGACAAGTCCATACCGGCGGTAATCGCCGTTTGGTGGCCGAAGTTTCTGGAAAAGCTGATGAGCTTTACACGAGAATCCTGATCACACAGCCCACCGATAATTTCTTCGGTTTTATCACGGCTGCCGTCATTGACAAAAATCAATTCATACCCTTCACCGGTGGTATCCATCACCGCTTTCAAACGTTTATAACTCTCTATAACAACCAATTCCTCATTATAAACCGGAACCACAACAGAATAGCGAATTGACAAAGCAAATCCCTCCAAATGCTACAGCATTTTGTAGCCTTTATATAATTTTAACATATTTTCTCCGTAATTTCAATTCAAATGTAAAGAACTTTCTTTAATTGGAATTTTTTTCAAATTACATTTATAATTTGACATTTTTTTCCACTTTTGTATGCTATACTTTTTATAACACCGTCTAAACCAACCTTTTCACGGAGGATACAGCATGGAAATTAAGATATATATTGATATTTTACTGCTGGTTAATGTCATGTTTGACTATTTGCTGCTATGGATGACCGGACTGTTGCTCCGGCAACGTTCTAAGCCGTGGCGAATGCCCCTTGCCGCATGCTTTGGAGGGCTGTATGCCGTTTGTGTGTTCTTTCTGCCCACATCTTTGTTTTACAGTCTGCCTGGAAAACTAGCCATTGGCGCACTAATGGTTGCCATTGCCTTTCGCCCCTGCTGTTTACGGGTGTTTATCAAATATATATGTGTATTCTATAGCGCTGTATTCATCTGGGGCGGGGCCGCTTTCGGTTTTTTTTATTTTTCCGACCTTGGGTCTTTTCTGGGCGCCGTATACCGCAATGGCACATTATATGTCAATCTGCCGGTCTACCGCCTGTTGCTTCTGACACTGCTCTGCTGGCTGATACTAAACGTGGCTTTTCGTTTAGGCGCACACCTTTCAGCCCAGAAAAAACAGCTAGTGCCTCTACGGATTTACTATAAGGGAAAAACCGCCCGACTGCGAGGATTTTACGACAGCGGCAATCTGCTCCGTGATGAAATAGGCGGCAACGGTGTTATGATTGCAGAGTGGCAACGGGTGAGGCATCTCTTTGAGAACTTTGAGTCACCACAAAAGGCTGCACAGGCAGAATCTGAGCTGGTTTCCCTCACCTACCGGACGCTCCAGGGAGAGGGACGTTTGACTGCCTTTTTGCCGGATGCTATTTTCATTGAACAAGGTCGCCGGCTCATTCAAACTAAAGCTGTCTATATCGCTCTTTGCGACCGGACACTGGATTATTATAATAATTGGGATACTATTTTGCCCTGGGATTTTGAAGGAGTGGAACACAGTGAAGAAACCTATAACGAAAAGACCGTGGATGAAAAAACTGTTGACGCTTTCTGCCGCAAAGGGAAGGCGGCTTTTTGAATGGCTTTTAGAAACAGACCAGCCGGTTTTGTATATCGGCGGCAACGAAACCCTGCCCTCGCCCCTCTCTCCCGACGAGGAGACGGCATTGCTGCAACAGTTGACACCGGAGGCAATACATATTAAAAAAACTCTGATTGAGCGAAATCTCCGACTGGTGGTTTATGTGGCACGAAAATTTGAAAACACAGGCATTAACATTGAGGATTTAATATCCATCGGCTCGATTGGTTTAATCAAGGCAATTAACACCTTTGATCCGAAGAAAAACATAAAACTGGCCACCTATGCTTCACGGTGTATTGAAAATGAAATTTTAATGCATTTGAGAAAAAATCATAATTTAAAAACAGAAATCTCCATCGATGAGCCATTAAACACCGATTGGGACGGAAACGAGCTACTGCTTTCCGATGTTTTAGGCACAGACAGCGATGAAATCTCCCGCCGGCTGGAGGACGAAGTTGACCGCCAACTGCTCCACAGCGCTTTAGAGCGCCTGTCACAACGGGAGAAAAGGATTATGGAATTACGCTTCGGCCTGGGAAACGGTCACGAAAAAACCCAAAAGGAAGTGGCCGACATGCTGGGTATTTCCCAGTCTTACATATCCCGATTAGAAAAACGCATTCTTCAAAGACTAAAAAAAGAATTTACAAAACTGGTGCAATAGTTTTTAAAATATGCTCTGCATACACATCCACCACATCAATATCTGTGAGATGGTAAAGCATTCTGGCACCTACAACATCTTCTATTTCGTTAAGAATCATGTGCCCGTTATGGAACATAAAATCAAAGCCGGCAAAACCAACTGTAAAAAGGCTTGTCACCTGCCGAACTAATTGTTCTTCCTCCGGTGACAGACAATACCGCAGGGCACTGCCGCCCAAGCAATAGTTACTGCGAAAATCATTATCCTGCTGCCGGAGCATCGCCGCTATCACGGTTTCACCCACCACATATACCCGCAAATCCCTGCCCAACTCTGAAACAGGCTTTTGAAGCAAAAAGGTATCATGGGCATAACCTGAAAGCGTCTCTTGAAGAGACGCTTTATTTTCTATCCAGAGCACATCCTGGCCGCCATGACCATCTCTTGGCTTAATAACCAGGGGAAAAGTCAGCTCTTCTGCCGCAGTCAGGGCATTGCCCCCATGGCAAAGCCGGCTCTCCGGCACAGGAATGCCAGCAGCGGCAGCCACTTGCAAGGTTCGTGCCTTGTCATTGGCAACCAGTGACAGGTGAGCATTGTTAAACACCTGAAACCCCATCAACTCCAATTGATGAGAAAACAGCGGCACATCGGCCCGCATCACAACAAAATCCGGCGTTCCTGCCGGCTGTCCGCCATAGGAAAGAGTTAGCCCACCAGAATCGGTGCCCCAGGAAAATTCCTCCAGATAACGCAGCAAGATCCGTGCACCACGTCGATTCATGGATTGCTCATAAAAAGTAATATAATGTTTATTGCGTTCTGCATCTTTTTTTCGGTATATCAGCCAACCCGTCAGCATGTCTCTTCCTCCAGTTTTTCTCTGATATATGCCATAATGGCTGCCGCCGCATCCACGCCGGTGCAGTCATATAAATTCTTAAAATGTGCATTAGAATTGACTTCGCACAAAATCGGCTCTCCATTTTCACCAAACAGAAAATCAACCCCGGCAAAATCAAGACCCAACTGCCTACAAACCTGAATGGCCAGCTTTTTCTGCATCTCCGTGGGCTCCCATGGCTCCATGCTACCGCCTGCCGTAATATTGGCACGAAAATCGCCGGAATCATTCCGGCGCAGCATGGCCGCAATGACACGGTCTCCCACCACCTGCAAACGCACATCCCTGCCAAAGCTTGAACGAATAAATTTCTGAAACAAAAAGGGCGTTCCTGCTAAACGTTTTGCCTGAGCCTCTGCCTCCTCCAACGTGTGCACAAGATACACCTGCGCACCAAAAGAGCCAAAGCACTCCTTCATCACCATGGGTAGACCCAAGGTTTCTGCCGCCTGTTTTACAAAGGAAAGCTCCGGATATCCCACCGAAGGGTAAGTCATGGGTGCCATGATGGTTTCAGGCATGGGAACTGAACCGGCAAGGGCCAGATGGGTCAGGCTTTTATCATCACACAGGGAAATGGCATCAGCACTGTTAAACAGGCGCATGCCCATGCGCTCTAGGAAGCGGGCAAGCCGAATGTCTTTATCCCAAAACAGCACAAAATCTGCCGCCGACTCCTGATGTGACAAAAAACCCTTATCAAGCGTATGCAAAAGGTCGCCGCCGGTTTTCACAGCTAGGTCCAAACCCGCCTGCTCGGCCCCACGGCCAAGGCGGTCATAAAGCTCAGTAAATTTATTTGTCTGTAAAAAATGATTCACTACCAACCAGCCTGTTTTCATGGTATCACCCCAATTTCACATTGTATCACATCTAAAAACAATCGTCAAGACACCTGCATTTGGGGACAGCCCGGACGTTGTAGGTTTACAATAGATGTGTTACATCCCAACATATTTTATTACGAGTAAACTCATAACAAAATATGTTGGCTAAAAAAAGAATACGGAAACCATCCCAAATGTGTTATAGTTAAGTTACCACACAAAACTACACAAAGAAGGGGTTTCCGTATATGAATACTATAACACAAGATATGAAATTTAGACAAGCATTAATTA
>JAZSAS010000064.1:0-2917 GCA_045602005.1 Clostridia bacterium
TTTCTCATTAAAACTTTTTGCTAAATTTCTCATTTACACTATGCAACTAACCTTACTTATGTTCATAGTGTTTTAATTTTGTTCATCGGTTAACCTTTATTGAACCACGCGACTATCGCGTGGTTTTCGGTATACAAAAAAGAGGTAACCGAATTCGGTTACCTCTTTACTTATTTACTAACTTACCGATACAGCGGGTATTTTGCACACAGAGTTGCTACACGCTCAGTTACTTCATTCTTCTTGTTTTCAAAATCAGTAATCGTCATGTAAATTAGCTTAGCAATTTCCTTCATATCGTCCTCTTTCATGCCACGGGAAGTAGAAGCCGGCGTGCCGATTCTAATACCGCTGGTAACAAAAGGACTCTGTGTTTCAAAGGGAATGGTGTTCTTGTTAACGGTGATGTGAACCTCATCGAGCATAGCTTCAGCTTCTTTACCTGTCACATTCAGGCTGGTGAGGTCTGCCAGCATCAGGTGGTTATCTGTTCCGCCGGACACCAGCTTAACACCTTCGTCCATCAGGCCTTGCGCCAGTGTAGCCGCATTCTTCACAACCTGCTGCTGATATACCTTAAAGTCATCAGAAAGTGCTTCTTCTAAACACACGGCTTTTGCTGCAATCACATGCATTAAAGGACCGCCCTGAATACCAGGGAAAATAGCCTTGTTAATCATTTTAGCATGCTCTTCCTTGCAGAGAATCAAGCCGCCTCTGGGACCACGGAGAGTTTTGTGAGTGGTGGTGGTAACAAAATCAGCATAGGGCACCGGATTGGGATGCAGATCAGCCGCAACCAGACCGGCAATATGCGCCATGTCAACCATGAAATAAGCGCCCACTTCTTTAGCAATTTCAGAGAATTTCTCAAAATCAATCTTTCTGGGATATGCACTGGCACCTGCCAAAATCAATTTCGGCTTATGCTCTTTAGCCAGTCTCCGCACTTCCTCATAATCAATGGTGTTGGTATCTTCAGTTACACCATAGGGAACAATGTTGAAATATTTACCGGAAATGTTTACCGGGCTGCCGTGACTTAAATGACCGCCATGAGACAGGTTCATGCCCAAAACTGTGTCGCCGGGGTTCAACGCTGCAAAGAACACAGCCAGATTAGCCTGAGCGCCGGAATGAGCCTGAACATTGGCATGCTCAGCTCCAAACAGCTTTTTCGCACGCTCAATGGCCAGATTTTCAGCAACGTCAACAATCTGACAACCGCCGTAATACCGCTTGCCGGGGTAACCCTCTGCATATTTATTGGTCAAAGGTGAACCCATTGCTGCCATAACAGCAGGAGACACAAAGTTCTCAGAAGCAATCAACTCAATATTCTGGTTTTGTCTACCGATTTCCTGCATAATCACTTCCGCAATTTGAGGGTCGGTTTTTTTTACGTCATCAATAGAAAACATTTCCAAAACTCCTTTTATCTTTGGTTAAGAATACTTACTTTCTTTTTTTACTATGAACAATTTTTTTATTTTCAGGCTTAATCACAGGCTTTCTAAGCTGAATTGCCGTAACAGTGGCTATCACAACAAAATAAGCTGCCATGGCAATGTAAACAGCAATCACAGCCTTCACATTGTTATATTTGGGAATTAAATTCAGCTTTGCCAAATAAATCATGGCACTGCCGATAAAAACGCCCAGACCCACAGCACTGTAATTCTTAACAGCCGGTTTTTTCAGTTTTCCCCAAACAAACAGGAAAATCGCCATAGCAGCACCAACTAAACCAATAATCAACACTACCTGATAAGCGATACTTCTTGCACTGCCGCCGTTACGCAGCGCCGTATTAACATACAAAAGCACCAAAGCTGCTGCCAGCAAAATACCAAAATTGAGGACTAACCGATTTGAAAGCTTTTCTTTCTTTTCTTTTGTCATAACTACCACTCTCCTAAATTTATTCATCGCCGAAAAGCCGACGTTTTGTTAACGTTGCATTTCATTCCATTCATATAAAAGAACCGTCAAGGCTGCAAGACCTGCGGTTTCTGTCCGCAAAATTCTGGGGCCAAGGGTAACACAATGTGCACCAAGGGACTGAAGACATTCTGCCTCCTCCGGTTCAAATCCGCCCTCCGGCCCGATAAAAATGCCGGCTGTGGCAGCTTTGTTCCCCATAAGTGCCTCCCGAACGGTGGCTGTCTGCTCTGCCTCATAAGGCAATAGCAAAAATTCCGGCAACTGCTCTTTCGTGAGGCTGCCAATTGTCACCGGCATATGCACCTTTGGAATGCGGCCTCTGCCACATTGTTTGGCTGCTTCACGAGCCGTTTTCTGCCAACGCTCCAGCTTTTTTTCAGCCTGCTCCGGCGAAAGTTTCACCACACTGCGGGCCATTTGCACCGGTACAATGTCAGAAATGCCCATTTCTGTGCACTTTTCAATAATCCATTCCATCTTCCCCTGCTTGGGAAGTCCTTGAAACAGCGTGACACGGGTTTCCGGTTCATTTTCACAAGGATAAGACCGCAGAATCTCCACCACAATTTCATCCTTAGAAGCAGACTGAATCCGGGCCTCATAATCAAGACCCTCTCCATCGCAAAGCAAAAGAGAATCTCCTGTTCCAAGACGCAAAACACGGGCAATGTGACTCACGTCAGAGCCGGTCAACACGCCGCAGTTTTGCACTATCTGACTTTTATCCACAAAAAATTTTGACATATTCCATTCTCCGTCAAGCTCAATATGATTAGTATATCATTTTTTGACATGGTTTGTCAAGATGTGTTGCTCATAATATTTAAGGGACTTGTGTAGGTTTACAATAGATGTGTTACATCCCAACATATTTTATTACGAGTAAACTCATAACAAAATATGTTGGCTAAAAAAAGAATACGGAAACCATCCCAAATGTGTTATAGTTAAGTTACCACACAAAACTACACAA
>JAZSAS010000065.1:0-37055 GCA_045602005.1 Clostridia bacterium
GACAGCTCCCGTCTTGCCTCCTTTGATGCGAAGCATTAAGGGAGGGGGACCACCGAAGGTGGTGGAGGGATAAAGGCGACCTTATTTTGGGGCAAGAATCAATCCCTCAGTCAACTTCGTTGACAGCTCCCTTTACTCAAGGGAGCCTCAAGGGAGCCTATTTTGTTCCGCAAGAATTACCAAGGAGTTCCCTATAATAACCCATTTATGGGTAACAAGTAGTAGTTGCATGGCTGGCAGGCCAATATAAAACGCTATGTAGCGTCGCCAGTAGTATTAGGGCTATGCCCGAAAATGACCCCCCCGTTATACGGGGGGATATTTTTTTGTCCTCTTATCTTTTTATTTTTTTCTAAAAATTGTCGTTTCCAGATAAGAAAGAAAAGAGAAGAGAGAGGGAAATATTACTTTGCTAGTGCAAAGCTTTTTTATATATGGCATTCAAACGATTCTATTTTTGCTATATGGCATGTTCGTTAGCTGTAAAGACTACACCAGATGTGCAGGGTTAGAATAATCAGCAATAATGGAGTTCATATTTTCACCATTTTGCAGACGTTTTTTGGTAACGCCGGCCGGACAGGTCAGGGTTTGTGCCCTGTGAAACAAGGGAGCAAGCAACGTTTCTTCTCCCAGCCCCCGTTCCTTTAGTTTTGCATCAGCCAGCAAGACCAGATTCATGAGCAACCCTTTTAGTTCTTCTGTTTTCACAGGAATCTCCTCGCCGTGAATGGCCATGTGCCGCAGGCGGGCATTGCGGTCCGGTGCGTTGGCAAGAGAAGGGGGCAATAAAGAAAAGAAGTGATTCATCAACGCTTCTGCCTCGGAAAGACCATGCCGGATTCCCAAATTAAAGGCCGGCGGTGCAAAGGCACTGCCCACGGGCTGGGCGCAATCACTGCGGATTTCCAAAGTGCCCCGACGGGTGATTTCCACATTTTTAAAGGAAAGATATCCTTCAGCATCTGTCGGAGCATTGGGTGCATTAAAGTAAACGTCAAAGGGCACGGCGGGAATCGCTTCATATTGTCCCTTTCCTTTATAGGCGAGGAACATAGAGCGTTTGCAAATGGCATTAATTACATCGTTGGATGTTTTAAAGCTTTCGCAAACCGGCCCCACGTTGTCAGCCAGACTGCCAAAGCCACTGTGCTCCCAAAGATAATCACGGAAGCAAAGTGTTTTATCAAAACCAGTGCTGTCTGCAAAAGGCAGGGAGTTGGAGAACAAAAGTCCACGCACGAAGTCCATGGAGGCAAACAGGGTTAAGGCTTTGGGCAGGTGGTCAATCTCTATATCCAAATGGGTCTGAACAGAAGAAAGCCAGGCGGGAAAATCTGTGTAATTATGATAAATCTTGCCGGAAAAGCCGGATAAAAACTGCCGCAATGTTTGGTAAATGGGGTAGTCAACAGGCTTGGTTTCGGCAAATCCGTGGTGGGGATTGGTGCCCAAGCCGCTGAGCGTGTGTCCGGCGGGTAACAAAAAGCTCTGTACCAATTGATAAAGCTTGTAAAAACGGTTTGCGACAGCGGACAGGTTTTCGTTCTTTGCCATGGCAAACTCAAAATTGTTATAGGAATTGTCAAAAGAAAGGCAGTCGCCGTCTTCATTTATCAAAAAGGTGCTATTGCCGTGAATATCTGTTTCCTCTGTGCGAAAGCCGTTTTTTAAAAGGTGGGCTACAAGACCGGTAATCACTTCGTCGGCAACAGAACCGCCTTCTAAGGAAAGGAGAGGGAATTCCAGCTCCACACCAATGGATTTACGGTTTTTTCGGTAGAACAGGCTCAAAAACTGAGCCTCAGCCATTTGCTTTGCGTTCATAAAGCCTCCTAAAGAAACAGCAGGATGCGTTGCATCCTGCCGGAAATTAGCGAATGACCTGTACGGTTTGCAGTTGAATATCACCCGTTAGGGCATTTTCGTTGAGCTTTTGCGGTTTTGCATAATCAGTGGAGAGATATTTTTTATTATCATCGGCAAACACGGTGACCACAACGGCATCGTCTCCCAGAGCCTCCTGTGCCAATACACAACCCAGGAAATTTGCGCCGGAAGAAACGCCCACACCAATGCCCAGGGACTCAGACAAAAGCCGTGCCATGGCGATGGCATCGCCATCATCCACTGAAACGATTTGGGGCATTTCGGAAAGCTTTAAAATATCGGGGATGAATTCGTCTGAAATACCATAAATTCTGTGCTGTCCCACTTTATAGCCCGTGGAAAGAGTGGGGGAGTTGGAAGGTTCTAAGGGAAAGGCGAGGCAAGCGGAATTTTCTTGTTTCAGCCGTTTTGCAATGCCCATGATGGTGCCGCCGGTGCCTACGCCCGCTACAATAGCGTCAGCCATCAAGCCGATAGACCCTAGTTGCTGAACGATTTCTTCGCCGGTGGTCATCACGTGAGCCTCCACATTATCCTCGTTGGAAAACTGGCAGGGCAGAAAAACACCGCCACGTTTGGCAAAATTCTCCGTCATTTGAATAGAGCCTAAAAAGCCGCCCTCTTCCCGTGATACCAGACGGACGGAGGCTCCGTAGCTTTCCATTAGTGCAATGCGTTCCTGACTCATCCAGTCGGGCATATAAATCTTCACAGGGTGTCCCAGATACCGCCCCAGAGCGGAGAAGGAGATGCCTGTGTTTCCGCTGGTGGCTTCGGCAATGATATCGCCGGGGGCAATGGTGCCGGATTCATATGCTTTTTCCAAAATGTAAAGCGCTACACGGTCTTTAATGCTGCCGGTGAGGTTATAGGCCTCGGCCTTTGCAAACAGTCTGTGTGTTTTCCCCCGAAAGGTGTATGTTATTTCTAAAAGCGGCGTATTCCCAATCAGCGGGCGGATAGCCGCAAAACGATTTTTCAGGTCTTGTTTCATACATTTTCCTGCCTTTTTATGGTTATATATTCATTATATGAACGTTTTCTCGTATTGTCTTTATATATTATAATACACCGTTGTCGGATTTGCAAGGATTTTTCGGCGGCAGGATAAAAAAGAAAGGGGTGCTGATGGTGCAGCACCCCCCCGATTGGTGTTTAGAGGGAATGGGGCACGGTCCCTTATAGCTTTTTTAATTTTTATATCCGAAATCGGGAATTTCATGCCAGCGTTTTCTGAAATAGTGTGCTGCCAGTTTAGGTTGACGGTCACGGGTGAAGATGCCTTTTTTATTTCCCACTACACGCATAACACCCTGAATGGTGGCGAAATCTGCAAAGTTCCAGACCTGCTCGCCGATGAAATAGTCATAGCGGTCTGTCACTTCGTGGGTGGCGGCATAAAAATCAGCTTGATATTCCTCGGTGAACATCACCGGTGTGGCGGCATGAAAGCCCGCTATGGTATCGGCACCGTATTCTGTGAACATTAAGGGCTTGCCTAGCTTTTCCCAGTAGTCAAGCTCCAGAGCCAGTGCTTGTTTTGCGGCCTGTAAATCGCCGCCATAGACATACCAGCCATAATAGCGGTTTAGACAAATCACATCCATCATAGGCAGTGTTTTGTCTCGGGTATAATCATTTTGCACACCCACAATGGTTACGGGGCGATTCTGAGGATCGCAGCTGTGAGCCAGCTCGTAAAGAGGTTTATAGTATTCCACGGCACTTTCGGGAAATGCGGTGGTGTCAGATTCGTTGGCAATTGACCACATCACCACACAGGCACGGTTTTTGTCACGGGCAATCATGTCTCTCACTACCTCGTGGTGGTGTTCTTTGGTTTTAATTAGTTTATAGGTATCTTTTTGTTCACCGCCGGCGGTTGCTCCGAAATTCAGATTCACGCCTACGGCCGGTGTTTCATCGATGACGACAATGCCTTCTCGGTCGCACAGCAGCATCATCTCCTCGGAATAAGGGTAGTGACTGGTGCGGAAGGAGTTGGCACCAATCCAGCGCATGAGGCTCAGGTCTTTTACATTGAGCACTTCATCTATGCCTCTGCCACGGATTGCCGAGTCTTCATGTTTGCCGAAGCCCTTGAAATAAAAAGGCTTGCCGTTGATTAAAAACTCCTTGCCCTTAACAGCGACGGTACGCACGCCGAAGGGTTCGGTATACACGTCATCACCAAAGCGAACCTCTGCCTGATAAAGATAGGCATTCAGAGGTTCCCACAAGTGCACATTTTGAATGGTACAACTGCCTGTGGCGCCTTCTGCGGTGGCAACGGTGTTGCCTGTTTCATCTCGAATGGTGACGGTTACCTGCCCCTCGCCTTCTGTTTCTACCTGATAGGCTACTTGTGCGTTGCTGCCCTGGACCGTGGGAACCAAAGTGATATCACGGATGTAGCTTTTTGGGGTGGTGTAGAGTTTGACAGGGCGGGTAATGCCGCTGTAGTTAAAAAAATCAAAATTAGGATAGTTTTGCTTTTTGGGAGTCACGCCGGGCACCTCGGGAATCCGTCCTGTCAGCATGTTGCCCCCTTGCTCGCTGCCAACCGGCAGTGTGGAAAAATTCACACGGTTATCAACGGCCACAGTTAAACGGTTTTTGCCAGTTTTCAGATTTTCAGTCAGCTCTGCTTCAAAAGGAAGGAAGCCGCCTTTATGCGTGCAGAGCAGATTGCCGTTTAAAAAAACTCTGGCACTCTGGGTTACAGCGCCGAATCGAAGAACGAGGCGCTCTTCTTGGAGACAAGACGGCAATTCAAAACAGGTTTCATACACCACCCAGCCGTAATGGTCACGGAAGTTCTCTCCCTCCTTCTGGTCGTTGTAGGAGGCGGGCACAGCAATGGTCATGGGGTTATCAAGGGGCGTGCCGGCGGTGGAGTCATTAAAATCATCGTCTGGCGACAACGTGAAATTCCAGATGCCTGACAGGTCAATGAGGGCACGGGAGGTGCTTAATCTTGGGTAGAGCATGTTTCAACATCCTTTCGATAGAAAAAATATTTTGGGACTCATGGGTTTTGCTGATTTGAGTGTGGTTCTTAATTTCCGTGTCTTTCCTTAATAATTTGCTGATTCTCTGCGATTTTTTTACGGGACAGGGGATACCAGAAAATTAAAATGAGGGCGACCAGGAAATAACAAATGGCGGGAATCAGCGTGGAAACAGTGTAAATCCGCTCCACGACCTCAGGTGACTGCACTACATTTTCTGTTGAGGAAACATAGCCGATGAGGGTTAGCGCATAGCCGCCTAATCCGCCCGCCAGAGCCTGGCCGATTTTTCTGGCAAAGGAATAAACGGCATATACGGTGCCGTCTTCACGTGTGCCGGTGAGCACCTCCTGATTGTCAATTACATCGGTGATGAAGGCCCAAATCATTAAATTAAAAAGGCCAACACCCAAATTTCCTACAAATACAAAACCGCAGAAGATCCAGGGGTTTCGGATTCGCAAGAGAAATAACAGAAAAAAGACAACTGAGGTGAATAAGACTGCAAAGCCGGAGGCCTCCTTTTTGCCGATTTTTTCAGCAATTATGGTGCTGAAGGGTGCCAGCAGCAGGGTGCAGGCAGTTTGCAGAAAGCCGGCAACGCTCATGGCCTCTTTGTTTTTGAAGTAATCCATAAACAAATAGAGATTCATGGTGTTTGACAGCAGCGAGGAAAGCAGCAACACGATGGCGGCCGCAATGATCGCCCAGAGGGAACGGTTGCGTGCCATGCCTCGAAACGCTTCGGTAAAATTACTTTTTTTCTGTGCGGAGGACAGAACAACCCGTTCATGGGTGAGGCTGTAGCAAAGACTGTAACAAATTAAGGCCAGAGCACCGAAGACAATGACCAGGGGCAAAAACCGTTCTCCAAGAATCAGCTGATTACCCTGAGCATCATAGGTATAAATAATGAGGGGCACACCGGAGCCGACCACAACACCTGCAATCGCAGCACCGATGGAACGGAAGGTGGAAAGACCGGTTCGCTCTACAGGGTTTTCTGTGATGGCGGAGGCCATGGAACCATAGGGAATGTTGATGGCCGTGTAACAAATGCTGCCCCACAGCAAATAAGTGACATAGATATACACAAGTTTGCCCCAATAGGGGAGGTTTTTTGCCGCCGGAATGAACATGAGAATGCCGGCAAGAACCACGGGGACGCACATGTATTTAATCCAAGGACGGAACCGTCCGTCCTTTTTGGGGTGGAGAGAATCTACAATCCGGCCCATGGTTACGTCGGTAAAAGCATCCACTGCACGGGCGACTAAGAATAATGTACCCACCACTTCGCCGGCAATGCCCAGCACTTTTGTGTAAAAGACCATTAAAAAGGAACTGGCCAGAATAAAGAAGAAATCGTTACCAAGGTCCCCCAGCATATACCCTATTTTATCACGTAAGCTAAATTGTTTCACATGTAAACACTCCTTTGTGTTTTAGTGTAACCTTAATTTTGAATTCTAACAGTGTTTTTTAGAAAAATGCAAAAGAAAACCATATTTTTGCATCATTTGACAAGAGAATTGGAGAAAGGAATCAAAAATTGTCTAATTTTGATGAAATTAAAACTTTTGAAATCCATTGCTTGACCTAAAGAATATACTGTGATATAATATATCTTGAGAATTTTTTGTTATACTATCTATTGTGATCCATCATATTAAGCAGACAATCAAGGAAGGAGAAAACAATGGATAAAGAAAAAATTCTTACTAAAATTTGTGATTCCGGCATTGTAGCTGTGGTTAGAGCCGCTGATAGGGAGCAGGCAGTGAAAATTGCTGATGCCTGCATTGAGGGCGGTGTTCCTGCCGTTGAGTTGACGTTCACCGTTCCCGGTGCACATCGTGTCATTGAAGAGCTGGCAAAACGGTATAAACCGGATGAAATTATTTTAGGAGCCGGAACGGTTATGGATTCTGAAACTGCCAGAATTGCCATTTTATCCGGCGCACAATATGTGGTTAGTCCCTATTTAAATCTGGAAACGGTTACATTGTGTAACCGATACAGAACGGCCTGCATGCCCGGCGTTATGACTGTTAAAGAAGTTGTGGAGGCTATGGAGGCAGGCGCTGACATTGTTAAGCTGTTTCCCGGCGAAGCCGGCGGCCCCAGCATGATTCGGGCAATTCATGGTCCTGTTCCTCATGCGAAAATCATGCCCACCGGCGGTGTGGATGTTGATAATGTGGGAGATTGGATTCGTGCCGGTGCTGTGGCTGTGGGGGCGGGCAGTTCGCTAACTGCCGGTGCTAAAACAGGGGACTATGCTTCCATCACGGCTTTGGGGCGTGAATTCGTTAAGCGAATCAGGGAAGCAAGAGGTCAGTCGGAGATGGGAGGGTCAAACAATGGCTAAGGTTGTGACGTTTGGCGAAATCATGCTCAGACTGCAGACAAATGATTATCAAAGGCTGATTCAGGCCACCGGTCTGGAGGCTAAATTCGGCGGCGGTGAGGCAAACGTTGCCGTGTCGCTGGCAAATTACGGAAATGATGCTTATTTTGTAACCAAATTGCCCGATAATCCGGTGGGGGCATGGTGCTTGGCTGAATTGCGCAAATATGGTGTGCAGACAGATTATATTGCAAAGGGCGGCGAACGCCTGGGAATTTATTTTGTAGAAAAAGGTGCATCTCAGCGGGCATCAACCGTGACTTACGACAGGGCACATTCTGCTATTTCTACAGCTGGGCCAGCAGATTTTGATTGGGAAAAGATTTTTGACGGTGCTGTTTGGTTTCATTTCACCGGCATCACGCCTGCGTTGTCTGATGATGCGGCAGAGTTGTGTTTGCTGGCTTGCCAGGCAGCAAAAAAGCATGGTGTTACAGTTAGTTGTGATTTGAACTTCAGAAAAAAACTGTGGACAAGCGAGAAGGCCGGTCAGGTTATGGGCAAGCTGATGGAATTTGTTGATGTTGCCATTGCCAATGAGGAGGATGCTGAAAAGGTGTTCGGCATTCGTGCAAAGGAAACGAACATCACCTCCGGTGAGCTTTCAGATAGTGGCTATCGTGACGTGGCAAAGCAGCTGGCAGACCGATTTGGTTTTTCTCATGTTGCCATTACTTTGCGAGAGAGCATCTCAGCTTCGGTGAACAATTGGTCAGCACTTTTATATGACGGTAAGGACTACTACAAGTCTAAGAAATATAGTATGAATATTGTGGACCGTGTAGGCGGCGGCGACTCTTTTGGCGGCGGTTTGATTTATGCACTTTTAGAGAATTATTCTAAGCAAGACGCCATTGACTTTGCTGTTGCAGCTTCCTGTCTGAAGCATACCATTGAGGGTGACTTCAATCTGGTTAGTGTTCAGGAGGTCAGGAGCTTGGCAGAGGGCGACGGTTCCGGCAGAGTACAGAGATAATAAGAGGAGTAGTGCGACTGGTGTGCCGGTCGCACTGCAATTTTTAACAATATTAGGAAAGTAGGGAGTTTGAGGTATGAGTATAAGCAGTTCAGTCATTGTTTCAGACAAAGCAAAAGAAGAGTGCGGCGTTTTCGGTTTTTACGATAATGACGGCTTTGATGTGGCACGATTGACCTATTATGGGTTATATGGCTTGCAGCACAGAGGTCAGGAAAGTGCCGGCATTGCCGTGAATGATGATGGAACATTCCGTTGTCATAAGGATTTAGGCCTGGTGCCTGACGTTTTCAATGACCGGATTCTTTCCGGACTCACCGGCAATATCTCTGTGGGTCACGTGCGTTATTCCACCAAAGGCGGCAATACACGTGAAAACACCCAGCCACTTGTTTATAAATATGTTAAAGGAACACTGGCACTGGCTTATAACGGCAATTTGATTAATGCCGGAGACCTGCGTGATGATTTTCAGAAAAACGGTGCAATCTTTCACACCTCTATTGATGGCGAAGCTATGATGTATAAAATTGCTCAGGAGCGAATTCGTACTCATGCCATTGAAAAGGCTGTGTTAAACATGATGGATTCTATTCATGGTGCGTATTCTATTGTTATGATGAGCCCCAGAAAGCTGATTGGTGCCAGAGATCCTTATGGACTGCATCCCCTTTCCATTGGTAAATTGGAAAACTCTTATGTGCTATCTTCTGAAACCTGTGTGTTTGACAATATTGGTGCTGAATTTGTGCGGGATGTTGAACCCGGCGAGGTTGTTTGGATAGATAAAGACGGTCTTCATTCCATTCGTCATGAGAAAGCACTTGAACGTTCAAAAATTTGTATTTTTGAATATGTGTATAATGCACGGCCCGACAGCGTTATTCAGGGTGCCAGCGTGTATGAGGTTAGAAAGGAAATGGGTCGGCAGCTGGCCAAGGAGCATCCTGTGGATGCTGATTTGGTTTTTGGTGTGCCTGATTCCGGTTTGTGTGCTGCTATTGGCTATGCGGAGGAATCTGGTCTGCCTTATGGCAAAGGATTTATTAAAAATAAATACATTGGCAGAACCTTCATTCTGCCTACGCAGAAGCAACGAGAGGCGGCAGTTAATATTAAACTGAATGTTCTAAAAAGCAGCGTTGCAGGCAAACGTGTGGTTATGGTGGATGACTCTATTGTTCGAGGGACCACTTGTGCCAATATTATTCGGGCTTTAAAAGAGGCAGGAGCGAAAGAGGTTCATATGCGTGTTAGCTCTCCGCCGTTTTTGTGGCCTTGTTATTTCGGAACTGATATCCCCTCCCGTGATTGTCTCATGGCAGTACGGCATAATATTGAAGAAATCAGACAGATTATTGGTGCCGATTCACTGGGTTATCTCAGCATTGAGGGGCTAAGTGAATCAGCAAAAATGTTAAACTGCGATTACTGTCAGGCCTGCTTCACAGGGGAATATCCTATGGAGGTGCCGCTGGTAGTGGATAAATCTGACTATGAACATACTAAGGAGGGCAAAAAATGAGTACAGCATATAAGGCAGCCGGTGTAGACGTTGAGGCCGGTTACGAGGCAGTTAGACTCATGCGGGAGCATGTAAATAAAACCTTTACGCCCGGCGTTTTAAGCGGACTGGGTGGTTTTGGCGGTCTGTTTGAATTGGGCAGTGGTTATAAAAACCCGGTGTTGGTTTCCGGCACTGACGGTGTGGGAACCAAGCTGCGGTTGGCATTTTTGATGGACAAGCACGACACCATTGGTCAGGACTGTGTGGCCATGTGCGCCAATGACATTGCCTGTTCCGGTGCAAAACCGCTGTTTTTTTTAGATTATTTGGCAGTTGGCAAGAACGTTCCCACACGCATTGCAGAAATTGTTAAGGGTGTGGCAGATGGTTGCCAACTGGCAGGTGCAGCATTGATTGGTGGCGAAACAGCAGAAATGCCTGGTTTTTATGAACCGGAGGAATATGACCTGGCAGGATTTTGTGTTGGTGTGATTGATAAGGACAAAATTATTGACGGCACAAAAACCAAGGCAGGAGATGCACTGGTGGGCATTGCCTCTTCAGGTATTCACAGCAATGGTTATTCTCTTGTTCGTCGGGTTTTCAATCTGGATTCCCCCGGTGCTAAGGAGCGGTTGCAGGATGTTCCGGGCGGCCTTAACTGCTCTTTGGGAGAGGCTCTTTTAACACCGACGAAGATTTATGTTAAACCGCTTTTATCTGTTATTGAGAAATTTGGTATTCATGCAGTTTCTCATATTACCGGCGGTGGGTTTTACGAGAATATTCCCCGCATGCTGCCGGATGGTTTGCAGGCTAATGTGACCCTGGGCAGCTTTAACACGCCGGCTATCTTCCATTTGATGGAGGAAACGGCGAAGCTTTCTCAGCGGGATTTATATAATACCTTTAATATGGGCATCGGCCTTGTGATGGCAGTGGAGAAAAGTGATGCAGATGCAGTTGCCAGCCACTTAAAAGAAATGGGCGAACAGGCTTGGGTCATTGGTGAAGTGGCAGAGGGCGATCAAGGCGTTGTGCTGAACTGACGGGGACGATAGTATGGAACAGAAAAAGAGAATCGGCGTTTTAGTATCCGGTGGCGGCACAAATTTGCAGGCACTCATTGACGCACAGCAACGGGGAGAACTGAAAAGCGGTGAAATTGCTGTGGTTATTGCCAGCAAACCTGGTGTTTTTGCATTGGAGCGTGCTGGGAAGGCAGGCATTGAGGGCATTTGTGTGGAGCGAAAGGCCTTTGAAAGTCGTGAAGATTTTGAACAGGCATTGCTGCTGGAGCTTACAGGGCGCCAGATTGATATTTTAATTTTGGCAGGGTTTATGCTGGTGTTGTCTGATGGTTTTATCCGGCAATTTCCTGACCGCATCATTAACGTGCATCCGGCCTTGATTCCGTCTTTTTGCGGTGATGGGTTTTATGGTCTTCATGTTCATGAACGTGCCCTTGCATATGGCGTGAAGGTCACCGGGGCAACTGTTCACTTTGTTAATGAAGTGACCGATGGCGGTGCTATTATTCTTCAAAAGGCAGTGGATATTCCGGAGGGAATTACAGCTGAAGCCTTGCAGAAACTGGTTATGCAGGAGGCGGAGCATGTTTTGTTGCCTCGTGCGGCGGAGCTTTTGTGTGCAGGCAAGGTTAGTCGTGAGGGACGGCGTGTATACATTCAAGAATAGAAAGGAAGATTACCATGGCAAAAAGAGCATTGCTGAGCGTATCTGATAAAAAAGGAATTGTGGAGTTTGCAAAAGGACTTCTGGATTTGGGTTTTGAAATTGTGTCTACCGGCGGCACCAAACGTGTGCTGACAGAAGCCGGACTGAAAGTTACCGGTGTTTCAGAGATTACCGGTTTTCCCGAATGCTTAGACGGACGTGTGAAAACACTGCATCCTAAAATTCATGCCGGCATTCTGGCTATGCGGAGTAATCCGGAGCATATGGAGCAGCTGGCAGAGTTGGGCGTTGACACCATTGATGTTGTGGCCATTAACCTCTATCCTTTTAAGGAGACCATCCAGAAGGAAGGTGTTACCCTGGAGGAGGCCATTGAAAATATTGACATTGGCGGTCCTACCATGATTCGTGCGGCAGCAAAGAATTATCAGGATGTGGCCGTTGTGGTTGACCCGGCAGACTATGACACCGTTCTTGCTGAATATAAAGAACAGGGTCAGGTTAGCCGTGATACCAAATTTTATTTAGCATATAAAGTGTTTGAACATACGGCCAGCTACGACACTTTGATTTCTACATATTTGAGAAAAACCATCGGTAAGGAACTGTTCCCCAAGAACCTTTCTTTAACTTTTGAAAAGGTTCAGGATATGCGCTATGGTGAAAATCCTCACCAGCAGGCTGTTTTCTACAAAGAGGTTGGTTCTTGCAGCGGCACTCTTTCTGCAGCTAAGCAGCTGCACGGCAAGGAGCTTTCCTATAACAACATTAATGATGCCAACGGCGCGCTGGATTTAGTTAAAGAGTTTTCTGAGCCCACTGTTGTGGCCTCTAAGCATGCAAACCCCTGCGGTGTTGGTACCGGTGCTACAATTTTTGAGGCCTATCAAAAGGCCTATGAGGGCGATCCGGTTTCTATTTTTGGCGGCATTATTGCAGCAAACCGTGAAATTGATGGCCCCACAGCCGAGGCAATGAGCAAAATTTTCTTAGAGATTATCGTGGCGCCCTCTTTCTCTCAAGAGGCGATGGATATTTTGACACAAAAGCAGAACATTCGTCTGTTAGAGTTGCCTGATTTGGCAGCTAAGCCGGATATCAATGATTTTGATATGAAGAAGGTTATGGGCGGCCTTTTGGTGCAGCAGCGTGATGTTGAGCTGTATCAGGAAGAGGATTGGAAGGTTGTTACGAAAGTGCAGCCGACCGAAGAGCAGATTCGTGATATGAAGTTTGCCTGGAAAGTGGTGAAACATACAAAATCTAATGCCATCACTGTGGCAAAGGACAACATGTCTTTAGGCGTTGGCCCCGGTCAGACCAATCGGGTTATGGCAGCCAGAATTGCGTTAGATTATGCCGGTGAGCGGGCACAGGGTGCCAGCCTTGCATCTGATGCATTTTTCCCGTTCCCTGACACAGTTGAAGAAGCTGCCAAGGCGGGCATTAAGGCCATTATTCAGCCCGGCGGTTCTAAAAAAGATCAGGAGTCGATTGATGCCTGTGATAAATATGGCATTGCTATGGTATTTGTTGGTAAACGTCATTTTAAACACTAAAAGACGGAAAGGAATAGCAGCATGAAAGTATTGGTGGTTGGCGGCGGTGGCCGTGAGCATACAATTTTATGGAAACTGGCACAAAGTCCCGTTAAGCCTGAACTCTATGCAGCACCGGGCAACGGCGGCATTTCACAGTTGGCAAAGTGCGTGGACATCAAGGCTACAGATGTAGACGGTGTTGTCCGCTTTGCTAAGGAAAATCAAATTGATTTAACGGTGGTGGCACCGGATGACCCCTTGATGCTGGGTATGGTAGACCGCCTTGAAGCTGAAGGTCTTTTGGCTTTTGGCCCTCGGCAGAATGCTGCCATCATTGAGGGCAGCAAGGTGTTCTCTAAGGAACTGATGAAAAAATATGGTATTCCCACAGCGGCCTATGAGGTTTTTTCTGACTGTGAAGAAGCCATTAGCTATTTGAAAACGGTTTCTTACCCCACTGTGGTTAAGGCAGAGGGGCTGGCTCTGGGCAAAGGTGTTATCATTGCCGGTTCTTTTGAAGAAGCAGAGGCGGCGGTTAAGGATATGATGTGCGGTAAGGTGTTTGGCGATGCGGGCAACCGGGTTGTTATTGAAGAATTCCTCACCGGACAGGAGGTTTCTGTTCTGGCCTTTACTGATGGTAAAACCATTTGTCCTATGGTCAGCGCACAGGACCACAAGCGTGCTTATGATAACGATGAAGGCTTAAACACAGGCGGCATGGGCACATTTTCTCCAAGCCGGCTGTATACAGAGGCCATTCATGAGGAATGCATGGACAACATTTTTCTGCCCACGGTTGCAGCAATGAATCAAGAAGGCAGAACTTTTAAAGGTGTTTTGTATTTCGGCTTAATTATGACACAAAGCGGCGTTAAGGTTATTGAATATAATGCCCGTTTCGGTGACCCTGAAACACAGGTGGTGCTCCCCAGATTGAAAACAGACCTGTTGGAAATTTTTATGGCTGTAGCAGAGGAGCGTCTTTTTGAGATTGAAGTAGAATGGGAGGATAATGCGGCGGTTTGCGTTGTTATGGCATCTGGCGGATATCCTCAGAAATATGAAACCGGCTTTGCAATTTCCGGCATTGATGCAGCGGAGCAGGATGTTGATGTTACCGTATTTCATGCCGGTACAAAGTGCAGAGATGGTCAGTTTGTTACTGCCGGCGGCAGAGTTTTGGGTGTGACAGCAGTGTCAAAGACACTGGATGATGCCATTTGCAAGGCTTATGAAGGCGTTTCAAAAATTTCTTTCTCAGGCGTTCATTACCGCAGAGATATCGGCAGAAAAAAAGAGACAATTTAAAGGAGCATCGACACGGTGGAGAGAAAAATCGTAGATTTTCATGCACATGCCTTTCATGATAAAATTGCAGAAAAGGCTGCGAAGAATCTAAACGAATATTATGGCATTCCCTTAGCGGGAAACGGCAAGTTTCATATTCTTTTGGACAGCATGAAGGAACACAAAATAGACAAGCTGGTGATTCACGCAACAGCCACCAAGCCGGAACAGGTGGAGATTATTAACAACTATGTGGCAGGGCTTTTGACCCCTGACATTATTGGTTTCGGCACGATCCATCCCGGTTATGGTGATTGTGAAAAGGAACTGGACAGAATCAAAAGTTTAGGTCTTTCCGGCATTAAGCTGCATCCAATTTTTCAGGGTTTTGCCATCGACACACCGGAAATGATGCCTGTTTACCGCTCTATTGCAAAACATGGTTTGCCGGTTCTCATTCATGTGGGAGATAAAAACAGCGACGGTGCAACCCCCAGACGGATGGCAGCAGTTTTAGATGAAATTCCTGAACTGACAGTGATTGCACCTCATCTTGGCGGTTATAGTGAATGGGAAGAAGCGAGGAAATATCTTTTTGGCAGAAGCAATGTGTATTTAGATACCTCCAGCAGCATTCGCTTTATGGAGCCTTTAGCGGCGGCGGAACTTATTCGCAGCCACGGTACAGACCGTGTACTGTTTGGCACGGATTATCCTCTGGCGCTGCATAAAGAAGAGCTTGCCAATATAGACAGATTGGGTTTGACAGAGGAGGAACAGGAAGAAATTTTGTGGAAAAATGCATACCGTTTGCTGAATTTGCAGTAACGGGTGAGGAGTTATATGAAAACGAGTAACATTTTAGCGGCGATGGTTTCGCCGCTTTGTTCTTGGTATCAAAAAAATAAGAGGCAGCTGCCCTGGCGTGAAAACCGTGCCCCTTATCGGGTTTGGGTTTCGGAGATTATGCTGCAGCAAACCCGTGTGGAGGCGGCGCTGCCATACTATCAGCGTTTTTTAGAGGCACTACCCACGGTGGAGGACTTGGCAAAAGCACCGGAGGAACGGCTTTTAAAGCTGTGGGAGGGTCTTGGTTATTACAGCCGTGTACGCAACATGCAGAAGGCGGCACAAATTGTGATGGAGCAATATGGCGGAGAATTTCCTGCTGATTTCGGGTTGTTAGCGGCATTGCCCGGCATTGGTGAATATACCGCAGGGGCAGTTGCATCCATTTCGTTTGGACTGCCGGAGCCGGCAGTGGATGGCAACGTGCTTCGGGTGTTGGCACGGTTGCAATGCGATGATACTGATATTATGCTGCCTCAGGCAAAACGTCAGGCGAAACAGGCACTTTCGGAGGTTTATTCTTTGGCGGAGGACAGCGGAGACTTGACGCAGGCCATTATGGAGTTGGGTGCTTTAATTTGTATTCCCGGCGGAGTCCCGAAGTGCGGGGAATGTCCCCTTGAAGACCTGTGTCTTGCCCGCAAAAATGGCAAGGAACAGCAGTTGCCGGTGCGCAACAGTAAAAAGGAGAAAAAACTGGTTAAGCGTACGGTTTTTTTGATAGCGTGTGACGGGAAACTGGCTCTTGTTAAACGACCGGAGGGCGGTGTTCTTGCCGGTATGTGGGAATTCCCTGCGGTGGACGGCCATCTCTTGGTGAAAGAGGCAGAAGAGGTTATGGAATCGTGGGGCGGTGTTGATGCAATGCACAAATTGATTCGTAGCCGGCATGTGTTTACCCACCTTATTTGGGATATGGAAAGCTATTTTGTTTATGCCAAGCATCAAAAACCGGACTTTTTCTGGGTTACACCAGAGAAGCTTTTAAAGGAAATTCCCATGCCCTCGGCCATGAAACCATTTTGCAGAGAGATACCGGAATTGGACAAATAACAAAAATGTGCTTTACTTTGTTACTTCTTTATGATAGAATAAAGTATACTGTAACTTGATTTTGGAGGTAATTCCATGAGAAAATCCTACAGAAAAGGGTCAGCATCGAAAACTGCCGGCAGCAAAAAAGCACTCTTTGCGGCAGGCGTTATTTTGCTTTTAGTTGTATTATTCTTCTTATCTTTCTGGATTACCGGTTTGGTTTTAAAAGCCAATCAGGAGCCTCTTCTGCCGGGGGGCGTGTCTGCGCCTGCTCCTACAGAAAAGCCCACTTATGAAGAATTAGAGGAAATGGTGATTGAAAAAGATAAAGAGATTCAACGACTGGAGGAGGAATTAGATCGGTACCGTGATAAAGACGATTCCGGCACGGGTTCAAATAGTGATCGACCGCTTTCTTCCACTCAAAAACCTTCTTCGGCACCAACAAAATCGCCGGCTCCCACAAAGTCTCCGGCGGCGACTCAGGCATCGGCCAAAACGGCAAAACCGACTATTACTGCAGCACCGACTCAGGCGCCGACCAAGGCACCGACTCAGGCACCCACTGAGCAACCGGCCAAGACTCCTGCGCCCATTACCATTACGGCACCGGCTGCAGGCGGAGCAGGAGATGGGGCAAATGAATAATAGTGGTGCTGTGAAGGAATTTTTTACCCAAAGCGAGGAGGAAACCCGCCGTCTTGCCCGGGGGATTGCCGAAAATCTTGTGCCCGGTCAGGTTGTTTGCTTGCGGGGTGACCTTGGTGTGGGAAAAACTGTGTTTGCCAAGGGATTGTGCAGTGCATTGGGTGTTTGTGAACACGTGAGCAGTCCTACCTTCACACTGGTGAATGAATATGAAGGAACAGATTTAAAAATTTATCATTTTGATTTATATCGCATTGAGGATCCTGACGAGCTTTTTGAAATCGGCTTTAGTGAGTTTGTGGGCGGCGATGCACTGGCAATTATTGAATGGCCGGAGCGTGCGGAAGAGGCTCTTCCTGCCCGTCGGCTAGACATTTTGCTGGAGCGAAGCGGCGAAGATAGCCGTCGGGTGACGGTAGAGGAGCGCATAAAATGATTGTGTTAGGCTTAGATGCATCGTCTGACGCTGCGGCAGTTGGCCTTGTGGAAAACGGTGTGTTGCTATGTGAATATACGTTGAACAACGGGAAAAACCATTCTGTGAAGCTGTTGCCTATGGTTGAAACAATGCTGCAGGATGCGGGGCTTTCCTTTTCAGATATTGATGTTTACAGCTGTGGTGTGGGCCCCGGCTCTTTTACCGGCGTGCGCATTGGAGTGGCAACGGCCAAGGGTTTTGCTCAAAGTTGGACAAAGCCGGTTGCGCCGGTTTGCAGTTTAGAGATTCTTGCAGAGAACCTTCGGCCGTTTGATGGGTTGCGGGTTGCTTGTGTGTATGCACGGGCAGACGAGCTATATTGTGCGGCCTATGATAAGGCAGGGGAGGCTGTCTTGCCACCCTCTGTTATGACGCTGGAGGCGTTATTGAAATATTTGTCCGGCAAAACCTGCCGGCTTTGCGGTGATGGCGCAGAAAAATATAGAGAAGAATTTTTGAGCCGCTTGGGCGGCGGGGTATCCATTGTCGAGGGTGCTGCTCATGTTATTCGGGGCGGTGCCGTAGCGGAGCTGGGCTATCATATGGCTCAAAAAGGGGAATTTCGCCCTTATGATGAGATAGCACCAATGTATCTGCGTGTTTCACAGGCAGAAAGAGAATATGAGGAAAAGCAGAAGGAAAATAAACAGGAGGAAATGAAATGATTGTTATGGGAAGCGACCACGGCGCTTATGAGTTAAAAAGCGTTCTGGCAGAGTATTTAAAGTCTAAGGGTAGGGAAGTTGAAGATTGCGGTGTTTTTGATGCCACTAGTGTGGATTATCCTGACATTGCGCAGCAGGTGTGTGAAAAGGTGAAAACAGGTAATTATGAGTTTGGTATTCTTCTTTGCGGCACCGGTATTGGTATTTCGATTGCTGCTAATAAAATTGATGGGATTCGTTGTGCTTTGGTTAACAACGAATATTCCGCAGAGAAAGCAAAGCAGCATAACAATGCCAATGTAATTGCCTTTGGCGGGCGTGTTTTAGGCTCTGACCTTGCCAAGAACATTCTGGATGCATTCATGAATGCAGAATTTGAGGGCGGCCGTCATCAGAACCGCATTGACAAAATTCACGGACTGGAAAAATAAAAACCAATTTTTGGAGGGCAAATTGCCATGATTGAAAGACGTGATAAAATCAATTACTATCTGGATATTGCACAAACGGTGTCTGAGCGTGGCACGTGTCTGCGCCGGAATTATGGTGCGATTTTAGTAAAAAATGATGAAATCATTTCTACCGGTTATACAGGTGCGCCCAGAATGCGTCAGAATTGTATCGACATGGGGCATTGCCTGCGTGAAAAACTGCAGATTCCGTCGGGTCAGCGATATGAATTGTGTCGATCGGTTCATGCGGAAGCAAACTGTATCATCAGTGCATCTCGTCGGGATATGATTGGCTCAACGCTTTATCTTGCCTGTCGTGATGCAAAAACGGGCATGATTCTCCCCGGTTCTGACAGTTGCAGTATGTGTAAACGGCTGATTATCAATGCAGGGGTGAAAGAGGTTATCATTCGTGATACGGAAAACACCTATCGGATTGTTCCGGTATCCCGTTGGATTGATCATGATGACAGTCTTTTTAACGAGGAAGAAAAAGGCGCATTTGAATCTGAAAAATAAAAACAAAGGCGCTGTTTTGGGGGGCTAAAACAGCGCCTTCTTCTATAACAGCGAGAAGCAGCTGTGGCAGCTTCAATCACTGTTATAAACAGAATTTAAAGTGGGCATTATCTCGTCTTTTACACTAAGGCAGATAGATGCCCGTCCAGGAAAAAATAGTTAGCGGAGTTTGCTGCCGAATGCCGGCGCTAATCTGCTTTACATCTATTAGTAATTAACAGTATTCTTCATTTTTAAACGAATGGAATCTGAAATCATGGCAATGAATTCACCATTGGTGGGTTTTCCTTTGTTGGTATCAATGGTGTAGCCGAAAATGCCGTTTAAAATTTCTTCCCGGCCCCGACTCCATGCCACTTCAATGGCATGCCGGATGGCACGCTCTACCCGGGAGGATGTGGTTTGGTAGTTGCGTGCCACGGTGGGATAAAGCATTTTTGTGATGGAATTGATAAACTCCTTGTCTTGAATGCACAAACTAATGGCCTCACGCAGATAGTTATAGCCTTTGATATGAGCCGGCACGCCAATTTCATGAATGACATCGGTGATGATGGTTTCTAAATTTTCCGGCTGAATTGTGGTGTTGTTTTTTTGTGATGGCAGGTCAGTGAGAGAAAATCCTTCTGCCAGCGTTTGAACGATGCTCGTTTTTGATGGCTCGTTGTTTTGTGCGATTTGGCGGATTCGCTTTAAAATGGTTTCGTTATTTTGGATAGGCTTCACCAGATAATATTGTGCACCGAGTTGCAATGCCTTGCAGGTGATGTTGTCGTGATTCACGGCAGAAACAATCATGCAGGAAGGCTTTTTAGAGAGCTCAGCCTCTTGTAAACGCTCCAGAAGTTCCAAGCCGTCCATTTTCGGCATTACAACATCCAGAATTGCCACATCGGGTTGTTTTTCAAAAATCAGGTCAAGGCCGTTTTGTCCGTTGTGGGCAATTCCCAACACTTCCATGTCAGAGGTGTTATCAATTTCAGCCTTGAGCGTTTGGCAAAAGCTTTGATTATGGTCAACGATGACAACTGAGATTTTTTTCATTGGAAAGTCCTCCTTGTATGGCAAATGATACATACCAATTTTTTACAATTTTTATTTTCTGTGGATATTATAACACTAATAAACAGAAAATTGCAAGCAAATTTCTGACATTTATTGTAATTTTATGGAAGTCGATTTGATTGTTTCAAACTAAAGGCTCAACAGAGCCGAATTATTTAAAAACCTGCGACAAAAGACACGAATTGTGTCATAAAATGTTGGCTCTTTTTTTCGCTCAGAGCTACTGCCATTACAGGAGTTAAGCAAGACAGAAAAGCGGATATAGAAAAAATATACAAAGCAAAGGCGAAAACAAGCCGAATGATTGTGCATATTTTCTTTTTCGTTTTCTATTTATTTTATGTAAAGATTGTGATATAATATATAAAGTATATATCTAAATATGGTGGGCTTAAAAGGTAAGATGTAAGAAATAAGCTTTAAACTTGTTTTATGGTTTATTTCTTATCTCTTGCTTTTGAGCTTACCTGCATTATTAAAAATGGAGGTTTCATATGTTTAAAAGCTACCAAATGGAGCTGGCGGGTCGTCCGCTGGTAATTGAAACTGGCAAGTATGCAGAGCTTGCCGGCGGTGCTGTTATGGTGCGCTATGGTGACACTGCAGTTTTATCTACTGCAACGGCATCTGCAAAGCCCAGAGAAGGAATTGATTTCTTTCCGCTGAGCGTAGATTTTGAGGAGAAGCTTTATTCTGTTGGTAAAATTCCCGGAGGCTTTATCAAGCGTGAAGGCAGACCCACGGAGAAGGCAATTTTGACCTCTCGTGTGATTGACCGCCCCATTAGACCCTTATTCCCTAAGGATTTGAGAAATGATGTGGCTGTTGTTAACACTGTTATGTCTGTTGAACAGGATAATTCACCGGAAATTGCAGCCATGATTGGTACATCTTGTGCCATCAGCATTTCTGATATTCCCTTTAATGGCCCGATTGGCGGCGTTGTTGTGGGTTATGTTGACGGACAGCACGTGATTAACCCCACAACAGAGCAACGTGAAAAAAGCTTGCTTTATTTAACTGTTGCCGGCACCAAGGAAAAAGTTGTTATGATTGAAGCCGGTGCTAAAGAGGTTTCTGAGGATGTTGTTTTTGAAGGCATTCAGCTGGCTCATGAAGAGATTAAAAAGATTTGTGACTTTATCTCCGGCATTCAGGCAGAAATTGGTAAAGAGAAATTTGCCTATGAAGCTCATGTGGTTGACCCTGAGATTTATGAGGATATCAAAGCATTTGCAGAAGACAAGCTTAAGATTGCTTTAGATACCGATGATAAAAACATTCGTGAGAAGAACCTGAAAGCGCTGTATGAGGAGTTATATGCTCATTTTGCAGACAAATATACTGAAGAAGAGCATGGCGGTAAAATTGTTGAGGCCATGGAAAAACTGCAGAAGACAATTGTTCGCCGCTGGATTTTAGATGAAGGCAAGCGTGTTGACGGACGTTCTATTACCGACATTCGTCCTCTTTCTGCTGACGTTGGCATTCTGCCCAGAACTCATGGTTCTGGTATGTTCAAACGTGGACAGACACAGGTTTTGACAGTTGCTACCTTAGGTGCTATGGGTGATGCACAGGCACTGGACGGCATTGATTTAGATGACCAGAAGCGCTATATGCATCATTATAATTTCCCCTCTTATTCTGTTGGCGAAACCCGCCCCTCCAGAGGTCCGGGACGTCGTGAAATCGGTCACGGTGCATTGGCTGAACGTGCTTTGGAGCCTGTTGTGCCTTCTGAAGAGGAATTTCCTTATGCCATTCGTCTGGTTTCTGAGGTGTTAAGCTCTAATGGCAGTACCTCTCAGGCCAGTGTTTGTGCCAGCACGCTGGCATTGATGGATGCCGGTGTTCCCATTAAGGCACCGGTTGCCGGTATTTCTGTTGGTTTGGTTACTGAAGGCGACCGTTTCATCACTATGGTTGATATTCAGGGTCTGGAAGATTTCTACGGTGATATGGACTTTAAAGTGGCAGGTACTAAGGAAGGTATCACAGCCATTCAGATGGACATTAAGATTGACGGCTTAACACCGGAAATTATTAAGCAGGCATTGGCACAGACCAAGGCTGCCCGCTTCCAGATTATTGATGAAGTTTTGTTAAAGACGATTGAGGCCCCCAGAGAATCTCTCTCTGCTTATGCACCGAAAATCTTCACCATGACCATTGACACCGATAAAATTCGTGACGTTATTGGTTCCGGCGGTAAGACCATTCAGAAGATTATTGCTGAAACCGGTGTTAAAATTGATATTGAAGATGACGGTAAGGTTTACATTGCCACAGCTGACGAGGAAATGGCAAACAAGGCAATGGAAATCATTAAGGGTCTCACCGGCAATATTGAAATCGGCTCTATTTATAAAGGCAAGGTTGTGAACATTCTGCCCTTTGGTGCATTTGTTGAATTCCTGCCCGGTAAGGACGGTATGGTTCATATCTCCAAACTGGCCAACAAGCGTGTGGCTAAGGTTGAGGACGAGGTTAACATTGGCGACGAGATTATGGTTAAGGTTATTGAAATTGACAGACAGGGCCGCATCAATCTTTCCAGAAAAGATGCAATGAACGAATTGAATCTTTGGTAAGATACGGTTTCCCGGTGCTAAAATGCGGCGGAACAGCATCCGCCGCATTTTGCTTTCATATTCCTGCTGTTATGCTAAGGAGTTTCAGCATATGCTTTTGGTTGGCATTAACGCAAAATTCATTCATAGCAATCTGGCAATTCGGTATCTGGCAAAAATTGAGCCACGATGCCGATTCTGCGAATATACCATCGCTGAACGGCCGGAAACAATTGCGGCTGATTTGTACCGGTCCGGTGCGCAGACTTTTTTGTTTTCTTGCTATATCTGGAACATAGAACATGTGCTGAAAATCTGTGAAATTCTGAAAAAGGCTTGCCCCGGCGTGCAGATAGCTTTGGGCGGGCCGGAGGTTAGCTTTGACCCCCGAAAGCTGCTTTTGGCACATTCTTTTATTGATTTTATTTTGTGCGGTGAAGGAGAACCTTCTATCACACCGTTTGCTGACAGCTTGGAGCGGGGCGTTTATGATTGTGTTCCCGGTTTATATTATCGCCAAGGCGGCGATGTGACATCCAGTGGTGTGCCGGCACAAGAAGCCGATTTGGAAATGGTTCCGTTTCCCTATGATGAAGACGATATAAAAAGCCTTTCTTCACGGATTGTTTATTACGAAACTTCACGGGGGTGTCCTTATCGGTGTGCTTTTTGCCTGTCTGGTGCTGCCGGCAGTTTGCGGTTTTTAAATGTTGACCGTGTGGAACGGGAACTCGCTTTTTTTGAAGAACAGGGTGTTCCCCTGGTGAAGTTGGTGGACCGCACGTTTAATGCCGATTCAGAACGTGCTCTTTCCATTATTGAGGGCATTAAACGCCGGAATGGGAATACAACCTATCATTTTGAAATTCGTGCTGAAACAATGACAGAGGCATTGATTCACAGCCTTCGAACGGCCCCGAAGGGCATGTTTCAATTGGAAATCGGTGTGCAGAGCACGAATGCTCACACTTTGCAGGCCATTCGGCGCAGACCGGAATTTGACCGGCTTAAACAGGTGGTTTTAGAGTTTTCTGAAAAACAGAACATGCATTTGCATTTGGATTTGATTGCCGGATTGCCCGGGGAAAGTCTTTCTGACTTTGTTCACTCTTTTCATCAGGTTATGGAGCTGCGTCCCGACAATTTACAGTTGGGCTTTTTAAAGAAGTTAAAAGGTGCTGAGCTCTATGCCCCAGACAGTGAGTTTTGGGCATTTCCCCCCTATGAGGTGATTCACAGTGATGTGATGACCTATGAAGAACTGTTGCTTTTAAAACAGGTGGAGGAAATGCTGGAGCGTTATTATAACAGCGGCGCTTTTAAGACGGCTGTGCCATATATTTTAGATACTTATTATTCTGATAAAGCATTTACATTTTTTTGTGATATAGCAGAATTTTCGGGCAATGCCTTGGCTCCCAAAAGTCAGAAAGCGGCTTATGAGGCGTTGTATCGGTTTGCTAAGGAACGGTTTTGCGACGAGGTTGTCACAGAAAAACTGATTTATGATTACTGTTTGCGCCACAGAGATTCTCTTTCCTTTATGAAGGGGAGTGAGGGTTTGAAAACAAGGGCTTTTGCGTTTTTGCAAAAACCGGAGCGTGTGGCAGAATATTTTGCAGATTATGCCGGTGAAAAACCGACAATACTATACAAAAAAATCCGTTTTGTTCCCATTGGTGCACGTGTGTTTGCTTTTGATTACGAAGGCGGCAGAGCGGCGGAGGTAACAAAGGAATTTGAATTGGAGGAATAGCATATGTTTAAAGTAAGCTTAAAGGATGGCAGCCAAATGTCTGTGGATGCGCCGAAGACCCTGTATGATCTGGCAGGTGACATTAGCGGCGGTTTGCAGCGTGCGGCACTCTCGGCAGAGGTAGATGGAACAGTTACGGACCTGACACGAACTATTTCTCAGGACGCAAGCGTTAATTTCTTAACCTTTAACGACCAAAAAGGTCGGGATACCTTCCGTCACACAGCCTCTCACATTCTGGCGCAGGCTGTTAAACGGCTGTATCCTCAGGCTAAACTTGCCATTGGTCCGGCTATTGAAAACGGGTTTTATTATGATTTTGATTGTGAGGTTTCTTTTACAGCAGAGGTTTTGAAAAAGCTGGAAGAGGAAATGGCGAAAATTGTTAAAGAAGATTTAGCGATTGAACGCTTTACCATGAGCCGTGACGAGGCTATTAAATATTTTGAAGAAGCCGGAGAAATCTATAAAAAAGAGTTGATTGAAGACCTGCCGGAGGGAGAGGAAATTTCGTTCTATAAACAGGGCGACTTTACCGACCTTTGTGCCGGCCCCCATCTGCCCTCAACAGGCAAGGTCAAGGCCATTGCTTTAACCAGCGTTGCCGGTGCTTATTGGCGTGGTAACGAAAAAAACAAAATGCTTCAGCGAATTTACGGAACGGCATTTCCCAAAAAGAGCGAGCTGGAAGAATATCTGGCGGCTGTTGAGGATGCAAAAAAGCGGGACCACAACAAGATTGGTCGTGAGCTGGGTTATTTCACTACCTCTGAGCTGATTGGTCAAGGTCTGCCGATTCTGCTTCCTAAGGGCGCACGTGTTATTCAATTAATGCAGCGTTTTGTTGAGGATGAAGAGCAGAAACGTGGTTATTTATTGACCAAAACACCCTTTATGGCAAAGCGTGATTTGTATAAAATCTCCGGTCATTGGGATCATTATAGAGACGGCATGTTTATCATGGGAGACCCTGATGCTGAGGGCGAAGTGTTTGCCCTGCGTCCCATGACCTGTCCGTTCCAGTTCCAGGCATATTTGACGGAAATGCGTTCTTATCGTGACCTGCCGCTTCGCTATGCAGAAACCTCAACGCTGTTTCGTAATGAGGCATCCGGTGAAATGCACGGTTTGATTCGTGTTCGTCAGTTCACAATTTCAGAGGGACATTTGGCATGTACGCCGGAACAGCTTGAAGGTGAATTCTCTCAGTGCGTTGAACTTGCAAAGTTTATGCTGACAACTTTGGGTTTGGGGGATGACGTTTCTTATCGTTTCTCTAAGTGGGATCCCAACAACAAAGAAAAATATATTGGTTCTGAGGAAGAGTGGGAAAATGTTCAGGACCGCATGAAAGAAATTTTAGACGACCTCCACATTGATTATACTGAAGAAGAGGGAGAAGCAGCCTTCTACGGACCAAAGCTGGACATTCAGATTAAGAATGTTCACGGCAAGGAAGATACTCTGGTGACTGTTCAGATTGACTTCCAGCTGGCGGAACGTTTTGGCATGGAATATGTGGATAAAGACGGTACCAAGAAGTTCCCCTATGTAATTCACAGAACTTCCATCGGCTGTTATGAGCGTACCCTGGCATTGCTTTTGGAAAAATATGCGGGTGCACTGCCTGCATGGCTGGCTCCTACTCAGGTTAAAATTCTGCCTATTGCAGATGCACATCATGACTATGCATATGCCGTTCGGGAGCTTTTGGTAGAAAACGGCATTCGTGTAGAGGTTGATTGCCGTAATGAAAAAATCGGTTATAAAATTCGTGAGGCACAAATGGATAAAGTGCCCTATATGCTGGTGATTGGCGGCAAGGAGTGCGAAGAGGGAACAGTTTCTGTTCGTGCAAGACGTCAGGCTGACATGGGTGCTATGACCAAGGAAGAGTTCTGCACCATGTTGTTAGAAGAAATTAAAACCAAAAGAAATGATTGATGGTTTAAGGACCTGCACCGGAATCTAAGGTGCAAAAGCCATTAGGTATAAGCTGAGGGGAGGATTTCACATGTGGATGGTGGCATATATAACACAAAGCAAGGAAACAGCAGAAAAAATCAGAACATTGCTTCAGGAAGCCGGTTTGCCGGTGAAAATCCGCAGTGTGAACCAGAGCGGTAATGAGCAGTTTGGCTGCTATGAAATTCTGGTGCCGGAGGCAGAGCTTTCCGAAGCACACAGTGTTATTGTTGAAAAAGCACTGTGAGGAGAAGTCAGGAGGCAATTATGAAAAGAATTGGAGTGTTAACCAGCGGCGGCGATGCCCCCGGCATGAATGCTGCCATTCGTGCTGTTGTGAGAATGGGCCTTTCTATGGGCATGGAGGTTTACGGAATTCGCAAGGGCTATTTCGGCTTGATGAATGGCCTGTTTGAAGAAATGAATGCCCGTAGCGTGTCGAATATTCTGCATCGTGGCGGAACAATTCTGCAAAGTGCCCGCTGCCTTGATTTCTGCAAGCCGGAGGGCGTTCAAAAGGCAGTTGAAATGGCTAACAAGGCAGGCATTGAGGGCATTGCAGTGATTGGTGGTGACGGCTCTTTCAGAGGCGCACGTGATTTATCTCTTGCCGGATTGCCGGCGGTGGGTATTCCCGGCACCATTGATAATGATATTGGGTGCACGGATTACACCATTGGTTTTGACACAGCGCTTAACACGGTTAAGGACGCCATTGATAAAATCAGAGATACAGCTCAGTCTCATGAGCGGTGTTCTATCATTGAGGTTATGGGTCGGGATGCCGGTTTTATTGCGGCATATGTGGCGATTGCCTGTGGCGCAGAGGCGGCGATTATCCCTGAGCAACCCTTTGATTTTGAAAAGGATATCATCGAACCGATTCTGGCAAGTAAAAAACGTGGTAAGGAAAACAACCTGATTGTGGTTGCTGAGGGTGTTGGCGGTTCTGTGGAAATGGCTCAAAAAATTGAAGAGATAACCGGCATTGAAACCCGTGCTACCATTTTAGGGCATATTCAGCGGGGGGGCAGTCCGACGGTGAACGACCGAATGCTTGCCAGCCGCATGGGCGTGCATGCCGTGAAGCTTTTAAGCGAAGGCAAAGGAAACCGCACGGTTGCCATTAAAAATGGTCTTATGGTGGATTATGACATTTTAGAAGGTCTTGGTATGCAAAAGGCTTTGTATAAAGACATTGTGAATATGGAGAAAATTTTAACAATGTAGCAGACGGTTTGTCTGCCCCTAAAGGGGCTGTCATTTTCGGCAGCCCCCATTTGATATAATAAGGTGAAGTATATGACAAAAGTGATTCAGGTACAGGATGACCTGTCTGTTTTGGATGAAGCGGCAGCAGCACTGGCTAGCGGCGGTTTGGTGGCTTTTCCCACGGAGACGGTTTACGGTTTGGGGGCCAGTGCCCTAGATGCCGGAGCGGTGGCTGATATTTTCCGTGCAAAGGGACGTCCGCAAGACAATCCGCTGATTGTTCACATCAGCAACAAAGAGATGTTGCTGAAGGTGGTTAAGGCGGTGCCGGCGGCAGCAGAAAAGCTGATGGAGACCTTTTGGCCCGGACCGCTGACGGTTATTCTCGAAAAATCAGACAACATTTCTAAAACGGTTACAGCGGGACTTTCTACGGTGGGCGTGCGGATGCCGGCGCATCCGGCGGCACTGGCGTTGATTGAAAAGAGCGGTGTGCCTGTTGCGGCACCCAGCGCTAACCTTTCCGGTAGCCCCAGCACAACCCGTGCAGAACATGTTATTCAGGATTTATCCGGTCGAGTGGATTATATTATTGACGGCGGACCATGTCGTGTGGGTCTTGAATCGACGGTGTTGGATTTGACAGGTAAAACGCCCCAGATTTTGCGCCCTGGCGGTGTGAGCCTAGAGGCATTGCAGGAGATTTTAGGTGAGGTGGACTATGAACCGGCTTTGAAAGACAGCAGCAAGATCCCTAAAAGTCCGGGTATGAAATATCGGCACTATGCCCCCAAAGCAGACTTGTATCTGGTGGAGGCGGGGTATGAAGAAAAGCTGATATCTTTGCTTGCATCCTGCCGAAAGCAGGGTCAAAAGGCGGGCGTTTTATGTGCGGGTGGTCATCACTATGATGCTGATTTTGTTAAAGTTTGCGGAGCGGATGCAGAAACCTATGCCCATGAGCTTTTTGATGCGTTGCGGCAGATGGATGATTTGGGTGCTGAGGTGATTTTTGCAGAGTTGCCGAAGACTTCTGGTGGCATTGTGCCTGCCTTATTAAATCGCATGTTGAAAGCCGCAGGGGGTCATGTGATTGCTGATGATGTGACAACTAAAATTGAGCGGCTTTAATGGAGAAGAAAATGTGTTATGAACTTGTCATGCTGACAAAAGAAATGCTGCCGGCACTGGCGGAGCTGGAACGGGAATGTTTTCACGTGCCATGGACAGAAGGAATGTTTGCGGGAGAATTGGAAAATTCTGCAGCAGTTTATCGGGTGATTCTTTATGGCGGTGAGCCGGTGGCCTATATGGGCATGTGGCAGGTAGCAGATGAAGGACATATTACCAATGTGGCTGTTAGTCCGGTACATCGGCGAAAGGGTCTTGCCAAACAGTTGATTAGAGAATTCGTTCGTCTGGCAGAAATGGCGGGTCTTGCTCTTTTAACGCTGGAAGTGCGGGAGAGCAACCGGAGTGCTATTTCCCTCTATGAAAGTCTGGGGTTTGCTCAGGTGGGACGGCGGCGACATTACTATGAGGGCAAAGAGGATGCCCTTTTGATGACTTTGTTTTTGAAAGAAGGCGTGTAAAGCATGGAACGTATCATTTTGGCTGTGGAATCTTCTTGTGATGAAACGGCAGCTGCTGTGGTGAAAAACGGCAGAGAAGTGTTATCTAACATTATTTCATCTCAGATTCCCATTCATGAACGATATGGCGGTGTGGTGCCGGAGATTGCATCACGAAACCATGTGCTGAATTTACCCGGTGTGATTGACAGAGCCTTGTTGGAGGCGGGTTGCAGCTTTTGTGACCTAAGTGCCATTGCCGTAACCTATGGTCCGGGTCTTGTGGGAGCGTTGCTCACCGGTGTATCGGCAGCGAAGGCCATTGCTGCAGCAAGAGGACTGCCCTTGGTGGCGGTGAATCACATTCACGGTCACATTGCTGCTAACTATATTGCACATCCAGACTTGAAACCGCCTTTTGTTTGTCTGGTGGCCTCAGGTGGTCATAGCCATATTGTGCATGTAAAAGGATATACAGAATTTGAAATTTTGGGAAGAACCCGTGATGATGCAGCGGGGGAGGCCTTTGACAAAATTGCCAGAGTGCTGGGGTTGGGATATCCCGGCGGTCCGAAACTGGAAAAGCTGGCAGAGACGGGAAACAGCGAAGCCGTTTCCTTTCCCAGAGTCACCTTCGGGGAGGACTGCTATGATTTTAGTTTCAGCGGCGTGAAGACGGCGGTGATTAACTATATTCACCGTCAGGAACAGTTGGGACAGGAGATTTGCAAAGCAGATTTAGCGGCTTCGTTCCAACGTGCTGTGGTAGAGGCGTTGACAGAGCATACCTTTTTGGCGGCTCGTGCCAGAAATTGTCCTGTTGTGACCTTGGCCGGCGGTGTCAGTGCAAATGGCGCTTTGCGAAAAAGCTTTGAGGCGGCTGCAGAGAAGGCAGGCGCAAAGCTCTACTATCCACCCCTTGTTTTGTGCACAGACAATGCGGCTATGATTGGCTGTGCCGGATATTATTTATATGAACAAGGTATTTTTGCCGATTCGGCATTAAATGCCGTGCCCGGTTTAAAGCTTTAGAGAAGCGGAGGGCGAAGGAAATGCAAAGGAAAAAGAAGAGGAAACAAAAAAAGTCAAAAAGACAGATGCTATCATTATTGGTTGTTCTGTTGTTAGTGATTTACTGCGGCTCTGTGGCTCAGGACTATTGGGGCAGCGGTCATGGCGACATTCGGCAAGTGACCATTTCTGCCGGCAGCAGCACAGCAGATATTGCGGAGGTTTTGAAAAACAACGGCATGATTCGCCACTCCTTTTGGTTTCGCTTTTTCTCTAAAATCGGCGGCCATGACGGAAGTTATCAGCAGGGGACTTATTCTCTCCGTGCCGGTTCAGGTTATGCAACGCTATTTCAGACCTTAAAGCATGCACCATTACCGGAGAGTGTGACCATCACCATTCCGGAGGGGTTTGAATTGCGTCAAATTGCCGACCGTTTGGAAGAGGCAGGTCTCATTAATCGTGAGCGGTTTTATCATGCCGTGAAAAACGGCGATTATGATTATGCATTCATTCGCAATCTTCCAAAAAGTGAAAACAGACTGGAGGGTTATCTGTTTCCCGACACCTATCAGTTCACGCCGGGAGAAAGTGAAGAGGCTATCATTGGCAGAATGCTGGCCCGGTTTGATGAAGTTTATCATCAGGCATATCGTGAGCGGGCCAAAGCCCTTTCTATGACTGACCATGAGTTGATTACCCTTGCTTCTATTATTGAACGTGAGGCTATGGGGGATGCCGACAGAGAGCTGGTGGCCGGTGTGTTTCATAACCGGTTGAAAAGCACGACCTACCCTTATCTTGAATCATGTGCTACAGTGCAGTATATTTTGAAAGAAAGAAAACCGGTTCTGACAGTGGCAGATACGAAAATTGATTCTCCCTATAACACTTATCGGAATCCGGGCTTGCCTTCGGGGCCTATTGCATCTCCTGGCGAGGCTGCTATTCGTGCGGCATTGTATCCGGCGGAGACGGATTATCTGTTCTTTGTATTGGATTCCACCGGCACCCACCGTTTTGCCAGCACCTATGCTGAGCATCAGGAGAACATGAGGAAATAAGAGTTAGCAGAAGAGGGGAGTTTACAATATGAAACGGGAAATTATAACTGTAACCTTGAATCCCTGTATTGACAAAACCATTGAGCTGTGCGGGTTTTGCGAGGGTGGTTTGAACCGTGCTGTAAGTGTTCGGGTGGATGCCGGAGGCAAAGGCATTAATGTGGCCAAGGTGTTGGGTTATTTTGGTGCAAAGGTTGTGGCTGTGGGTGTTCTCGGTAATGGCGGAAGTGATGGAATTTTAGAGGAACTGAAGCATCGCGGGATTAGGCATGATTTTGTTTTGGCACCTGGTGAAACGAGGACCAATTACAAGCTGTTTGACAATGAAAAACGGCAGATTACCGAAATTAATGAACCAGGCTTTGCGGTGGATGCAGACAAGCTGGAGCAGACCATAGCTCTGATTGAGAAACATTTGTCTGATGCTGCGGTTATGGTGCTTGCCGGCAGTGTGGCACCGGGGATTCCAAAGGATATTTACAGGCACTTGACACACCTTGCAGCGCAGCACGAGGTGCAGGTGATTTTAGATGCTGATGGTCAGGCTCTTGTTGCCGGTTTGGAAGCAAAACCGTTTGTAATTAAGCCTAACCTTTATGAACTTGAGCAGCTTCATGGCGGTTCTTTTGAAAGTGATGAGGCGCTCTATGCTTATGGCAGAGAGTTAATTGCCGGCGGTGTTGGGTTGATTGTTCTGTCGATGGGCGGCGACGGTGCTGTGTATATGACAAAAGAGGCCGGATGGCGGGTGAAGCTAGCCCCCATCGTTTGCCAGAGCACTGTGGGTGCCGGTGATTCGATGGTGGCAGCGACGGCTTATTCTCTGGCAGAGGGGGCCTCTCTTGAGGAGCTTGCAAAAACCGCTTCGGCTGCAGGCACAGTTACAGCGTCTAAACCGGGAACGGAGGTTTGCCGTTTGGAGGAAGTTCTGGCATATCGAGAAAAGTTGAGTTTGGAACGAATATGGTAGCCGGCTGCAGCCTTGCATCAAAATTATGTTTTACTATTGATTTTGAGTATTATTTTGAGTATAATAAAAATGTGCTATTGTTAGCTAAATTTCGACATTTTGTCATATAAAGGAGAAGTCACACTCATGAACTTTGTGCGTTGTCTGGTGTACCTGGCAATGATAAGCTTTTTGTGCTTTCTTTTGGGAAGAGTTATGCCAAAGCACTGGTTTCGGTATGATGCGTTTCCCTTTAAATGCTTTTCTTTAGAGTGTGATGGGGCAGTTTACGACCATCTTTCTATTCGGCGTTGGAAAGGGAAGCTTTGGGACATGAGTACGGTTTTTCCTGACCTGATGCCGTCGAAATCTCTTGCGCCCGGGTTTAATGCCAGGCACATCAAGCTGATGATTCAGGAGACCTGTGTGGCAGAATTTATTCATGTTTTGCTGAGCGTTCTGGGTTTTTTCTGTGTGGAAATATGGAAGAGCCGATGCGGTCTTTTGGTATCTGTTTTGTATTGGATAGGCAATATTCCTTTTTGCTTGGTGCAGCGATATAACCGTCCGAAATTAGTGCGGATTTTAAAGCGAATGGAAGAACGGCACGGACAGGCTTTGTGTGCAGAACATTTAGAACCGATTGAAACAAACATGCAGTATGAGGCGGGAATGTAGATGAAAAACATGGTGGACTATAAGAATTTTCGGCTGAACCGGCTCAATGAGCCGGCATTTTGTCATTTAAAATATTTACTTTATTGGCCTGTTTATGGGTTGTTTTTTCTCCTTGTGGAGCGTTTGTGGATTCGGGACAGTTATTTTCCCATGCATTGTGCTTTTGATGACCGGATTCCGTTTTGTGAACTTTTCTTAGTGCCCTATTTGTTTTGGTTTGTGTATCTGATTGGTTTTATGGGATATAGCTTGTTTTTCGACACTGACTCTTTTCGACGTTTTATGCGATTCATTATGGTGACTTATACTATGGCGATGGTGGTTTATTTGCTGTTCCCCAACGGTCAACAGTTAAGGCCGGCAGTTTTTGAGCGGGACAATGTTTTGACCCGGATGATGCCACTGCTTTATGGCTTTGACACCAACACCAATGTTTGTCCTTCTATTCATGTTATTGGTTCTTTTGCGGTGGCTTTTTCAGCGTGGCACAGCAAGCATTTTTCAGGGCCGGTATGGCGGACTGCTTTTATGATTTTAGCCGTGATAATTTCTGTTTCTACTGTATTTTTAAAGCAGCATTCTGTGCTGGATATTCTGGCGGCGATTCCTGTGTGCGTCATTGGGTATTTGGTCGCTTTTTATGATGTGCATGCAGCCGGAAGGTTCATTGAAGCGACGGAATAAAACCGGTTAATGAATAGTCTGGTGAATGCAGATACATCCACGGGTATTTTTCATAATTTTACATATTATAGGCTTGACTTTCATACCTTCAAATGGTAAAATGATATCAATCATGTAAACAATTAAAAAAAGAGGTGTTTTTATGTATTTTACTTTCCCAAAAGACTTTATGTTTGGTGCAGCATCTTCTGCCATTCAGATTGAAGCAGGCTGTAACGAGGGCGGCAAAGGCGAGGATGCGTTAGACCATTTCTGGCAGCTTTATCCTGAAAAATATGGTCATGCTAATCCCAACTTGTCTGCTGACTTTTATCACAAATACCCTGAAGATATTAAGATGATGAAGGAGCTTGGACTTAAAGCTTTCCGTTTTTCCATCTCCTGGTCCAGAATTTATCCCAACGGTCCGGAAGGTGAGCCTTGTCAGGCAGGTATTGATTATTACTCAGATGTAATCAATAAGCTCATTGAGGCTGATATCATTCCGTTTTTTGACCTTTGGCACTGCGACCTGCCTTATTGGGTAATTGAAAGAGGCGGCGTTTTAAATCCTGAATTTATTGAATGGTTTGCAAAGTATGCAGAAACCTGCTTTAAGGCCTTTGGTGACAGAATTCCCTACTGGTCAACCGTTAACGAACCCAACGTTAACGTTATGGGTGCATATGCGTGGGGCGTTACCGCTCCTTTTGAAAAAGACATGCAAAAATGTATTCTGGCATGCCACAATATGATTCTGGCTCACTTTAAGGCTGTTCGCATTTACAGAAGCCTTGGTTTTAAAGGAAAAATCGGCTTTGTTAACCACCTTCAGCTGGCATATGCACTGACTCTTGACAAGAAGGATCAGGAAGCAGCTGAGAGAGATATGGGCTTTTATTCCAACTGGTTTAATGATGCAATGTTGTTGGGTCATTATCCGGAAATTTTGATGGATTATCCCTACATCACTGACCTTCTTCCCGAAGGCTATCAGAAGGACTTAGCAGAGAACTTCACCCCGTCTGACTTCCTTGGCATTAACTGCTACAGCACATACATTATTAAATATGTAGAAAACGGTCAGTTGGATTATGAGGAAGCAATCGGCGATAGCTTGCCTGTTGATGACTATGGATTCACCGTTAACCCCCAGGGTATTTATGATACACTGGTGTATGCTCAAAACAGATATCCGGGTCTGGAACTCATTATTACAGAAAACGGAATCAGTAAGCATAAGTGGGGCAACTATGAAGAAGAGCTTGAGGATGATTATCGTATTGACTACTTACGTGAGCATCTTCGTGGCGTTTCAAGAGCTATTAGTGCCGGTGTGCCCGTTACAGGCTATTTCCATTGGAGCCTTATGGACACCAATGAGCTCTATGGCGGTGGTTACAAGCACATGTTCGGATTGATTCAGGTTCGTTATGATACCTTGGAGCGTGTTCCGAGAAAGAGCTGGTATTATTATAAGCAGATTATTGCTCAGGGCGAAGTTAACTAAAACCCGCCTGTTGACATTGTGATGTAAGATAAAGGGGAAAACTCGATTGAATGAGTTTTCCTCTTTTTGTTTATACAAAAAAAGCAGCCAGTCTTGGGACTGGCTGCTTGAAAATTGACTTTAATAGGAATGGTTGGGTTTATGTGTGGGGGTTGATTTCCCGTGCTTTGCCTGAATGCGGTCTAATGCTTCGCCGAAACGCTGGAAATGCACAACTTCACGCTGTCGCAGGAAACTGATGACCCGGTTTACATCGGGGTCGCTAGACATTCGCAAGATGTTATCATAGGTTACACGGGCCTTTTGTTCGGCTGCAAGGTCTTCTACCAAATCGGCGATGGGGTCGCCCTTGGTTTGAAAGCTCATTGATGTGAAAGCCTGACCGGCAGCAGAAGTGGGCCAGATGCCTTTGGCATGGTCGACGTAATATAAAGCCAATGGGCTGTTCTCAATTTCTGCCGTGGTGGCGTTTTTTGTCAACTGATGAACCAGTGTGCCCACCATCTCTAAGTGGGCCATTTCTTCGGTGCCGATATCTGTTAGCAGAGCCTTAGCCACGTCGTCTTTCATAGAGAAACGCTGAGACAGATAGCGCATGGAAGCAGCCATTTCACCGTCGGGGCCACCGTATTGGCTGATGATATAGTTAGCGAGCTTTGGGTTGGGCCGCTTAATGTTAATAGGGAATTGTAATTTCTTTTCGTATTGCCACATATATTTAACCTGCCTCCTTTAATTTTCCCAGGGCCAAGGACTGTCAATCCAGGTCCATTCTGTTGTGGAGTTAACCTCAGCCGGTGTTAGGGGGCCAAAATGCTCCCGGTAATAGCGTCGGAGTTCTTCAAGCTGGGGGGTTATCTTATGGTATTCTCGCAATGCCCGTTGGTTATCGGGGTGTGTATCTAAAAACAGGACCAATTCATTTTGTGTGAAGGAAAGGGCCATGATTTGTTTCATCAGACGGTCTTTGTTTCTGTCTGTTCCTGTCATATTCATCCTCCTAATCCACCTTGGGACCATACACTGAGATTGGCAAGTCCAATTCAGGGAAAATGGTTCCTCTTTCTAAGCCTTCTTCCGGCGAATAAAGCTCGCCAAACTTTTGTACGGGCACATAGGCATAACCTGTGCGCTCTCTGGTTTGATATAATTCATCCATTTGTAATTTCATCCTTTCTGGAAAATAATGAGTTTGAAGTCTCTACTGCATTCTATGCAAAAGGTCAAAAAAAGGTGAAAAAGTTTGAAAAAGTGGTAACGAATCTGTGTGAGACAATATATATCAGAATTGGGGATGGGAGAAATTTTGCAAGAGTTTTTACAATTTTTTCTGAGAATGTCTTGACAAATGGTGTGATGGAGTGTATAATAAAAAAGCATGTGAATTATGGATTACAATTTTATATAGGGGTATAGTTCAGCTGGTAGAGCGACGGTCTCCAAAGCCGTGTCCCTATGTTGAAAATACTGCATAATAAAAACTTAATATGGCGCTCTTTAGGGGTATGATGTAATGGTAACATGCCGGTCTCCAAAACCGTTCTTGAGGGTTCGAGTCCTTCTACCCCTGCCAATATATTTGGCTCAAACACTGGGTTTGAGCCATTTTTTATTGTCAAAATTCGAGAGCGGCAATCTTCACTTTTTTGAGCATCAATAGCAATTTTTAGTAATTTTAGATTATATTTCTGATGACGGTGCATGGTCTTGTGTTTCAAGTAATTATGCCTGAAATGAGCATCAATTTCGCATACGGTCGCATCTGTTTCGGAGCGTTCCGTCTGCTACATCATCATTTTAGCATCACTTGATTTCGTCAATTCTATCAATTTCGCCTGTAGAGAGTAATTCTACAAAAATATTTTTAATTCTTGCAGATATCATATCCCCAAATACAATTTGGCTTTCCTTTGGTTACTGTATAACACATTTAAAAGTTATGGCACGGAGAAAATCCGTGCCGTTTCATCCATATAGAATCTAATGCTTTTAAAATATTGATTTTTTATTTTTGTATATCAGAAAGGAATATACCGTTGGAATAATAACAAGTGCAAAAATTATTGTCA
>JAZSAS010000066.1:0-2038 GCA_045602005.1 Clostridia bacterium
ATGCACCCCAAAAGTTAGACACTTTTGGAGGTGCATATTTTTTATGGGTAAAACAGGAAGAAAAAACAAAAACTACTCGCCAGAATTCAAAATCCGTGTTATAATGGATATGCGAGAACACCGATTGAGCTACCATGAAACAGTACGCAAGTATGAATTAGGTAACGACCAAACGGGCGGAGCCAGATTGATGATTCAAAGGTGGGAACGCATATTCTTAGAAGAAGGAGCCGAAGGTTTGATGAAAGAAAGACGAGGCAGAGCTTGCAAAGCAAGCGGTTCTAATAAAGGTCGCCCACCGAAGCTCGATCGAAAGGTAGAGGAAGATCTAATCGCAGAGAACCAAAGACTCAGAATGGAGATAGAATACTTAAAAAAACTGAGTGCCTTAGTTCTTGCGGAAGAGCAAAAGAACGGCAAAAGGCGTTCATAATTGCTGAACTAAGGCAAAAATATCCGCTTAAAGATTTGTTAGAGCTTTCCGGGATAGCAAGAAGCACGTACTATTACTATCTGAAGCAGAAGGATAAAGACAAATACGAAAGCGAAAAGCAGGATATATTAGAAATCTACAATACTCACAAAGGAAGATACGGCTACAGACGTATTTGCTCTGAATTAAAGGCAAAGGGATATCCAATTAACCATAAAACTGTGTTAAAGCTGATGAAATCCCTTCATTTGCGTGGCAAACAGAGTAAAAATGGCAAATACCATTCCTACAAAGGTGAAGTTGGAAAGGTGGCAGGCAATCTGTTGAAAAGAGATTTTCATGCAGACAAGCCGTTTGAGAAACTAACAACAGACGTTACAGAGTTTAAGATTGGTGATAAAAAGGTTTATCTTTCACCTGTGTTAGATATGTTCAATCGTGAAATTATATCCTACTCTATTTCAACAAGTCCTAACTTGCAGCAAGTTAGAGATATGCTAAACGGGCTATTTGAGAAGCTTCCTGATGATGCACGACCGTTATTTCACTCTGATCAAGGTTGGCAATACCAGCATGCCGAATACCAACGGCTTCTTGCCGAGCACAACATTACGCAAAGTATGTCCCGAAAAGGAAACTGTATGGACAATGGCATAATGGAAAACTTCTTCGGCAGATTAAAAGTTGAGATGTATTACGGCGAAAAATTTGAATCCCCTCGGGGATTCATTGAAAAGTTGGAAGAGTACATACATTACTACAACAACGAAAGAATTTCCTTAAAACTAAAAGGAATGAGCCCAGTTCAGTACCGAGCTCATTCGCAAACAATTTAATATTTAATTTTTGTCTAAACTTTTGGGTTCACTTCACGTAAGCGGCTTTTTCTTTTTGTACTCTTCAATCTTCTCTTTTCACTCTTCACTTTTCTCTAAATCCCCCACGCGACTTTTCCAGAGAAGAGAGAAGAGATAAGAGAGAAAAGAAAAGGTAGCTTTTCTCCTGCGCCTTTGGCGCTTTGGTCGAAAAGCATTGATTTTTCGTTGAAAATATGATACAATCATATTACAAAGTGAGGTGGAGATAATGAACAGCCCATTACTTGAAAAATCTATGGATTTCGCAACGCAGATTGTACTTTTCTACGAAGAATTTTCAAAGAGTAAAAAAGATACAACGATTGCGAAGCAATTACTACGTTCTGCTACGAGTGTCGGTGCCAATATAAATGAAGCCATTTACGGAAACAGCAAAGCGGATTTTATCTCAAAATTACATATTTCGATAAAAGAAACAGGCGAAAGCATTTATTGGTTGACTTTACTAAAACGAACAAACTTGATTGCCTATGATTTTGATACCCTTATTTCCTTAGCAGAAGAGATCAAACGTATGTTAATTTCGTCCCTCAACACCGCTAAAAATAATAACAAATAATTTTCAAAAATTTATCCGGACTTATGACTTCCTTTCGGTATAATGGTGTTTATCCAATCAAAAGAGCTGTATTGCTGTTTTTTATTTACTTTGGTAAATCACTATTGACAAATGGTAAAGCATATGCTATAATGAACACAGAAAGGAAGTGATATTGTGTATATTGAC
>JAZSAS010000067.1:0-3465 GCA_045602005.1 Clostridia bacterium
GAACAAGAAAACATTTTAGATTTTATCCCAAAAGGAATTACCTTGCTTCCTAACACAAGCGGAGCAAGAAATGCTGAAGAAGCAGTAAGAATTGCTCGACTTGCCCGTGAGCTTGGATGCGGTAATTTTGTTAAGATTGAAATTATGCGTGATTCAAAGTATCTCCTTCCGGATAATCAGGAAACCATCAAAGCAACGAAAATTCTTGCAAATGACGGTTTTGTTGTTATGCCTTACATGTACCCCGACTTAAATGTTGCCCGTGATTTAGTAAATGCAGGTGCCGCAACTATAATGCCTCTTGCTTCTCCCATAGGCTCTAATAAAGGCCTTGCAACAAAGGACTTTATTCAGATTCTTATTGATGAAATTGATTTGCCAATCATTGTTGATGCAGGTATCGGTAAGCCTTCACAGGCTTGTGAAGCAATGGAAATGGGTGCTGCTGCGATTATGGCGAACACAGCACTCGCTACTGCGGGAAATCTTCCGCTTATGGCATCGGCCTTTCGCCAGGCAATCGAAGCCGGAAGAAAAGCGTACCTTTCAGGCCTTGGCAGAGTCCTCACAAGAGGTGCATCCGCATCCGATCCTCTTACGGGATTTTTGCGTGATTAAGGAGGCTTTATAATGGAAAATCAATTTTTTGTTGACTCGGAGCACTTATCTCCTGAAGCGCTTGCAAAAAAGCATCAGATAGAAGCAGATCCTTCCTCACGAAAAAATCACATGGAATATTTGTCGGGTATGGAGAAAATAGAATCGGATGTCTGCAGGAATGTAATGGAACAAATGAATTCTTTTGACTACTCAAAATATACTGCAAAAGATGTAAAAGCGGCATTGGAGCATGAAACCTGTACTATAGAAGATTTCAAGGCACTACTTTCTCCTGCGGCTGAACCGTTTTTAGAGCAGATGGCACAAAGAGCAAGACTTGAAACAAGTAAACACTTCGGTAACACAGTGTATCTATTTACACCTTTGTATATCGCCAATTACTGTGAGAATTACTGTGTGTATTGTGGCTTTAACTGCTACAATCATATTAATCGTATGAAGCTTTCTATGGAACAGATTGAAAAGGAAATGAAGGTTATTGCAGACAGCGGTATGGAAGAAATTCTGATTCTTACAGGCGAAAGCAGAAGTCAAAGCGATATAGATTATATCGGTGAAGCATGCAAGCTTGCAAGGAAATACTTCCGTATGGTAGGTCTTGAAATCTATCCCGTAAATACCGATGAATATAAGTACCTTCACGAGTGCGGGGCTGACTATGTAACTGTATTTCAGGAAACTTATGATACAGATAAATACGAGCAGCTACATTTGCTCGGTCACAAACGTGTATGGCCATATCGCTTTGATGCTCAAGAGCGTGCTTTAATGGGTGGTATGAGAGGTGTGGCATTTTCAGCACTTTTGGGACTTTCGGATTTTCGCAAGGATGCCTTAGCGAGCGCACTTCATGTGTACTACCTACAAAGAAAATATCCTCATGCGGAAATGTCGCTGTCCTGTCCAAGACTCAGACCGATTATCAATAACGATAAAATCAATCCTTTGGATGTTCATGAAAAACAGCTTTGTCAGATAATCTGCGCATACCGTATCTTCTTACCTTTTGTCGGTATTACAGTATCCTCCCGTGAGAGTGCAGAATTTAGAAACGGTATTGTAAAAATTGCTGCAACAAAGGTTTCAGCAGGTGTTTCTACCGGGATCGGAGACCATGAAAGTAAATATAACGGTAAAGAATCCAATAAAACGCATGGTGATGAACAATTTGAGATAGACGATAACAGAAGTCTTGATAAGATGTATAAGGACATCACTGATGAAGGTTTGCAACCTGTTCTGAATGATTATCTTTATGTATAGGAGAAAAGGAAATGAGAAATTTTGATACAACACTTTATTTTATAACAGATAGCACCGGATTTAGCGAAGAAGAATTTTTAAGAAGAACCGAAGAAGCATTAAAAGGCGGTGCAACTATTTTGCAGCTTCGCGAGAAGGACAAGACTACAAGAGAATATATCTCCCTTGCAGAAAAGGTACATACTCTTACAAAGAAATATAATGTACCGCTTATCATTGATGACCGAATTGATGTTGCTCTCAGCGTAGGTGCAGAAGGTGTTCATCTCGGACAAAGCGATATGCCGATTTCTACGGCAAGAAAAATCCTCGGTGATGATTTTATTATCGGTGCAACAACTAAAACCGTTGCACAGGCGGTAGAAGCATATGCGCAGGGAGCAGACTATCTTGGAGTAGGTGCGATTTATCCAACTACAACAAAGGTTAAAACTGTGCTAACATCCACAGATACACTCCGTGATATTTGTAATTCTGTTCCTATTCCTGCAAATGCCATTGGCGGACTTAATAAGGATAATATTGATATTCTTAAAGGTATCCCCATTGCAGGTATCTGTGTTGTTTCTGCTGTTATGAAGGCAGATAATCCAAAACAGGCTGCCATTGAACTTAAGGCAAGAGCAAAGGAGCTTGGTTTATGCTAAAGGGAGCAATATTTGATTTAGACGGAACCATTCTTGATTCGATGTTTATATGGGACACCATTGGAGAAGATTATCTTCGCTCTATCGGAAAAGAGCCAAAGGGAAATTTGAAAGAAGCCTTCAAAACCTTTACTTTAGAACAGGCTGCAGAGTATTACAGAGAGAATTATGGAGTCACCTTATCTGTAGATGAGATTATAGACGGCGTAAACAAAATGGCGGAACGATATTATGCCGAAACTGTAAAGCTAAAACCCGGTATTGAAGTGTTCTTGGAAAAACTCAAAGCTAAAGGCATAAAAATGTGCATTGCTACAGTTACAGATAAACATTTGGCGGAAGCAGCACTCGGCAGGCTCGGCATAAGAAATTGTTTTTCTGAAATATTCGCCTGCGCATCTGTAGGACACAGTAAAGAGGAACCTCACATATACCGGGAGGCACAAAAGCATCTTAACACCGAAAAAGGCGAAACAGTTGTATTTGAAGATGCCCTGCATGCTTTGAAAACAGCAAAGGCAGATGGTTTTGTGACTGTTGGTGTTTTTGATATTTACGAAGAAAATCAAGAGGAAGTTAAAATGATGGCAGACTGTTATATTGAAAATTATTCAGATTTCGAAAAATTCTGGAATAGTATAAACAAATAAAAACAAGCGGCAGATTGGGGGCACCACCTTATGTCGCTATATAAAACGATGCTGAAAAATGAAAGGAGAATAAAACTATGAAAATGAAAACAGCATTGACCATTGCAGGAAGCGACTGCAGTGGAGGCGCCGGTATTCAAGCGGATATTAAAACAATGACGATGAATGGTGTTTATGCAATGAGTGCAATAACGGCACTGACGGCACAAAACACAACCGGCGTAAGAGCAATTCAGGAATCCACTCCTGAATTTTTGAAAGAACAAATTGATGCAGTATTCGAG
>JAZSAS010000068.1:0-18028 GCA_045602005.1 Clostridia bacterium
TATGACAAGACTATCGGCGATTACTTTAACCTAAATATTAACACCTTTGAAGCAAATGTAGTACGGCGGATATATCAAATGTACATAAACGAAGAATATGGTGCAAGCAAAATCGCAAAAATTCTTAACGAAGAAAACATAAAAACAAAGCGAGGATGCAAGTGGACCCAAAATGGAATTTGCAGAATCCTCACTAACAGAATGTACTGCGGAATTATCATCAACGGCAAAGAAGAAGTAAAGGATTTTCTGACAGGCGACAGAATTTATAAACCCGAAGAAGAATGGAAAGTGGTAGAACGACCTGACCTTGCGATTATAGACAAGAAAACCTTTGAACTTGCCCAAAAGAAGTTGGAAATAAACAAACAAAAATTCTCTCAGGGACAGCGAAAGGACTGCAAGCATGTATTCAGCACCCTACTTAAATGCACTGACTGCGGACACTTCTTCAGGCAAGCCAAACGAAAGGTGAAAAGCGGTTATAAATACACATGGGTATGTTGCGGACGAAATATCAACGGAGCAGATTTCTGTAATAATAAGACGGTCATAGACGAAGGTGAGTTGCTTGATTCTATAAAGAAATATCTTACAGGCTTAATTGAGGACAAGCAAAAGGTTATTAAGAAAATAATCAAAGACTTCAACAAGAATTACGAGCCGATGCACCAAAATCTAAAAACCGAAAAAGAGATAGCGAAAGAGATAGAAAAACTCAAAAAGAGCCGACAAAGATATGTGGATATGTACGACAATGAGGTTATCTCAATGGAAGACCTAAAAGAAAAGACCGAGTCTACCAATGCTGAAATTAAAAAGCTTGAAGAGAAAATTAAGATGGTGAGGTTCGGCATCACACAGGCAGATAAGCTCGAATACGGACTTGCTGATACATTCAAGAGTATAGGCGATATCCTGAGTACTGCAGAGATTACAAACGAGATGTTAAAGCGAGTGATAGACAGAATTGAAGTGGCGAAAGACGGACATATTGACATATATCTCAGACTCCTCGCCGACATAGGACTTGACGAAAAGTATCAATGTTTATCTATCAGTACATAAAGACATTACAGAAAGATTAGCATGCATTAACAGTGCCCTGGCAAGGGAAGCAAAGGAAATTTTGAACGAAAACAAGGCAACAAGACATATCCGTGGCGGACTGGCAACCAAGCACAAATATGAAAACAGAAAAACAATTATTGGCTGACGGAACGAAAAGGGATATATTACTTTTTTGTGACAGTCAAAAAACAGTTGAAATTTAATTGAAAAAGCGGTATAATAATCATAAGAAAATGCTTATTATACCGTTTGTTGTTTTAACCAGGACGAAATAAGCAAAAGTTTGTTTTAACAAAGGAGGATTTATTATGCTTAAAAAAGCGATATCCCTCATTCTCGGTGTGTTGTTGCTGGTGTCTGCAACAGGTGTTTTTGCGGCTGATTTTTTAGATGTAACGAGTAGTTACAGTTGGGCAGATGAGGCCATTACAACGCTGGCAGACGATGGTGTTATCAATGGTTATCCTGACGGAACCTTTAAGCCTGCCAACAACATCACAAAAGAAGAGGCCATTGCCTTATTTGCCAGAATTCTTGGTTTGAATGAACCTTTGAATCAAAGTGTTGCATCTCTTTCTAATGTTATTTTTGAGGACGAACTGGCAAGCTATAATACATATGCTTCTGAAGCTGCAGCATACCTGATGTATAAAAAAGTGTTGACGGAAGCTGATTTGACAACTTATTTGTCAGCAGCTAACAAAGGCGAACCATTAAAACGTTATGAGGCTGCAACCCTGATTGCCAAGTGCCTGGGCGGCGAAGTTTGGCTAAAGAATAACCGTGATGTGAGCCTTTCCTATGCTGATGCAGCTGACGTGCCGGCTTCGTCGAGAGGTTATGTTTATTTTGCAACGGCAGCACAGATTATTCAGGGCATGGGCGATAACAAGTTTGTTCCCATGGGTAATGTAACCCGTGCTCAAATTGCTGTTATGCTTCACAGAATGTACGTTCAGCTGGGTTATAGCTATGTAAAGGGAATCATCTCCCAAATTAACGAAACAACCAACATCATTTCGATTAAGGATGAAAACGGCGAAATTGAAAATTACAAAATTGACAATAATGTTGCGGTTATGTTAGATGGTGAGCAGTCCCGGCTTTCTCTGTTGCCTGTTGGTCAGGACATTATTGTGACTTTTTCTAACGGCGGATTGTATTCATTAGATGTTGTTCAGCTCGTTGTAGACGACACTTTTGAAGCTGCTTATAAAGGCAAGACGACCGACACTTCCGGCACAACAGTTCGGTTTACACCTGTTGGCTCAACAGAAACCGTATCTTATAAACTGGCTGATGGTGCTGTTGTTGTTTATAATGGCCAGAGCGGCAACATTAACAGTCTTTCTAACAATGATTATGTAAAGGTTTCTGTTGTATCCGGTAAGGTTACCATGATTGAGGGAGAATCAAGAACAACCGAGATCGTGGGTGCCAGAGTTGAGAACATTACTTTTGATCCGGATGTTTTAATCTCGATTCGTCTGGCAGACGGCACACTGGAAAGTTATTCTGTTAAATCAGGTGCAACCATTCGGAGAAACGGTGCTGTTACAACCTATTCTGAACTGGTTGTTGGAGACAAAGTGGATGTCACCTTGGAATATGGTCGCATTAGTTCTGTGACTGCTATTGGAACAGAAAAAACAGTATCCGGTTCCATTGAAGAAATTACTATCTCTAAGAATAATTCAGCACTAAAAGTTAATGTAGGCGGCACAGTTAATACCTATAGCCTGAGCCGTGATGCTGCCATCAAGCTGGATAATGCTGCTGCAACCTTATATGATCTGCGTCTTGGCTATGAGGTTACGCTGAAAACCTCCAGTGCCACCATTACAGAAATCACTGTAAAATCTGTTGCAGCTCCCTTGCAGATTACCGGTCAAATCACGCTGATTAACACAACCTATGGCATGATTCGTGTTGCTTATGCTGATTCAAATGGCGATATGAAAGAAGAACAGATTTTTGTTAAGGACAATGCGAAAATTTTAGATAGCAACGATGGTAAAATTAAAGCATTGAAGAATTTGGTGGTGGGACAGAATGTTACTGTTGCCGGTTCTGAAAATGTTGGTGTGTTTGAAGCAAACTCTATTATGATTTTGACAAGCACGAAGTAACAATCTTTTGAGGAGTTCTTAAAGGCAAAGACAGTTTAATCACAGGCTTGCTTTTAGGGGCGATTCTGACAGTGAATTTTTAAATGGCTGCATCAAAATTGATGTAGCCATTTTGCTGTATGGTAGTAAAGACATTGATATAGCGGTGTAAAATGCAATGAATCAGCACATAGATTTTATTTTATGCGCTGGTTTTTACTTATGCGTCGAAAAGCCATGTCGTTTTATACAAAATTTTCTTTCCTTAAAGATTGAAAAAAGTCATAAAAATTCGAAAAAACACACATAATTTGCTTTGTATCAATAAAAATCTTTCGTGAATCATGTTACGTTGAGATGTGCTTAAAAAAAGAGAATTAAAAATGAAATTTTTGTTGACAAAAATTTCATTTTGTCGTATAATTTATTGAGTGTAGTTAATAGAATTCCCAGGAAGGTGAAAAAAATGTCTTTTAAAAATCCACATTTAGCAGGCTTAATGGAAACTGTTATAAAACGCAATCCTGATGAGCCGGAATTTCATCAGGCTGTTTCAGAGGTGTTGGAGTCTTTAGAGCCAATGCTGGAAAAAAATCCGGTGTATCAGGAATCGGGCATTCTCGACCTGTTGGTTGAACCCGAACGTATTATTAAATTCCGTGTACCTTGGGTGGATGATACCGGCAAGGTGCAGGTCAATAGGGGATATCGTGTTCAGTTTAACAGCGCCATCGGTCCTTATAAGGGCGGTTTGCGTTTTCACCCGTCAGTATATGAGGGTATTATAAAATTTCTGGCTTTTGAACAAATCTTTAAAAACTCATTAACGGGTTTGCCCATTGGCGGTGCAAAGGGCGGCAGTGATTTTGACCCCAAGGGAAAATCTGATGCTGAAGTTATGCGCTTTTGCCAGAGCTTTATGACGGAGCTTTCCAAGCACATTGGCGCCAACACTGACGTGCCTGCCGGTGATATTGGTGTGGGCGGTCGTGAAATCGGTTACATGTTCGGGCAGTATAAGCGGTTAAACAATGAATATGTGGGAACGCTCACCGGTAAAGGCTTAAACTTTGGCGGAAGTCTTGTGAGAACAGAGGCAACTGGCTATGGGCTTTGCTATTTTGTTGATGAGATGTTGAAAACCAACGGCAAGTCCTTTAAGGGTGCCAAAGTTGTGGTTTCCGGTGCCGGTAATGTTGCTATCTTTGCGACAGAAAAAGCGATAGAGCTGGGTGCTAAGGTCATCACCGTCAGTGATTCCGGAGGCTATGTTTATGACCCGGATGGTATTGATCTTGCGCTTTTGAAAAAGTTGAAACTCCACGGCAGAGAGCGTATCAGTGCTTATGTTAAAGAGCGCCCCAACGCTGTTTATACAGAGGGTTGTTCTGGTGTGTGGGGTGTTCCCTGTGACATTGCATTGCCCTGTGCTACGCAAAATGAAATTGATGCAGAATCTGCACAGAAATTGATTGATAATGGTTGCTATGCAGTGGGCGAGGGCGCTAACATGCCTTCAACCAAAGAGGCCATTGATTTGTTCCAGGAGAATGGCATTCTCTTTGCCCCCGCAAAGGCTGCAAATGCAGGTGGTGTGTCAATTTCAGCACTGGAAATGAGTCAGAACTCATTGCGTTATAACTGGAGTTTTGAAAAGGTTGACAGAAAGCTGAGAGACATCATGTCTCAAATCTATAAAAAATCCAGTGATGCGGCAAAAGAGTATGGCTATGAGGGCAACCTTGTGATGGGTGCCAATATTGCCGGCTTTTTAAAGGTTGCAGATGCAATGATATCTTATGGTGTTGTATAATTGCAATGAAAAGAAGCATTTTCAAACGAAAATGCTTCTTTTTTTATGAGTGAAATCTTGCATTGACGGCATATTTATGTTACAATGTATAAATACAGTATAAATATGCAAGAAAACAAATGGCTTACTATAAGTTTTATGCCTTGAGCGAAGGGAATGGTTATTTACATGGTTATCTATCCGGCAATTGATTTACGTGACGGAAAATGTGTCCGCTTAGTCCGGGGTGATTTTGACCGGACAACGGTATATTCCGATGACCCGGTGCAAATGGCAAAAAAATGGGAAGCTTGTGGTGCCCGTTGGCTTCACGTGGTGGATTTAGACGGTGCACGGCAGGAAAATTCTAATAACCGGGCGGTCATTTGTGAAATTGCCAAGGCGCTGTCCATCCCCGTGCAAACCGGAGGCGGCATCAGAACAATGGAAGATATTGAAGCATTGCTGTCTGCCGGCATCAGCCGTGTGATTTTAGGTACAGTGGCGGTGCAGAATCCAGATTTTGTGGCACGTGCGGCAGAGAGCTTTGGAGATAAAATTGCTGTGGGTATTGATGCAAAAGACGGTTACGCAGCCATTTCCGGTTGGGAGGAGGTCAGCAACCGGAAAGCGGTGGAGCTGGCACGGCAAATGAAGACAATCGGTATTCGGCATATTATTTATACAGACATTGCCACAGACGGTATGTTGAAGGGACCCAATCTTGCGGCGATGGAGGAAATGGCAGAAGCCTTCGGCAATGGCGTGATTGCCTCCGGTGGTGTAGGATGTGTAGAGGACCTGGTTTCTCTTTCGAAAACCGGTGTTAGCGGTGCCATTGTTGGAAAAGCATTATATACCGGTAGTGTGGATTTGCATCAGGCTATAGCGGTTATAAACGGAGGAGAGCCATGCTGACAAAACGCATTATTCCCTGCCTGGATGTCCATTGCGGCAGAGTGGTTAAGGGTGTTAATTTTGTAAATTTAAAGGATGCGGGCGACCCGGTGCAGATTGCCAAGGCCTATGACGAGGCCGGAGCGGATGAGCTTGTTTTTCTGGATATTACAGCCTCTTCTGATGCACGCAGCATCATTTTGAATTTGGTTGAAAAAACAGCGGAACAGGTTTTCATACCTTTTACAGTAGGCGGCGGCATTCGCACGGTGGAGGATTTTCGTGAGATTTTGAAAGCAGGTGCTGATAAAATTTCTGTTAATTCCGCAGCGATTCGCCGGCCTGAGCTGATTTCAGAGGCGGCCTATAAATTCGGCTCACAATGCGTTGTGGTTGCCATTGATGCAAAAAAACGTTCCAATGGTGATGGCTGGACAATTTATTTAAACGGCGGCCGTGTGGACACAGGTATTGATGCCATTGAGTGGGCAAAAAAGGCAGAGTCTTTAGGTGCCGGTGAGATTCTTCTCACCAGTATGGATGCCGATGGCACCAAGGCGGGCTATGATTTGCCAGTGACCCGTGCGGTTTCTCAGGCGGTTTCCATTCCTGTCATTGCTTCCGGCGGCGCCGGTGCACTGTCTCATTTTAAAGACGCTTTGACAGTAGGAGGAGCTGATGCTGTGTTAGCTGCTTCCCTGTTCCATTATAATGAAATGACCATACAAGAACTTAAGGAATATTTAAAACAAGAGAACATACCGGTTCGTATATAGAGGAAAGGATGAGGTAAACATGTTAAAATTTGATGAGAAGGGTTTAATTCCGGCAGTGGCTCAAGATTATATTTCAGGCCGGATACTGATGTTGGCTTACATGAATGAAGAATCCTTGAAGCTGACCATGGAAACCGGAAAGGCAACGTTTTTCTCTCGGTCACGTCAGTGTCTGTGGACAAAGGGTGAACATTCGGGCAACATTCTTCATGTGAAAGAAATTTTGGTTGATTGTGATGAAGATGCACTGATTTTAAAGGTTGACCCTGCAGGTCCGGCTTGCCATACCGGTGAAACCACCTGTTTTTACAGAAAAATGGAGCAGGACGGTAGCTTGACCGACCATAAAAAAGAAACCGTTTCTCTTTCAGTTTTAAAAGACGTTTATGACGTGATTGTGGATAGAAAAAATCATCCTAAGGAAGGCTCATATACCAATTACCTCTTCACGAAAGGCATTGATAAACAGCTGAAGAAAATCGGTGAGGAGGCGGCTGAGATTATTATTGCTGCTAAAAACCCCGATGTGAGCGAGCTGGAATATGAATCCTGCGACTTTTTATATCACCTGATGGTTGTTATGGTTGAGCGTGGTCTTACCTGGGAAAATCTTATGTCGGAGCTTGACAAACGCAGATAGCAGGTGCTTTTTATGAAGTTCATGGCAGTTATTTGTGAATACAATCCCTTTCACAACGGCCACGCTTATCAGCTGGAAAAACAGCGGGAGGCCTTAGATTGTGACGGCGTTATTTGTCTCATGAGCGGCTCCTTCGTTCAACGTGGTGAGCCGGCTGTTTGTGATAAATGGGCAAGAGCGGAAATGGCTCTGGCCTGCGGAGCTGATTTGGTGCTTGAACTGCCGGTGCTATATGCCCTGCAGTCAGCTGAGGGCTTTGCCCGTGGCGGTGTGTCTCTTCTTTCAAAACTTGGCTTTGAGGGATATTTGTGTTTTGGCAGCGAAACAGGTGATTTAAACGGTTTGAAAGCCGTTGCCGGCTTGAGTGAGTCGCCGGACTATCATCGTTTGGTGCGCACATATTTAGAAACCGGTGTGAGTTACCCAAAGGCCTGCGGCATGGCTGTAGCGCAGTTAGAGCCTACGGCAGATGGTTTAGACATTCGACCCAACGATGTGCTGGGAGTTGAATATATCCGTGCCTTACAGAAGGCGGGTTCAACTCTTGAGCCTGCCGTTATTCAGAGAAAAGGGGCGCATAATTCTAAAGTAGCAGAGGACGTTTTTTTAAGTGCCACCGGCATTCGTGAGCGCCTTTTTGCGGGGCAGGACATTGCTCCATATATACCGGAAGAGGCTTTTAAAATTTTGAAGCGTGAAATTAAAGCCGGACGTGGGCCTGTGACAACAGAAGGCCTAGATGCACTTTTATGTTATGTTCTAAACAGAATAGACAAGAAAGAATTGGCAGGCATCAGTGGCGTTTCTGAGGGGCTGGAAAACCGATTGATTGAAGCGGCCAACAAGCAACGAAGTTTTCATGAAATTGCCATGGCGGCTAAAACAAAGCGCTATCCTTATACCCGCATTTGTCGTGTGCTGTTGCATACCCTGTTAGGCATGCAAAAAGAGGACGAGGCCATCTCGCCGTCTTATGCCCGCATTTTAGGTGTTGGCAAAAGAGGGGGAGCCATTTTGCGGTATCTGCAAAAAAATTCGTCTGTTCCCTTTATCAACAAAACCGCTGATGCAAGGTTTTGCGATGCAGCATCAAAGCGGCTTTTTTCTCTGGATGTGGCGGCAACAGACTTATATGCCTTGTTATATCCTAAAAAAAATACAGGAGAAAGCGGCATGGATTTTTGCCGTTCCCCTGTGATATTATTTGAATAAATCTAAAATTTGTTCTTTGGTTAAACCTTGTAAAATACTACCTTCATCTGGCAGAACATTGTCTGCCAGATTTTGTTTTTTCTCAGCCAGTTCCAGAATTTTTTCTTCAATGGTGTCTTTGGCAATCAGTTTATAAACCGAGACATTGTTTTTTTGTCCAATGCGGTGGGCTCTGTCGGTAGCCTGATTTTGTGCGCTTTTGTTCCACCACGGGTCATAATGAATCACCACATCGGCACCGGTCAGGTTTAATCCTGTGCCGCCGGCCTTCAGGGAAATCAGAAAAACAGGGGTATCGTCTTGATTAAAAGCCGTGACCTGAGCCAGCCTGTCTTCTTTTTTTGTTGCTCCTTCAATGAGATAATAGGGAAGTTTTTTCTCTTTTAACTGCTTTTCAATGAGTGAGAGCATGGTGGTGAACTGAGAAAAAATCAAAATTTTGTGTCCCGATGCCACTGAGCTTTCCACCAAATCCATACATAAATTCAGTTTGGCACTTTGTTCTTTGTAATTTTCATATAATAATGCCGGGTCGCAGCATAGCTGGCGCAAACGGGTGAGCATGGCAAGCACCATGAGCTTGTTTTTTCCAACGGATGCTTGATTCAGGCTTTCTTCCAGTTCCTTTTTCATAGAGGCAAGATTTGCCCGATATAACGTGCTTTGTTCCTGTGCCAGCGTTGTATATAAAACAGTTTCTGTTTTTTCTGGCAACTCAGATAAAACATCGCGTTTTAAACGGCGCAGAATAAACGGCGCAGTCATCCGCTTAAGTTCCGACAGGGCAGACTGGTCACCGTCTTTAATAATGGGCACCTCAAATCTTTCACGGAATCGGGCGTATTTATATAGATAACCAGGCATTAAATAATCAAAAATAGACCAAAGTTCCGCTACGGTATTTTCAATGGGCGTACCCGTCAGTGCAAAACGAACCTTTGCAGAAATTGCTTTTACAGATCGTGCGTTCTGCGTGTTGTGATTCTTAATATACTGTGCTTCATCAATAATTTGAAAATCAAACTGCAAGGTTTGATAGTGGCTAATGTCACGCCTTAAGAGGTCATAGGAGGTAATCAGCACATCTGCCTGTTCTGCCTGTTTAATAAGCTCAGCACGTTCTTCGGTGCCGCCCAGAACACAACAGGTACGGAGCGAAGGCGTAAAACGACGAATTTCGTGTTCCCAATTTAGCACCAAAGAGGCAGGACAAATGACGAGGGCATGGCAACAGCTATGCTCTTTTTTATATGCGGCCAACAAAGACAGAACCTGCAGTGTTTTACCCAACCCCATATCATCGGCTAAAATGCCGCCAAATCGGCAGTGTGACAAGGTTTGCAACCATTGAAAACCATCTTTCTGGTAATCACGCAGCACCTGATCCAGTCCATCAGGCAGTTTAGGTTCAAAAGTTTTCGATTCAGAGAAAGCCCTTGCCAGCTCCGTGAAGCTTTTGTCTTTCGCAACGGGAATCTCTGTCACAGAATTAAGATATAGGGCACGGTAAGCCGGCACGGATGCTTCATTTTTCTTTAAGTCTGAAGCGGAAAGGCCAATGTTATCGGTTATATTGCCCAACTGAGTCATTGTGTCGGTTTCAAGAAGCAGAAACGAGCCGTTTTTCAAACGAAGATATTTTTTTCGCTGACGGTAGGCTGTGAGTGCTGCAGCCAATACTGCGGGAGGCAAGTCTCCAGCTGAAACATCTAGTTTTAGCAGGTTTGATTCCATGCGCACGCCAAGACTGGCACGGGGAAAGGGATTGAGCTTCACCGTTTTCAGACTGGCACCGACATATAAATCGGCTTTGCGTGACAGGGCGGGAATGCCCTCATAAACCAATTGAAACAATTGGTCGTCATCTGCTGAGAAACAGGCTGTTCCCGGTGTTTTTCCCGGCTGGGGGAAATAGGTTTTAACCAGTTTTTCAATCTGTGTTTCTTCTTCTATATCCCAAACTGTTTGCAAATCACGATTAAAGTCAAAGGCATGATACATGGTGTCATCATAAAAAAACTCTGTTCGGGCAGTTACGGTGCGCCCAGCATCCATATCCAGATAGATTTTGGTTTTCAAAGCCGGCGGAATAAAATCTTGTTTGCCGGACTCTAAGGAAATAAACCGTGCGGCAGGCTTTAAAACCATACTGTAAAAAGTGCGCATATCCTCTTTTGCAATCATGGGGTTTGTTTCATCACCAACAAAACGGCGCAAAAGGCCGCCGCAAGCATCGGAAAATTCATGATTGCAGGCAAACAGAGTATCTTCCTGTAAAATATAAAATCCTTCGGCACCTTTATATATGGAAAAATCCCGTTTGTCCAAGCTTAAACGGTAAAAGTCACCGGAGGCCTTAATGAATAGGGTAAAGGCAGGGTGCGCAGCGGTAACTGTCAGGGTTTTTCCATCGCAAGGGAGCTTTTGCTCAGCAAACAGACGCATCAAGCTATCAAGAGCCTCTGGCGTCAGCAACATGGATTTAGGACGGTCTTCTTCGGCACATAAAGGATAATAGGTCATGAAAAAACGCAAAAGTGCCTCATTCTGAAAGTTTTCCGGAGCATATAAAAAGTTTTCCACACGTCCGCAAGTGCCAATTGTCCGTGTGGCCACAGCTTGATAGAGTTCGTTTAAATCTTTAACAATGTAAGCCTTTTTGCAGCCCAGTTTAAACCCCAGACGCACATGCTGTTTTGTGAGATGAAGCAGAGGCAAAAGCTGTACCTTATATCCCCCTGCACGTTGCAGTGCCCGGGATTTTAAAACCTCTGCCCGGCTAGAGATTAAGGCTTTGCAATAACTGTCTGTTTTAACAGCGGTTTGTTTCTGACCGCCGGTTCGGGCAAAATCAGTTGAGAAAAATTCATTTTCAATTTTAATTAAAAGCGCAACAATATGAGGACAAATGCCGGCACTGTCACAGGAACAGCTCATGTTTTCAATCTGTTCACTCTCATTATCAATCTCTAAAACTGTGTGGCAGTTTTCCTCTGAAAAGGTGGCTGTCACCTGATAGGAATTGAGAAACCGTGTGGGCAGAATTTGGTGTGAAAAGGGCATGCTGGCAAGCGACAGCCCTTGGTTATAAATTGTGTTATCATCCGCCATTTTTCGTATCAGACTACGGGGAATCGGCATAAAAATGACACCAACCTTTCCAAAAGGGTATTCATTTTATTATACCACACTTTTGTTTATAATACAAGTTTTTTGGCGAATTTGCATTACTAAATAACGTGTAGCTGCGAAAATATTATAATTTAAATAAAGAAATTGACAGAAAGGCTTGACGCATTATAACAGGTATGGTATATAATAAAAGAATGTAGAATAGTAATGAATCTTGCGACTTAGTTGCTAATATGTTAAAAATATCCTGATTCAAGCAAATGGAATAGATAATGACGGTAGTCAGGGTGATGGTGGATTTGTTTATCTTTCGGGGGTTTCTGAATTTACAGACAACACAGGGTGTAACCTTTTATCATGCTACAAGAACGGCACAGTTCATTTTCAGAGAAGACTGTGCCGGAATATAGTTATCTTTTTGTTGACGGAGCACGTAAAAAACAATAAGAAAAACTATTTTAAGTAATTTAAAATAAAGGGAGAAACGTTATGTTAAAATTCGAAAACTATGCAATACCGGCAGCATCATTTGGTAAACTTAATCCTCTTCCTGACATGAATAATGTCAGCAATATCCACGCAGACTTTAAAACTACATCAGCACTCAGTGAGGAAGAGGCACAATATCTTGGTAAGGGCACAATATCCACGATGATACCATATATGTATCAGGATAGCTACACACGCGACAAAAAACCACGGGAATTCAAGGCTGCAGTTCTTGAAAATCAATATATCAAGGCAATATTTCTTCCTGAACTTGGCGGAAGACTTTGGTCTCTTTTTGATAAAGAAAAGAACCGTGAGCTTCTATATAAAAACCCGGTATTGCAACCGGGCAATCTTGCACTTAGAAATGCCTGGTTTAGCGGCGGTGTAGAGTTTAACGTTGGAATAATGGGGCATACCCCTTTAACCTGTTCGCCTATGTGGTGTGCAGCAGACAAAACCAAGCATGGCGATGTTCTTCGTTTGTATGAATACGAGAGAATACGTGGCGTGGCATATTGTGTGAGTGCACATCTTCCGGAAAATTCAAAGGCATTATACATAAATGTAAGAATAGAGAATACTTCTGATAAAGAGAAATATATGTACTGGTGGTCAAACATCGCTTTTCCCGAAACTAAAGAAACACGCGTAATCGTTCCTGCTGAAAAAGCGTTTGTATGCTCATATAATAATGACCATTATCTTGTGGATAAAGCAAACATTCTTAATTGCGACGGAGTCGATGTAACGTATCCTTCTAACACCAGAAGGGCTCGAGATTTTTTCTTTGATATTCCGAAAGAAAACCATAAATGGATAGCAGCTGTTGATAAAGATGGAAGGGGTCTTCTTCAAACATCGACAAAAGAGCTTTTCAGCAGAAAGCTTTTCCTTTGGGGGCAGGGCAGTGGCGGAAAAAGATGGAGTGAATTTCTGTCTGAGGAAGGCTCAAAATATATTGAAATTCAAGCAGGTCTTGCACATACGCAGCTTGAACATATTCCCATGCCGGGCAAAACAGTTTGGGAATGGACAGAAGCTTATACCGCCATCGACGGTGACCCGGAAATTTTACATGGTGATCTTGCAAAAGCAACTGACTTGGTGGAGAACTACCTTGTTGACAGAGTAGGAAATCCTGACAATTTACCATTCCCGACACTTGACGATGTCATAGAAAGAAAAATAGTCTATAAAGCCTCGGGTTGGGGAGAACTTGCTGAAAAAATCAACGGGGTAAGATTAAGTGATAACCTTGTTTTTGAAAAGGTTTTAGACGATGAGACATCCCAGTGGCATCAGCTGATTGATGAGGGAACATTTCCAAGTCCATGTGTAGATTCTGATCCTGCAAGCTATATGGCAGACAAAGATATTCTTAAAATGCTTGAAAATCTTTCGTGCCAAAGTTGGTATAGCCTCTTAAATATTGGAATCATTCGTTATGCATTAGGTGATTTGGAAGATGCAAAAAAAGCGTGGGAAGAGTCGCTTTCGGAAAAACCAAATGCATGGGCATACAGAAATCTTGCGGTGTATTACAAAAACGAGAAAAAAGATATCGAAAAAACGATTGAGCTTTTCTTAAAAGCGATTCATTTAAAGAAAGACTGTGTACCCCTCGTTATAGAGGCAGGAATGATCCTTGCTGAAAATGGTCAGGATGAAAAATGGCTTGAACTTTGGGAAGAACTGAGTGATGCTTTAAAACAACATGGAAGAATAAAGTTCTGTACAGCAATGGCACTTATGCATCTTGAAAGATTTAACGAAGCTACAGAAATCATTAATGAAAAATTTTACATTGCTGATTTACAGGAAGAAGAGGTTTCTATTTCGAATCTTTGGTTTGAACTTTACAGACGTATTTATGCTAAAGAAACAGGTGTAGAATACGATGCAAATAATCAAGAACTGATTGATGCAGCTGATGAAAAATATCCGTTGCCCTTTGAGCTTGATTTCCGCATGTTTTAAAAGTATTTAAAGAGTCGTCATTTGCATAAAGCGGATTACGAATTTGGTATCTACTTTATAATCAAATAGCTTAACAGAAGGAAAAGACAAACCTTACACTTTTTGGGTGTAGGGTTTGTTTTTTGGTGAGAAATAAATTTTAAATGTGAAATCCATAAACAATTTATGAAGTTTTGGAAAAGATATTGACAATAAAGCCAAATAAATGATACTATTAGCGGAAGGATATTCCAAAAATATTATGTTGCAGGGTGAAACCAATGTAAAATTCAATCTAATGGCATATACTAATAATAACTTAATCTAGGGAGGAACATATTTTGACATTTCATTTAATGAAAATACAAGCTGTGCTTGAAAAGCTGTCATCTGACGCTGTGAAAGGTCTGACCCGGGAGCAGGCAGCACAACATCTGGAAACCTTTGGTGAAAACCGGTTGCAGGAAAAGAAAAAGAAAACCCTGTTTCAGCGCTTTTTAGACCAGTTTAAAGACGTTATGATTCTCATTTTGATTGCAGCTGCCATCGTTTCGTTTGTGATTGCCTGTGTGGAAGGCGAGCCGAAAGAATTCTTTGAACCGGCCCTGATTCTTTTAATTGTGGTGGTTAATGCAATTATGGGTGTGATGCAGGAGAGCAAAGCAGAAAAGGCTCTGGATGCACTGAAAACTCTGTCGGCACCCCATGCACGGGTGGTTCGTGACGGAGAAGAAAGTGTCATTGATGCGAGCCAGTTGGTGCCGGGGGATATCATTCATTTAGAAGCCGGCGACTTTGTGCCGGCAGATAGCAGGCTCATTCGGAGCGTCAGCTTAAAGTGTGAGGAATCTGCTTTAACGGGGGAATCTGTTCCCTCAGAGAAAGATGCCGATGCTGACATTAGCGAAAATGCACCTTTGGGTGACCGCAGCAATATGGTGTTCTCCGGCTGCAGCGTGACCTATGGCACAGCAACGGCCGTGGTTACAGCAACGGGCATGAATACAGAAATGGGCAAAATTGCCAACCTTTTAGAAGGAGAAGGGGAAGTTCAAACACCCCTGCAGAAGAAACTGGCACAGCTTGGCAAATATTTGGGCATACTGGCACTGGCAGTTTGTGCCGTTATCTTTGTTGTGGGTATTTTAAATAATCTAAATCAAATTGATATTTTCATGACTGCCGTTTCCTTGGCAGTGTCTGCCATTCCTGAAGGACTCCCCGCCATTGTAACGATTGTGTTGTCTATCGGCGTGCAGCGTATGGTCAAGAAAAACGCCATCATTCGCCGTTTGCCGGCAGTGGAAACCCTGGGCAGTGCCTCGGTTATCTGTTCTGATAAAACCGGCACCCTGACCCAGAACCGCATGACATTGGTTAAGGCATTTGCCGACAGCAATGGTGAGCTTGAAGATGTGGGAACAGATAATTCTGAAACCATTCGCAAGTTGCTTTGCTTCGGTACACTTTGTTGCGACGGCTCTGTGGTTATTCAGGGTGAAGAAGAGCAGCACATTGGCGACCCGACAGAGACGGCGATTGTGCTGGCTGCTCATAAAAACGGCATAGAGAAAAAGGCTTTAAATGAGCAATATCCCCGCCTGGCTGAGCTGCCCTTTGACTCAGAAAGAAAGCTGATGTCTACCATTAACCGCATTGACGGCAAACTGGTTGTTATTGTGAAGGGTGCCTTTGATATCATGGACGCTCGCTGTGTTGCAGGTGATTTAGAACGTGCCAAGAATGTTAATGATGAGATGAGCTCACAGGCATTGCGTGTGTTGGCGGTTGCTTATAAGGAAATTGACTCTGTGCCCCAAACGCTCACGTCAGAAACGCTGGAAAGCGGATTGACCTTTCTGGGCTTGTTGGGCATGATTGACCCGCCCCGGCCCGAAGCAAAGGCTGCAGTTGAAGTCTGCCGCAAGGCCGGCATTAAGCCGGTGATGATTACCGGTGACCACGTGGTGACAGCTTCGGCGATTGCCGCTGAAATCGGTATTTTTAAAGAGGGCGACAGGGCCATTACCGGTGCCGAGCTAGATGCTATGACCGATGAAGAACTAGATGCACAGGTGGAACAGATTTCTGTGTATGCCCGTGTGTCTCCCGAGAACAAAATTCGCATTGTCAAGGCCTGGCAGAGAAAAGGTCATGTGGTATCTATGACGGGAGACGGCGTAAATGATGCACCGGCACTGAAAGCTGCTGACATCGGCTGTGCTATGGGCATCACCGGTACAGATGTTGCCAAGGGTGCGTCGGATATGACCTTGACCGATGATAATTTTGCAACCATTGTGGATGCTGTCCGTGAAGGACGAGGCATTTATGCTAACATTAAAAAAGTGGTCGGCTTTCTGCTGGGCACTAACATCGGCGAGGTTATCACGGTGTTTGTGGCAATGCTTTGGTGGCATAAAACGCCTCTTTTATCCATGCAGCTGTTATGGATTAATCTGGTAACAGACAGTCTGCCGGCTATTGCACTGGGTATGGAGCCGGTGGAAAAAGACATTATGAACCGGCAGCCAAAGCCCAAGAGTGAGGGCCTCTTTGCTCACGGCTTTGGTGTGAGAATCATTCTGCAAGGTGTTATGTTTGGTATTTTGGCTTTAGTGGCTTTTTATATTGGCGAGCGAACAACAGGAGAGGATGCCGGCGGACAGACTATGGCTTTCATGGTGCTGGCACTTTCTCAGGTGATACAGGCCTTTAACATGCGCTCTGACAAGTCATTGTTTAAAATCGGCGCATTTAAAAATGCCACTCTCAACAAAGCTGTTTTGGCATCTTTTGTGATGATGCTTCTGGTTCTGTTCACACCCCTTTCTGTGGCATTCGGACTGATTTCGTTGCCGACAGAGCTTTATGCTCTTGGCTTTGGACTCATGTTGGTGCCCCTGGTGGTGATGGAAATTTCCAAAGCATGCGGATTGATTCAACATCGTAAATGACATTTTGAAAGGTAAAAACATGACAGAAGAAAAAGACGTGAAACACTTTATGAAAAAGCTTTTGAATGAAAAAACACCGGAGGAGCTTTCTGATTTAATCAATGGCACCAATGCACTCATGACATATTATCGGTGTGCTATTCTGGAAATTGAAACCAAATTTAAGGTGTTAAATGAGCAGTTTTCTTTGGCGCAGGAGCGGAATCCGATCGAAAGCATTAAAAGCCGATTAAAATCTTTCGGGAGCATTCAGGAAAAACTCTGCCGGAAGGGGTTGCCGCTGGAGTTGACGGCAATTGAAGAACATCTTTGCGATGTGGCGGGTGTTCGGGTGATTTGCGGGTTTATAGATGATATTTACTTGCTTGAAGAAAGCCTTTTAAAGCAGGATGATGTGCGGCTCATTACCCGAAAGGATTATATTCAAAATCCTAAGCCAAACGGTTATCGCAGCTTACATTTGATTGTGGAAATTCCGATCTTCCTATGTAACGAAAAAAAGCTGATTAAGGTAGAGGTGCAGTTGAGAACCATTGCTATGGAATCCTGGGCAAATTTGGAGCATCGGCTGCGGTATAAAAAGGAGCTGTCTGAGGAAATTCTGGCAGAAACGGAGGATATGCTGCTAGCATGTGCCGAAATCAGCAATTCTTTAGACCAGAAGATGCAAACGATACGCAATATTATAGAAAAATAGTTAAGAAACAACCAAGGTCTGCAGCTGCAGACCTTGGTTGTTTGTGAGTCAAGCCCTCCTTCGCCTCCCTTGCCTAATACCCATTCGGGGCACGCGAGGGAGGGGGACCACCGAAGGTGGTGGAGGGATTCCGGCAAGCAGATAGTTTATAGTCTCAAATGCCCTGCCGGGCGGGCCTACTTTTGTAAGACAAAAGTAGCAAAAACGCGGGGGATTTCGATTTCCCCCCGCACCCCTAAAAACGACACAGGGGCTTTTCCCCTGGACCCCCTTTACATAGAAGAACACAATTTACATA
>JAZSAS010000069.1:0-10114 GCA_045602005.1 Clostridia bacterium
TGAATTAAAAAGATATATTGATTATTACAACAACGAAAGAATTTCTATGAAACTAAAAGGAATGAGTCCGGTGCAATACCGAACTCATTCACAAGCAAGTTAATATTTAATTTTGTCTAAACTTTGGGGTTCACTTCATATGCGAGTGGATATTTATCTTCGCTATTTTATTAAAATGAGCCGTTTGAACGACGATAACCAGAACCACGCTTTGACTCCATGCCCCTTTTCAAATCCTGCATTTTTTCATCGCTGGCCTGCTTGAATTTGTTCATCATATCTTCAAAACTCATGGGGCCGGAATCGGTCTTTTTAGACCAGTCCACACGTTCGGTCTTGGGAACTCTGGCGGTTGATGGTGCGTTTTTTTTCTTTTCTTCCAAAAGTGCCTGCTTAATTGACAAGCTCACCTTGCCGTCATTATCCACAGAGATGACCTTTACCTTAACCTCGTCGTTTTCTTTTAGAAAATCACTCACATTTTTCACATAGGTCAATGCGACCTCGGAAATGTGAACCAGGCCGGTTTTCCCTTCCCCCAGAGAGATAAATGCGCCAAAAGGCGAAATGCCCGTAACCCTTCCGGTCACAATTTTACCCGGTTCTAAAGCCATATGTATTTCCATAGCCTTTCTGCCCACAAAAAATTTATGATGCCGGTCTTATCTATGGGCGGATAAGATGCCCGGTATATAAGCATATAAAACTTATTTCTTCTTTGCGTCGATAAACACTTTTTCGTCCGGCTTCATGTATCCCAGCTTGTCTCTGGCAACACGCTCCACATATTCCGGCGTGCCGGCAGCTTCTTTTTGCTGCACCAGTTCCTCGTGAACCTGCTGGGCATCGGCAATCTGCTGGTCTAAAGCCTTACCTTCCTTTGACAGACGTGACAAATCACCCTGCTGCAAGAAAAACAAACAGCAGATATACAAAATCAGCCCAAGGAGGAGACCTCGTTTGAGCAATACCCCGATATCAACTTTTTTTCTTTTCTTCTGCATTGGTATTCCTCTATTTTTTCTTTATCAGTCTGCCCGTTTGTTTCACACTGTTGCAAATTCGCCTTGACATATAAAGAACAAAGCGTTTAAGCGGTCGAAAAACAAAATATGTAACCTTATATAATATATTATACGCAAAAAACAGCGGTGTCAAGAGGATTTTCAAAAAAAACTTGAATATTTTAGAAAAAAAGTCAACTGCCAACAAAAATAACTTTAAAACCCAGGGAGATAGGGTGAGACCATAGAGCAATGCCCCTAAACCGGCACCTGCCAATTGATAAAACCGAAGAATGCCGTTATTCACCTGAAAAATGACAAAAAACATAATCGCCAGAGCCGCCAGCCAAAAGGTTCCATCTTGAATATGAATTAAAAGCGCACCGCTCTCTGACCTTCTGCGAATGATGCGGAACAGGTCATAAATCAGGAAAATCAATGCACCCGCCAAGGCAGAGCACAGAAACACAAAAGCTTCGTGAGAAACGGATATTCCCATTTTGTCGGCTTCCTCTCTATTTCAGCATTCGTTTGAAAAAACCTTTGCCTTTGTGTCCGTAGCCGTCACGTCCGGTGTAAACAATGCTGGCAATTTCGCCGGTAATAATCAGTTCACCGCCGGAAACATCCAGTTTTTGAATGTGCAGGTCATATCCCTCCACAATAATTGTATCTGTGGGGGTGAACATTACGATTTTTCCTTCGTCAAAGGTGTCAACATCCTCCACCTGGGTAATGCTCAGTCGGCTTTTATCTTCTAAAATCAAGTTATGCAGTCCTCTTTTTTCGTCCATTGATACGTCCTCCTATATGATTGATTTGTTACGAGTTTATGAAAAATGAAGAGAGTTTATGACTTTTTAATTGACTAAAAACCCGCCAAATGATACAATAAGAATGGATTAATATAGGAAGGACAACGAGAAATATGTGGATTTGCGATACATGGAAGGAATATCAGGTGTTGGACCTTTCCGGCGGCGATAAGCTGGAGGAATGGAACGGCGTGCAGGTGGTGCGGCCCGACCCTCAGGTTATTTGGGACAGGCGCATGCGACCCAAGCTGTGGGACAAGGCAGACGGCACATATCATCGCAGCCGGTCAGGTGGCGGCAGCTGGAGTTTTCGGCGGCAACTGCCGGAGAGATGGCCGTTGCGGTTTGAGCCCTTGGATTTGACCTTTCACATTAAACCCACAGGCTTTAAACACATGGGCTTGTTTCCGGAGCAGGGTGTGAACTGGGAATGGATGCATCGTTTGATTTCCGGAGCAAACCGTCCGGTGCGGGTGCTGAATTTGTTTGCCTATACCGGCGGTGCAACGCTGGCTTGTGCCAGAGCCGGTGCCAGCGTTACTCATATAGATTCTTCTAAAGGGATTGTTGGCTGGGCTAAGGAAAATCTGGCACTGTCTCACATGGCAGACCGTCCTGTGCGGTTCATTGCCGATGATGCCATTAAATTTGTGGAGCGGGAAATCCGCCGTGGCAATTCCTATGAGGGCATTATTATGGACCCGCCATCTTATGGCAGAGGTCCCGGCGGCGAAATTTTTAAGCTGGAGAAGGAGCTGTTTCATCTGGTTGAAAAATGCGCAAGCCTTTTATCAGATAAGCCTCTTTTCTTTTTAATCAATTCCTATACAACCGGTCTTGCACCTTCTGTTTTGTCAAACCTGTTGCAGTTGACGGTTGCAAGCAAACACGGCGGAAAAACAGAGGCCGGCGAAGTGGGTTTGCCGGTTGCCGGCAGTTCTCTGGTGCTTCCCTGCGGTTCATCGGGGAGATGGCAGGCGCAATAACAAAACGTTTTTACATACATTAGGGAGGGAATAGGCATGAACAATCAACACATTTTGGTCGTGGATGATGACAGAAATATTTGTGAGTTGATTCGGCTGTATCTGGAAAAAGAAGGTTTTTCCGTCACGCTGGCCTATGATGGACAGTCGGCGCTGAATCTGTTTAAGGAAAGAACGCCCTCTGTTGTGATTTTAGATGTGATGTTGCCGAAAATGGATGGATTTCAGGTTTGTCGTGAAATCCGGCGAATCAGTAACATTCCCATCATCATGCTCACTGCCAAGGGCGAAACCTTTGACAAGGTTCTGGGACTGGAATTAGGTGCTGACGATTATATGGTCAAGCCTTTTGAAAATAAGGAGCTTGTGGCTCGCATTAAGGCGGCGCTGCGGCGGTATGACCCAAAGGATGATGCAGTTAAGGAAATTGTTTATCCCAATCTGGTCATCAACCTTTCCAACTATGAATTGAAAATTGCCGGCAATCAGGTGGACATTCCCCCGAAAGAACTGGAACTTCTATATTTTCTTGCCACCAACCCCAACAAGGTGTTCACCCGTGAACAGCTTTTAGAAACAGTTTGGGGGTTTGACTATTTTGGCGATTCCCGAACTGTAGATGTTCACGTGAAACGTCTCCGTGAAAAGTTGGAGCGTGCCGGTGAAGGTCAAAACTGGCAACTGAAAACAGTTTGGGGTGTGGGTTATAAATTTGAAGTAAAGTAAGGGATGATCGTGGTTAAAAAAAGTATTTTTTCACAGTTGTTTTTCTATACCATGCTGGCCATTCTCTTCAGCTTTCTGGTTATGGGAATGCTGATGTATGGTCTGTTGGGTAATTATCTTACAGCCCGTGAGGAGGACAAACTGACTTATGTGGCAGAGAGTCTTGCCAATTTCACGGTGAATCTGGCTCAGCGGAACCCTAACTATGCAAAGGAAAACTATCAGATGAGTGTAGATGCCCTGAGCCGCTCTTCTGAAAGCTTTATTGTGGTTATCAATACTGGCGGTGACATCATCACTGCAACATCGGACTATACGAACATTACAATTCGTCAGGAGTTTTATCAGGAGGTGTTGCAAGGCCAGAAGGTACGCCATGTGGGCACCTTGGGCGGCATATTCAACACCACAACCCTGACGGTGGGTATTCCCATTCAGCTTAATGACGGCACTGTGCTTGGCGGCATTTTAGTCAGCCTGCCTGTGCCGGAAATTCACCAGGTGCGTGCCGGTGTGATTCAAATTTTTCTGTTTTCTGTTTCGCTGGTTTTTTTGGTGTCGCTGGTGATTATTTATACCATGTCCGCTCGCATCACCCGCCCTTTAAAAGCATTAAACAGTGCTTCTAAAGCTATTGCAGATGGGCATCTGGAACGGCGGGTTTCTCTTTCTGAGCAGAATGAAATCGGTGAATTGGGAGATTCTTTTAATAAAATGGCAGATTCCATCCAGCGACTGGAAGATATGCGCCGCAGCTTTGTGGCCAATGTGTCCCACGATTTGCGCACACCCATGACGACCATTACCGGTTTTGTGGGGGGCATGTTAGACGGAACCATCCCGCCGGAGAAACATGAACAGTATTTGACCATTGTTTTGGATGAAACCAAGCGCCTTTCCAGATTGGTGACCGACCTTTTAGACATTTCTAAAATGGAACAGGGCAGCTTTTCTTTGGAAATTCGCGAGCTGGATATCAATGAACTGCTGCGCTTGACGCTTATTAAGCTGGAAAAACGTATTACAGAGAAAAACATTCATTTAACCATGAATTTTCAATCGGAGAACCAGCGTGTGCTGGCAGATAAGGATAGCATTCAACGAGTGTTGACAAATCTTTTAGACAATGCCATTAAATTTACGGAGGAAGGCGGATTTATTGACGTCCGCACTGGTTTAACAGACCGGTATAAGGTGTTTGTATCCATTCAGAATTCCGGTGCCGGCATTGATGGTGAGGATTTAAAGCATATTTTTGACCGTTTCTATAAGTCTGACAAATCCCGCAGTCAGGATAAAAACGGCACCGGTCTGGGATTGTTTATTGTAAAAAACATCATTAAAAGCCATGGCGAAACCGTTTGGGCGGAAAGCGAGCCAGATTCTTACACGCGCTTTAACTTCACCCTGACACCTGCGCCAACAGCAAAACGGATAGTCACATAAATGACGGAGGTAATCAGTTGAAACGAATCAGTTTTTTTCTCGCGGTCTTTCTAATCCTGTGCGCTATGACCGGTTGCAGCATGCCTGCAAAACAAGCAAAGAGCCACAATCTCACCATTGTGGCGAGCCTGTTCCCCCAATATGATTTTGCAAGAGCCATTGCCGGCGATTTGGCAGAGGTTATCCTGCTCTTGCCGCCCGGTGCGGAAAGCCATTCCTTTGAGCCTACGCCTGCTGATGTTATTGCCATTAATGAGGCAGATTTATTCGTTTATACGGGAGATGTTATGGAGAGTTGGGCCGCTTCTCTGCTGGAAGGTCTGGAGAGTGATACTGCGATTTTAGATATGTCTGCCGGCATTCCTTTGTGTGACCACGAAGGGCAGACGGACCATCATCACGACGTAGATCCCCATATTTTCACCAACCCCTGTTATGCCATCCGCATGGCGCAAAGTCTGGAGGACAAGCTTTGTCAGCTAGACCCGTCTCACAGCGAAATTTATAGAAGTCGGGGAGCGGCATATCGTGAAGAGCTTGCCGCATTGGACCGAGATTTTCGGGAAACGGTGAGTGCGGGTGTGCGCAATAAGCTGATTTTTGGCGGAAGGTTTGCTTTTTTATATTTCACAGAGGAATATGGCCTGACTTATGATTCTGCCTATGATTCCTGTTCATCGGAAACAGAGCCTGCGGCAGCGGATATCGCCAGAATTATTGACACGGTTAAATCGGAGAATATTCCGGTTGTTTATTATGAAGAACTGTCTAACGGAAAAACAGCCAAATTGATTTGTGATGAAACAGGCGCAAAACCGCTGTTGTTCCATTCCTGTCATAACGTTTCGGAGGAGGAGCTTGCATCGGGTGTGACATATCTGTCACTGATGCAGATGAATTTAAATAATTTAAAGGAGGGACTTTCCTAAATGGCCCTGCTTTCTTGTGAAGATTTATGTATGCATTATGAAAGTGTCAACGCAGTCTGCCACGTGGATTTCACCGTGGAGGAGGGGGACTGTCTTTGCGTTGTGGGGGAAAATGGTTCCGGAAAAAGCACCTTGATTAAGGGTCTTTTGGGTCTGCTGCCACCCAGCCACGGACGTGTGGTTTTGTCTGGCTTATCCCAAACGGAGATTGGGTATCTGCCTCAGCAAACACAGGTGCAAAAAGATTTTCCCGCCTCGGTTTATGAGGTGGCACTTTCTGGCTGTCGCAGCCGGAAGGGATATCGTCCTTTTTATTCTAAGGCAGAGCACCGGCGGACGGAGGAAATGTTGTCTCTTTTAAATATTAGTCACCTGCAAAAACGTTCCTATAGGGAGCTTTCCGGCGGTCAACAGCAACGAGTGCTTTTGGCACGGGCCTTGTGTGCCACAGAAAAATTACTGTTGCTGGATGAGCCGGCAGCGGGCCTAGACCCTGCCGCCACAGCGGAATTGTATCAAATTATACAGGATTTGAACCGCAAGCGTGGCGTTACGGTGATTATGGTGTCTCATGATATAAAAAATGCCGTAGAATACGGCACAAAAATTCTGCATATGGCAACTCACGTAGTGTTTTTTGGCACGGCAGAGGCATATACTGCCACAGAAGCCTATGCCAGATTGGCAGGAGGTGTGCGCCGTGGTTGATGCGTTGTTTCAAATCTTTTCTTATCAATTTATGACCCGCGCTCTGGCGGTGGGACTTTTAGTGTCTTTGTGTGCCGCCCTATTGGGGGTCTGTTTGGTTTTAAAGCGCTATTCCATGATTGGTGATGGTCTTTCCCATGTGGGTTTTGGCGCTCTTTCTGTGGCAATGGCGCTTCATCTGGCACCGCTGGCTGTGTCGGTGCCGGTGGTGGTATTAGCAGCCTTTGGTCTTTTGCGCCTGTCTGAAAGAAGCAAAATTAAAGGCGATGCGGCCATTGCACTGGTGTCAAGCAGTGCTTTGGCAGTGGGTGTTCTTGTCACGTCTTTGTCCGGCGGCATGAATGCAGATGTGCATAACTACATGTTCGGCAGTATTCTAGCCATGAGTCAGGGTGACGTGGTGCTGAGCGTGGTTTTATCTTTAGCGGTGCTTTGTCTGTTTATTCTTTTATACCATAACATCTTTGCCGTTACCTTTGATGAGGCCTTTGCCCGTGCTACCGGCATGAACGTGCGGGTGTATAACATGTTGATTGCTTTTTTAACTGCCATCACTGTGGTGGTGGGCATGCGAATGATGGGTGCCATGCTGATGTCCAGCTTGATTATTTTTCCGGCGCTGACAGCAATGCGTATGTTTAAAAGCTTTCGGGCAGTCACCCTTTGTGCTGCCATCACCAGCATAATTTGCTTTCTGGCGGGGCTTTTGTTGTCTTTTGTTTTGTCCGTTCCCACAGGTGCCAGCGTTGTGGCGGTGAGCCTTCTTGTGTTTATCCTGTTTTCTGTCATTGCGAAATTGAAAACGGTTTTGTAGAGGGGTTATGACCGGTCTGCATTAAAAAGCGAAGTAGAAAATGGCAAAGTCCCATCAAAAAGCTAGTCTAAGCAAATATCTTTTCTGCTTTTATTCTGTAACCGGTTTTCAGCAGGGCGTTTTAATTTTAAAATCTCAAAGCTCTGCCAATTACTGAGACTGATACAGCGTTTGGCAGAACGTAGCGTGCCGTAACGTTTGGCAAACTCCATGCTATGCACCAGTGTGTGTTGATTATAGGCATAGTAAATCTCGTCCTGTGCCTGAACCTTTATTACATAATAATAGTCAAGCTCGTCGTCATAATATTTTAGTTTTTCAACCATGTCATCACCCCAAAAGAGGGTAACATATTTTTCCAGAAAAGTCAATAAAATTCATTTAACTTGTGTATTTTGCAAAAAACTGTATAAAATATTTAATAAAATTAAAAATAAGTCTTGACAATCGGATTTTTCTGAGTTATAATAACATGGCTACCCCGGAGACGGGGAAGAAAAAATTAACAGAAAAAAAGTGTTGACACGCCAAGCAACCTGTGCTATAATATCACAAGTCGGCACAAAAACGGGCTTATAGCTCAGGTGGTTAGAGCGCACGCCTGATAAGCGTGAGGTCGGTGGTTCGAGTCCACTTAAGCCCACCAAATTTACTCATTTTTCGAATTTTTAATCGCCTTTCGTACCATGCGTACGCGGCGGCTCTTAAAAATCCGAAACCTGAGCAAATTTCAATCAGTTAATATAGCCTTCAGCAATTAAGCGATTGATTGTTGAACGGTGTATTAACACCTAATGTACCTTGATAACTGAACAAAGCAAATCTTTTAAGAAAAATGTTTTTCCGTAAGGGAATACAATTTCTAAAGGAACTCATGTAATTCAGAGAACCAACTAGGTCAAGCTAATAAGAGCACAGGGCGGATGCCTTGGCATCAGGAGCCGACGAAGGACGTGACAAGCTGCGATAAGCTACGGGTAACCGCAAATAGGTATTGATCCGTAGATTTCCGAATGGGGCAACCCGGCTGGGCAATACCCAGTCACCGTGCATTGAATTCATAGGTGTACGGAGGTAGACCCGCTGAACTGAAACATCTAAGTAGGCGGAGGAAGAGAAAGAAACATCGATTTTCTGAGTAGCGGCGAGCGAAAGGGAAAGAGGCCAAACCAGAGGCAGCAATGCTTCTGGGGTTGTGGACTGCATAATTGATTCGAAGGATTTAGCAGAAGAAGGCTGGAAAGTCTCACCAAAGAGGGTAAAAGTCCCGTAAGCGAAAAGTTCTGAGACAAGGCAGTATCCAGAGTACCATGGGACACGAGTAACCCCGTGGGAAGCCGGGGGGCGCACCCCCCAAGCCTAAATACTACCTGATGACCGATAGCGTATAGTACCGTGAGGGAAAGGTGAAAAGAACCCCGGGAGGGGAGTGAAATAGAATCTGAAACCCTGTGTTTACAATCAGATAGAGCACCTTATGCGTGCGATATCGTACTTTTTGTAGAACGGTCCGGCGAGTAATTGTAACAAGCGAGGTTAAGTTCTTCAGGAACGGAGCCGTAGGGAAACCGAGTGTTAAGAGCGCGTACAGTTTGTTGTAATTTACCCGAAACCGGGTGATCTAGCCATGGACAGGTTGAAGCGAGAGTAAAATCTCGTGGAGGACCGAACCCACGTCTGTTGAAAAAGGCGGGGATGAGCTGTGGCTAGGGGTGAAATTCCAATCGAACTCGGAGATAGCTGGTTCTCCCCGAAATAGCTTTAGGGCTAGCCTTGGATTAGTATAACGGGGGTAAAGCACTGAATGGACGCGGGCCCTTCACGGGGTACCAACTTCTATCAAACTCAGAATACCGTATATATGATGTCCAGGAGTCAGACTACGAGAGATAAGTTCCGTGGTCAAAAGGGAAACAGCCCAGACCTACAGCTAAGGTCCCTAAATGGATTTAAGTGGAAAAGGATGTTAGATTGCAGAAACAACCAGGATGTTGGCTTAGAAGCAGCCACACATTTAAAGAGTGCGTAATAGCTCACTGGTCGAGTGATCTGGCGCCGAAAATGTAACGGGGCTAAAATTCATACCGAAGCTTAGGATGCAGCAATGCGTGGTAGGGGAGCGTAGTATACGGGTTGAAGCGATACCGTAAGGAGTCGTGGACTGTATAGTAGTGAGAATGCCGGAATGAGTAGCGAGAATTATGTGAGAATCATAATGGCCGAAAATCTAAGGTTTCTTGAGGAAGGTTCGTCCGCTCAAGGTTAGTCGGGAGCTAAGGCGAGGCCGAGAGGCGTAGTCGATGCACATACGGTTGAAATTCCGTAACCACCGAAAGAGTTAAGCACAGGGACGCAGTCACATAGGCTGACCGCACGGATGGAAGAGTGCGGCGTAAGGGAGCGAAAATAAGTAGCGAAGCAGCTGATTGTACACTGACGAGAAAAGCTGTGTGTATTTCTTAGGTGCCCGTACCGCAAACCGACACAGGTAGATGAGGAGAGAATCCTAAGGCCAACGGGAGAAGCGTTGTTAAGGAACTCGGCAAAATGACCCCGTAACTTCGGGATAAGGGGAGCCTGGAAACAGGCCGCAGAGAATAGTCCCAAGCGACTGTTTAGCAAAAACACAGGTCTATGCTAAGTCGTAAGACGATGTATATGGGCTGACGCCTGCCCGGTGCCGGAA
>JAZSAS010000070.1:0-6995 GCA_045602005.1 Clostridia bacterium
GTTGCTTGTGTTGTTTGTATATCTTCCTTCGAAACACCGCCAATAACGCCCGGAAAGGAGCTGTGTCCACCAAAATCAGTGTCATCTCTGCCCGTATCTTCTTCCTCTTCAGTTTCTGCCGGAGTGACGACGATTTCAACGTCCGGAAGTCTGCCGAAATAAGCCGTATAGGCATCTGCATTAAAATCCGGACTAACGCCCTCTGTAGGTGTGATAAACCGATGACTGCCGTAAAGGCTTCCATAACCCAAAGCAGCAATCACACCGCCGGAAAGAGTCAATGTCTCCTCCTCATAATCCGCCGGCACAGTTAAGGGTCGTTCTGCTTCAAAGCCGGGCATCCAACCCTCTGCCGGTTTTAAAACGGCGTTCACTGTTTGAGCTGTCTCAGAAGATGCAAAGGTATACTGACTGCTTGGCGCACCGACTTGCTCATCTGTGTAACCATCCACCATATGGTAAACAATAGCGGCACTCATATTATACACCCCCGCCAACTTATTAGCAGGATGATACAATTCATTAAACACAATGGTGAGTGCATCACCCGGATGAACTTCCTCACCATTATTAACTGTAATTGTAACCTCTTTAGCTGTGATAATCTGATATTCCGTCTCGCCGTCTTTTTCCAGCTTCACAATATTGCGCCCCTCAGTCAGCGGAACAGTGAAGCTTCCATCATCATTTTCTGCCACAGCCTCAAAACCTTCAAAGCTCATGGTTGTAGCAATAATCGGATTTGCAACCGAAACTGTGCAACCCTCGGTTTCCGGTGCAAAAGTATAAAACCCGTTGTCACCAACAAAATAAATAACATCATGTTCAGCGTCTAAAGCATCACCTGATAGCTTAACGTTCTCTGTGTTCATTCCCTCGTTAATGGTCATGCCTGTTACAATACCGCTATCGCCTGCACCTACGCTAACCATAAACACACCGGTATTCTCCGGCCAGATAGCACCAAGAAACGTCTCGCCTTCGGCATCCGGAGCCAGCATGGCATCATAGGTTACCAACACAATGGCAGTTCCATTGCCTACTGCAGTTATTAAACCATCGTCACTAACATTGATAACACTGCTATCTTCCTGACCATCTTCATTCAGCACAGTATAATGATAATCCGGCTCAAGAAAATAATTATTTTCTCCCACAACCATCTGCCAGTTACGTAGATTTACCAGTTGATGGGTGTCACCCACCCCATCTAATTTCAAATAACCCTTAGGGTTGATATTCAGAAAAACATCTGCCACATTGCTTCCGTTGTGAGATGCGGTATCTCGGTCAACCGTAGTTTTGGTTTTTCCACCAAGACAGAGTTCTTCTTCAGTAACAACCAATTCAAATGCATCAATTGTGTTGAATGTTCCCGCATAGGTGATATAATCTACACCACTAATGTGATAATTACAATCTTTCTCATCTTCAATCTCATAATAATATGTACTGGTTCCTTCCGTTTCATCATGTAAAACGGTTACCGGTTCAAGGTTTGTAAAGGGTTTATAATTGTAGCCGGAATAATCCTTTTGACCCACCCACAGCTCGCTGTCTGACGGAACTGTTATCTTTGTATCTGTCACCGTAACAACTGCAACAGGCGGAACAATAGCTGAGATTGTCTCCCCAGCCGCCACTGTCTTTTGTGCAGAAATAACATAAGTACCGGGTGTATCGAAGGAGACCGTTGCCTTGCCTTCTGCATCGGTTGTGATGTCAGTAACTGTGCCGTTAATGGAAATAGTTGCATCCACACAAGGAGAAACAACCATATTCCAATCGGCATCATAGCCGTTCTGGCTCAGTGTCAGCTCCAGAGCATCATCAACAAAAACGGTGGAAGCAATCGCATTAAAAAAAGCATATAATTCGTTATTTTCAAAGACATATGCCTCCAGATAATCCCCGTCACTCAGTTCATGGGTCAAATCCGTAACAACCTCTCTGCCGCCGTTCACCTGATATCCAAACCATCCGCTGGTATTTCCCCAAAGCTTTGTGACATATAAACCATAGTCACCCACCGAAGAGTCATATCCGGCAGCAGCACCCCCTTCATAGAAGGACTCATGAGCTGCACGCAGAACATCGTCAACATTGTAGCTTGTCTCTCCTGTGAGTTCAATCGGCACGGCCACAACTGCTGCCTCCTCAGCGCTATTGACAAAAGCACCGTTTAAGCTGATGGAAACATACACTGTAACATCAAGATTGTCACCCTCAGCTCCGGCATAGCCTGTGCCAAAATTAAAAAGCATGACAACCAGAATCAGCCATGATACCATTTTCTTTTTCATTAAACATCTTCCTTTCACCTTTGTTTTTATGAAATTGCTGGCTGTTGCAGCAGAATAAAGAGTTAAGCTACGGCAAAAAAATAAGACTGCAGCATACACAAAGTACACCGCAGCCGATTTTTTGCAGGCATAACAAACAGCAGAAATTTCTTCTGCTATTGCTTTAAAATGCACCATATTACCGTAGTTGCATTTCTGGTTTTATGCATGTCTCCCGACTCACAACTCATCACTTTTATTTCTGCCTTCCCAATGCCGAGGCATCAGTGACTGCTGCTGTTGCAGCAACGAAATAAAAACTCCCTGCTCACGGTGGCGGCACCGCTCGTGACTTTCACACGATTCCATCTTAGCTGCTCCATTCAGTTTCCTTAACAGAGCAGAACATAAAACCGACTATATTCAATTGTGTTTTTATTTTACAATACGTTTTTTGGTTTGTCAAGGCAGAATCTATAAAAAAATGAGTCTGTTTACCAAAGAACAATCATTGTAAAAATCTTGATTTTTTCATCTAAACGTGATATACTAATATTACTTTATTTAAAGGAGGTTTTTCTTGTGGACGAAAATACGACATATGTTGAAAACGGTTCCGTCAAAATATCAGAAGATGTGGTGCAAACGATTGCTGCCATGGCAGTGAACGAGGTGCAGGGTGTCAACCTGCCGGCCACCTTGGCTGAAGGCTTTGTTGAAAAGCTGGTGAAGAAAAATTTTTCCAAGGGCATTCGTGTAGAAATGGAAGAGAAACAGGTTCGCATTGAGCTTCATGTTACAGTGGATTACGGAGTGAAGATTCAGGCAGTGTCATCAGAACTGCAAGAGGCCGTGAAACGCAGCATTGAAACCATGACCGACCTTTCTGTTTTAGCAATTGATATTTATGTTGACGGCATCAACTTCACCAAAGAGCCGAAAAAAGATGCGGCGCCCGAGGCTGCAGAAGAATAAAAACAAAAAAAACAAAGGAGAAAACCATGGCAACTGATGTTTACAACAGTCCTCTCTGTTCACGCTATGCCAGTCGTGAAATGCAGGAGCTTTTTTCAGAGGATACAAAATTTAAAACCTGGCGCAAGCTGTGGATTGCACTGGCTGAAACCGAGCAGGAACTGGGACTGCCCATTACAGATGAGCAGCTAGCAGAACTGCGTGCCCACGCAGAAGATATTAACTATGATGTGGCTCGTGCTAAGGAAAAGGAAGTGCGGCACGATGTTATGTCGCATGTTCATGCCTATGGTCAGCAATGTCCCGAAGCAAAGGGCATCATCCATTTGGGTGCAACTTCCTGCTATGTTGGCGATAACACCGATTTAATTCTTTTAAACGAAGGACTTAAATTGATTCACAGAAAGCTCATCTGTGTCATTGCTGCTCTTTCAGATTTTGCATTGCGATATAAAGATTTACCCACCCTGGGTTTCACCCATTTTCAACCGGCACAGCTGACCACCGTGGGCAAGCGTGCCACATTGTGGATTCAAGAACTCCTGCTTGATTTGGAAGACCTGGAGCACCAAATGAAAAAAGCACGGCTTTTAGGTTCTAAAGGCACCACCGGCACACAGGCAAGCTTTTTAGAGCTTTTTGAGGGCGACATGGAAAAGGTTGTTGAAGCTGACCGCCGCATTGCTGAAAAAATGGGTTATGAGGCTGTTTTCCCCGTTTCCGGTCAGACCTATTCACGAAAGGTTGACAGTCAGGTGCTGAACATTTTAAGCGGCATTGCACAAAGCGCTTATAAATTCAGTAATGACATGCGTCTTTTACAGCATTTGAAGGAAATGGAAGAGCCCTTTGAAAAAAATCAAATTGGCTCCTCTGCCATGGCCTATAAACGGAATCCCATGCGTTCTGAGCGAATTTCCTCACTGGCACGATATGTGATTGTAGATAGCTTAAACCCGGCAGTGACAGCCGCCACACAGTGGTTTGAGAGAACCTTAGATGATTCTGCCAACAAGCGTATCAGCGTGCCTGAAGCATTTTTGGCAACCGATGCGATTTTATCCATCTACTTAAACATTGCAGAAGGACTTGTTGTTTACCCCAAGGTCATTGAAAGCCGCATTATGAGTGAGCTGCCGTTTATGGCAACAGAAAACATCATGATGCAGGCCGTGAAAAAGGGCGGCGACCGTCAGGAGCTCCACGAACGCATCAGACAGCACTCTATGGCTGCTGCCAGAGTGGTAAAAGAAGAAGGAAAAGCAAACGATTTGCTGTCCCGCATTGCTGCTGACCCTGCATTCGGGCTTGACCTTGCAGAACTGGAAAGCACCCTGTCTCCCAAAGAATACATAGGCTGTGCTCCTGAACAAACCCAGCGGTTCATTGATTCATATGTAAAACCAATTCTTGACCGTTGTCAAGATGAACTGGGCGTTAAAACAGAATTAAACGTGTAGGTGATTGATTATGAAACTGGGATTTATTGGTGGCGGTAATATGGCCTTTGCCATTACCGGCGGTGTATTGGCTGCAGAACTTTGCAGCGAAAAGGATATTTACATCAGCGACCCCAATGCTGAAGCACTGAAAAAGTTTAAAAACATGGGCATCTCTGCCAAAGAAGGAAACGATAACGCTCTCAAAGGCGATTATGTCATTCTGGCTGTTAAGCCTTTTATTCTTCCCAGTGTTTTGGCAGAATTAAAGGAAAAGTATGCAAAAAAAATTCAAGATAAAGTGTTCATTACCATTGCGGCAGGTGTTGAGATTGCCGCAATTAAGGAATGTCTTGGATTTGATGCTAAGGTGATTCGTGTTATGCCCAACACACCGGCCATGGCCCTGTGTGGCATGAGCGTTATTGCCGCTGAACATATGCCGGCTTCTTCTGAAGAGTTTGCAGGTGCAAAAGAAATCTTTCAGGCTGTGGGCGAAGTGCAGATTCTGCCCGAATCGCTGCTCAACTCAGTCATTGCTGTTTCAGGTAGCAGCCCTGCCTATGTTTTCATGATGATTGAGGCCATGGCTGATGCCGCAGTGCGTGACGGCATTGCAAGAAACGCTGCATATCGTTTGGCTGCACAGTCTGTTATGGGCGCTGCTAAGCTGATGTTGGAAACTGGTAAACATCCTGCTGAATTAAAAGACATGGTTTGCTCACCCAAGGGCACAACCATTGAAGCTGTTAAGCGGCTGGAAGAATGTGGATTCCGTAGTGCTATCATGGCAGCAATGCAGGCCTGCACCGAAAAAGCCAACTCTATGTAAGCCTTTTTCGAATAAAATTTCACTTCCGCTGCATACTAAGATTGAAATTCAAATATGGCGGAGGTAATAACATGAAAATAAGCTTTTTAGGCGGCGTCATTGCCGGCGCTATTGTTGGTTCTGCACTCACCATGGTCATCGACCCGGTTAGTGACCGTCAGCGCAGAAAATTGCACAAAGGGACTCATACCATGTTTAAAACCATGGGTTCAGTATTAGATGCAATGATGACAAAATAAGAAAATTCCACCCTGCAGGGTGGAATTTTGTTATTTGACAGAATCTATAAAATTTGCTATACTACAGATAAGAACCACGAAAAGAGGGAGCAAATGAAAAAGCTGTTTCGAATTCTAATGGGCATTTTTGCAACTATCCTTTTAATAAACGCTGCTTACCTATGGGCAGTTTCCAATTGCAACACAGGGCTTTTGTTGTTGACAGCCATCGGCGGTGCCCTACTGCTCTATTCTCTGTTTTTTAACATTATCAACCATCTACTTGATAATCGTTTTGGCTCCATCATAAAAACCTTGATATTTATAGGAGCTATCACCTTTACATTTATAACCACTGTGATTACCATGTCTTCCACAACAGACACTGTGAATTTTAAGGAAAATGCCCTAATCGTGTTAGGCGGCGGTATTCATGGTGAAGAGGTCACCCGACCCTTGGCCTACCGTTTGAATGCAGCTGTTTTATATCATAAGAAAAACCCCGATGCACTGATTGTTGTTTCCGGCGGTCAGGGCGTGCAGGAGCTCATCACAGAGGCAGAAGCCATGGAACGCTACCTTCTCCGCCACGGTGTTGCACCGGAAGTGATTATTCGCGAGGAACAGGCCACCTCTACATATGAAAATTTTTTGTATGCAAAAACATTGCTTGATGAAAGACTGCCAAAAGGATATAAAACCGCCTACACCACCAATCGTTTTCATATTTACCGTGCCGGCAGGCTTGCAAAAAGCGCCGGTGTTATCGCCTCTCGAATGCAGGCGGATTCTGATTGGATAACCCTGATTCCTGACTACCTGCGGGAATGTTGCGCCATTATAAAAATGTGGATGATTGGCAAATGATAAACAAGTTGAAAAATAAATATCCCCCCGTATAACGGGGGGTCATTTTCGGGCATAGTCCTAATACTACTGGCGACGCTACATAGCGTTTTATATTGGCCTGCCAGCCATGCTACTGCTACTTGCTCCCCATAAATGGGTTATTATAGGGAACTCCTTGGTAATTCTTGCGGAACAAAAATAGGCTCCCTTGAGGCTCCCTTGAGGCTCCCTTGAGACTCCCTTGTGTAAAGGGAGCTGACAACGAAGTTGACTGAGGGATTGATTCTTGCCCCAAAATAAGGTCGCCTTTATCCCTCCACCACCTTCGGTGGTCCCCCTCCCTTAATGCTTCGCATCAAAGGAGGCAAGACGGGAGCTGTCGAACGCAGTGAGACTGAGG
>JAZSAS010000071.1:0-35704 GCA_045602005.1 Clostridia bacterium
GGGAGGGGGACCACCGAAGGTGGTGGAGGGATAAAGGCGACCTTATTTTGGGGCAAGAATCAATCCCTCAGTCAACTTCGTTGACAGCTCCCTTTACACAAGGGAGCCTCAAGGGAGCCTCAAGGGAGCCTCAAGGGAGCCTCAAGGGAGCCTCAAGGGAGCCTATTTTTGTTCCGCAAGAATTACCAAGGAGTTCCCTATAATAACCCATTTATGGGTAGCAAGTAGCAGTTGCATGGCTGGCAGGCCAATATAAAACGCTATGTAGCGTCGCCAGTAGTATTAGGGCTATGCCCGAAAATGACCCCCCCGTTATACGGGGGCATATTTATTGGTGTGGGCATATAATTGCTGAGCAGCAATGGAAAAGAGGTTTAAGCACTCAGGGTTTATTTGGTTTTTAACCTGTTGTGCCTTTATTAGACATGAAAATTAAGCTACATTCATAAAATATTTACAAATTACCCATTGCAATTATTAAGAAATTGTTGTAAAATATAGTGGTGTTTTAATAATTTTGTAATAATTTAGTTGTGAGTTACATATATTATATATAGAGCGATTGCAAAAGCAATAAATGAATCGAGGTGAGCAAGTGGATAGCAACCGCAGAAGTGTCACAGTGAAGCGAATTGAAAAGATACCTTCTAAATATTATGTAGAAATTCCTAAAGTTCATGCCAAGGTGCAGACAGGTGTGAAAGTGGAGCTGGCACCAACCCTGCGTGCTGACCATAAGCGGCTGACAGACGCATTAACATTCAGGCCGCCTCTTTCCACTGACTATACAAAAACGGTTGTTGCGTGGTTTAAAAAGCAGGCAGCTGCCGTGAAAACCGGTGCGGCGGGACTGCTCTCCGGCGTGGGTGGCTTTTTGATTGAAAATGCAAAACGTCTTGCTTTTTCTGCTGCGGTTTCCGGAACCGTTGCCGCCGCTGCTTGTGTTGTGTTGCTCAGCACCTGCAGTTTAGGTTGTGTGATTGAGGTAAACGGACAGGTAATAGGCGTGGCTAGAAACAAATCAACATATCATGAATTAGTCAGCGAAATTAATCGGGAAATTGATTATGTGAGCGATGCTGACTTTGTTCCGGCGGGAAAGCCCACCTTCTCTGCCAAACTGATTGCCAAGGGTGCTTTCAGTAGCAATGAGGACATGAAGGAAAAGCTCAAGTCAACCAGCGACGACATGCTGCCGGCTTACGGCGTGTATGTGGAGGATGAAATTATTTTTGCTCTGGCAAATGAGCAAAGCGCCCTTTCGGTGTTGAATGAATATAAAGACAGTTTCACGCAAGGTATGGCAGATGTGACTGCAGAATTTTTACAACCGGTGAAAGTCTCCCGTCGATTTGTGCCCAAAAAGGCATTGACAACAAAGGAGCGTGCAGCCGAATCCCTTGCAGCAGGACGCATAGCTGTTCACCAGCTGGCAGAAGGTGAGGCGCTGGCAGATGTTGCCGCCTCTTATGGCATCACGGTGGACGATATTTTAAAGAACAACATCATTTACGACCCGGAGCACCCTGTGGCGGGAGCTTTGAATATTCCCACGGGTCAGCCGCTTTTGTCGGTGAAAACCATAGCATTTCAAACCATTGAGGAAACGATTCCATATCAAACAGTTGAAAATGAGGACCCCACCAAATATGAAGGCACCGTTGTGGTTGAGCAGGAGGGTGCCGAGGGTTCACGGGTCATTGAGGCCTATGTCACCTCGGTCAACGGAGTTGAAACAGAGCGCAATGTGGTTTCAGAAAATTTGTTGTCAACAGCCGTTGACAGAATTGTTTGCAAAGGAACGAAGGAGCCTCCTAGCCCTATAGGAACCGGCAGTCTGGCTGTTCCGGCAAACGGAACGCTGAGCTCCCGCTTTGGTTCACGTTGGGGCAGAAGTCATCAGGGTGTGGACATTGCCGCATCAGTCGGCACGGATATTTATGCCGCCGACAACGGCACCGTTATTTATTCTGACTATAACGACGGCGGTTATGGCTACCTGATTCAGCTGGACCATGGCAATGGCATTGTGACCTATTATGGCCACTGTAGTGAGTTGCTTGTGCCGGAGGGAACGGTGGTTGCTAAGGGCGATTTGATTGCCAGGGTTGGCAACACCGGCCGTAGCACCGGCCCGCACCTTCATTTTGAAGTGCGAATTAATGGTTCGCCAACAGATCCGATGGCATATTTAAACGGCATAGGAGAATAACAAACAGACCGCAGACAAACGTCTGCGGTCTGTTTTTATGGAATACAATATACTTTAATTCTAAAAAATTAGAAACGAAAAGCCGTTTTAAAGCTTTTCGATACTGGTTACTGTGAGCACGCTATCTGCAACTTGAAAACTAATGGCATAGGGTCCGAAGTCCATTTTATAAACTCTCTCCGGGTCATGTTGGTAGGCGGGGCGAGGGTCTTGCTCTAGGATTTTCAACAAAACATCCCGTTGACCTGGCTCAACAATGGTTAATATCTCTTCCGGGCAAATCACAGAAAGACCATAATCAGCAAATGCTTCTGCAAAACCGGAAACCGCCTCGGGATGTGCATCGGTATAGGCAATGTAGGGTTTAATGTCATAAATGGGTGTGCCGTCCATCAGGTCAGCACCGGAAACCCGCAGAACCGCCCCCAGCTCTTTAGTCTTCTCCACTCTCATAAGAGAAACAGAGGAAAGCCCCAGCCGATTAGGACGAAAGGGAGACCGTGTGGCAAACACCCCCATCCGCTTGTTGCCGCCAAGTCTTGGCGGGCGGACAGTGGGACGCCAGCCGGTATCGTCGCAATCAGAAAATTGCCAAATGAGCCATAAATGAGAATAGCCATCAATGCCATGGAGCGCCTCCGGCTGACGGAATGCTTCTTCAAACACAATGACCGATTCTAAAGGAACCAATCCGCTTTGCCTGGGAATGCCGAATTTTTTATGAAAATCGTTATGAATGTGGGCAATGGTTTGCAACTCCACGTATATCACTCCTAAAGAAATGCCCTCCAAAGGGAGGGCACAATTGTTATGCGATTGGTTCGAAATCTGTTGCACCATGTTTGCACAAAGGACACATAAAGTTCTCAGGCAGCACTTCCCCTTCGTGAACATAACCGCAGATTTTGCAGACATATCCTTTCTTGCCTTCTGTTTGGGGCTTGGGTTTAACGTTATTTTGATAATAGGTATAGGTCATGGTTTCTGTGTCGGCAATCACACGGGCCTCTGTAATGCTGCAGATAAACATGCCGTGGGTATCCAGATCTACATACTGCTCCACCTTCAGTGAAATAAAGGAATTGATATGTCGGGGGAGGAACGCCAGTCCGTTATCAGAACGCAGAACCTCACTGCCGGCAAATTTATCTGCCGTTCTGCCGCTTTGAAAGCCGAAATTCTCAAAAATCCTAAAGGGTGCATCAACAGACAGACAATTCACGTTCATAACACCTGTTTGCTTAATGACGTGGTGAGAATAATTCTCCTTATTAATGGTAACAGCAACTCGGTTAGGCGTGTTGGTTACCTGGGAAATGGTGTTCACAATCAGGCCGTTATCCTTTTTACCGTCATTTGATGTCACTACATACAGGCCATATCCAATGTTGAACAGGGCAGACAGGTCATTTTTGTTGGCAGTTTCACTGTGCTGTGCCAGATAATCACGGCATAAGTCCTCAGCTAAAGCATCCAGCTGTGCCGAACTCTCTTCATTCAGTGCGGAATGAATGGTAACGGTTGTGCCGGCAAAGGTCAGGTTCTTGCATGGCTCCAGCATTTTTTTCATAACCTTGGCAGCCAGCGGTGCCCAGGAGCCGTTCTCAACCAAACCAATCACCCTGTTTTTAAAACCACGCTCTGCCAGGTGGTTAATAAATTCCCGCATAAAGGGGAAAATCTCGGCGTTATAAGTGGTGGTTGCCAGCACTAGTTTTCCATAGCGGAAAGCATCTTCCACGGCCTCGGCCATGTCGCAGCGAGCCAAATCATTCACAACCACCTTGGGGCATCCCTTTGCGGTGAGCTTTTCGACCAGCTGTTCCACAGCCTTTTTGGTGTTGCCATATACCGAGGTGTAGGCAATGACAATGCCTTCAGTTTCTACGCTGTAGCTGGACCAAATGTTATATAAATTCAGGTAGTAACCCAGATTTTCTTTGAGCACAGGTCCGTGCAAGGGGCAAATCATGCTAATGTCCAGCCCTGCTGCTTTCTTTAAGAGGCTTTGCACCTGTGCGCCATATTTACCCACAATGCCAATGTAATACCGCCGTGCCTCGCAGGCCCAGTCTTCCTCAACGTCAAGTGCACCAAACTTGCCAAAGCCGTCGGCAGAAAACAGAATTTTATCACAACTGTCATAGGTAACAATAACCTCTGGCCAATGAACCATGGGAGCGGTGACAAAAGTGAGGGTGTGCTTGCCGAGGGACAAAGTGTCCCCCTCATTTACCGCAATCTGGCGGTCAGGAAAATCCGTGCCGAAAAATTGCTGCATCATTTTAAAGGATTTGGTGCCGGAAACAATTTTAGCATCAGGATAGGTGCGCATAAAGTTTGCAATGTTTGCCGAGTGGTCCGGTTCCATGTGCTGAACAATGAGATAGTCCGGCTTTCTGCCACCGGCGACAGCTTCAATATTATCCAGCCACTGATGGGTAAACCGTGCATCAACAGTATCCATCACAGCAATTTTGTCATCTAAAATCATGTAGGAGTTATATGACATGCCGTTGGGCACGGTATACTGCCCTTCAAACAAATCAACCTCATGGTCATTTACACCGATATAACGAACATCTTTTGTGATATCCATGCTCTTCCTTCTTTCTGTCCTTAGAATATTTTTATTGTATCACAAACATTCCGGTTATTCAAGAGTTATTCTATCCAATTTATACGTAAAAATGCCGGTGAGGCTGGGAGGATTTCGCAAGGAAGAATGGCGGCAAAAAATTTTTAAAAAATTTCAAAAAAACTATTGACAAACAGAAAATTTGATGTTAGAATAAAATTGTAATCGATACAGAAATAAAACAAATACAAAGAAAGAGAGGTGCAGTTATGACATCTGCTGAAATCTTACTCCAGCACGACATCAGGCCGTCGCTGACACGAGTTTTAATTTATGACTATTTGAGACAGCACCGAACCCATCCCACGGCAGATGAAATTTACACTTCACTGTCGCCTCAGGTTCCAACGCTGTCTAAGACAACGGTGTATAACACAGTTAAGCTTCTCACCGCAGCTGGCATCATTAAAATGATTACCATTGAAGAACAAAAGGCCCGGTTTGACGCTTGCACTGACCTCCATGGTCACTTTCTCTGCACAGGTTGCGGCACGGTTTTCGATTTTGATACTGCTCAGCCAGACGATCAGCTGCCAGAGGGTTTTGAGGTCGCAACACAAGAGGTTTATTACACCGGTGTTTGCCAGCATTGTCATTCAAAAAGTTAAATAATTAAAAAAATATAAATCATTATAAAAAGGAGAATGAAAATTATGAAAAAATTTGTTTGTTCCGTTTGCGGTTATGTTCACGAAGGAGCTTCAGCTCCCGAAAAATGCCCCGTTTGTAAGGTTCCTGCCGAGAAGTTCAAAGAAATGGAAGAAGGCGCTGCTTTAGCTGCTGAGCACGAATATGGTGTTTATGGTAAAACCGTGAAAAACAACCCCGATATCAGCGAAGAAGATAAAAAATATATCTTTGAACAGCTGATGGCAAACTTCAACGGCGAATGTGCCGAAGTTGGTATGTATCTCTGCATGGCAAGAATTGCTCATAGAGAAGGCTATCCTGAAGTTGGTCTGTATTGGGAAAAGGCAGCTTATGAAGAGGCTGAGCACGCAGCGAAATTTGCTGAACTGTTAGGCGAAGATTTGGAGCCCAACATGAAGGCTACAACGAAAGACAACCTCAAGTGGAGAGTTGACTGCGAATATGGCGCAACACAGGGCAAGTTCGACCTGGCATCCTGCGCTAAGAAAAACGGTCTTGATGCCATTCATGACACGGTTCACGAAATGGCAAGAGACGAGGCTCGACATGGCAAGGGCTTAGAAGGTCTTCTGAAAAGATACTTCTGTTAATTTCGGAGGTTGTTATGAAAGAGAATTATATGGTTTGTAACTGCAAAAAGGTAAGCTACAGCGATATATCTGACGTTCTTCACAATGCAACAAGATTTGACAATGTTCTTGCGGCGTTTGAAGATGTGCAGAAGGTCACAAACTGTTCCACAGGCTGCGGCGGTTGCCATCAGAAGGTTTTAGATATTATTTCTGAAATCATGAGTGGAGCAGCAGAATAAAAAACAGACAGCAGCTATGAAATTTTTTCATAGCTGCTGTATAAGAATGAAACGAGGTGGAAATTATGTTAAATGTAAAGGTTTCAGCATTGCTTAATGACCAGATTAACAAGGAGCTCTATTCTGCCTATTTATATCTTGATTTCTCCGTTTATTATGAGGCACAGGGACTGGATGGTTTTTCAAACTGGTATAAAGTACAGGCGCAAGAGGAGCGGGACCATGCCATGCTCATTTTAGAATATCTGCAGAACAACAGTGAAAAAGTTACATTAGAGGCTGTTGCCAAGCCTGATAAAGAACCGAAAAGTCTGATGGACCCGCTGAAAATGTCGTTGGAGCATGAGCGTTATGTCACCCAGCTTATCAATGATATTTATGCGGAGGCATATAGCGTAAAAGATTTCAGAACCATGCAATTTTTGGATTGGTTTGTTAAAGAACAGCTTGAGGAGGAGAAAACCTCAGAGGACATGATTACTAAAATGGAGCTGTTTGGCAATGATTCAAAAGGCTTGTATACATTAAACAGTGAATTTGCGGCACGGGTTTATACAGCCCCGTCGTTAGTACTTTAAAAGAAATGGAGGCGTAACTATGAAGAAATACGTTTGTCCCTGCGGATATGTGTATGACCCTGCGGTAGGCGACCCTGACAACGGTGTTGCCCCCGGCACGGCCTGGGAAGATGTGGCTGAGGATTGGGTTTGTCCGGTCTGCGGTCTCGGTAAAGACGTTTTTGAAGAAGAATAATAAAAAAGGAGCTGTCGCAGAAAACTCTGTAACAGCTCCTTTTGTATTATATTCCTATTGAAAAAAAGCGTGTTCTATTAAAATTTTGCATCCCATCAAAACCAAAACAACGCCGCCGGCAATTTGTGCACGGCTGCCCAATGCTGTTCCGGCACGCTTGCCAAGAAGTGCGCCCAAAGTGCAAAGGCAAAAGGTGATCAGCCCGATGGTGATAACGCTTGACCAGATGGAAAAGTTTGTACTCATAAAAGCGAAAGTGATGCCGGCAGCCAGTGCATCAATGCTGGTGGCAATGGCCAGAATCAGCAGCACCTTAATTTGTGTGCTTCCTGTCGCAGCATCATCACCCTTAACTGCCTCTATAATCATTTTAACGCCCACATATCCCAAAAGTGCAAAAGCCACCCAGTGGTCAAGTGCTGTGATATAATCGGCAAACATTCGTCCTGCGGCCCAACCGATGAGAGGCATGAGCATCTGAAAAAGACCAAAGAAAAAACCGAATTTCAATGCGTCCTTCAAGCGCAGGTCCTGAATCACCATGCCGTTTGAAAGAGAAACAGCAAAGGCATCCATGGAAAGGCCGACAGCGATGAATATTAGCTCATAAAAGTGCATATTTGATTATGCCTCCTGTTTTATGCTTCAACGGGTTCTTCGTCTGCAGACACAGTCTCAGGCACAGAGCCTGTTTCCGGCTCTGTCTTGGTGACGGGGGCAGGCTCTTTGGGGGCGGAATGATTCATGCCGTTAAAGATGCCGTCTTCTTCAATGACCAAGGAACCGGTTTCAACATTTCCCTCTAAAACGCCTGTGCTTTTAATTAAAAGCTGTTCCCGGGTTGTTACATTGCCATTAAGCCGGCCTGCAACAATGAGTGCCAGAGCGGAGATGTCGCCCTCAACACAGGCACTCTCTGAAAGAATCACTTCACGGGTGGTTTTAATATTGCCGTGAACGGTGCCGTCAATTTTAACGGCGCTCTCTGACACAAGGTCACCTGTCAGGCAGGTTTTTTCACCGATTAAAACATCTACATTGATATACTTGAATTTTTTTAAATTCATGATATCACTTCCTTTGTTTAAAGTGCGCCGAACTGTAGGCCCTGATATCACAACAGGCATTCGCTGCTGCCTTTCCATAGCGACCTTTTCCTGTTGCTTCTCTGTGATTTACAGCTCAAATTTATCGTGAATAGCACGAACAGCCTTGTCTTCGGCTCCGGCGTCAATCAGAACTGACACCTTAATTTCAGAAGTACCAATCATGTGAATGTTAATCTGTGCTTCGTAGAGCGCCTCAAACATTTTAGCTGCAACGCCGGGGTTGGAAACCATGCCGGCACCCACGATGGAAACCTTGGAAACATCCTTGGTCCAGTCAAGACTCTGATATCCGATAGCATCCTTATTTTCCTCTAAGAGTGCAAGAGCTTCGTCCAAATGTTGTTCTGAAGTTGTGAAGCTGATGTCTTTTGAGCCTTCACGGCCAATAGACTGGAGAATGATATCTACATTGATATTCTTCTTAGCAAGCAGTGAGAAGATTCTGAAAGCTTTCCCCGGTGTATCTGAAATGCCACAAAGAGAAATCCGAGCCACGTCAGAATCCTTTGCAACGCCTCTAACTAACATTTTTTCCACGTTGACAACCTCCTTAACGATGGTGCCCTCTGCCCGGGTCAGGCTGGAACGGACACAGATGTTTACATTATATTTTTTACCCATTTCTACAGAGCGGTTATGCAGCACATTGGCACCCAGACTTGCCAGCTCCAGCATTTCATCAAAGGTAATTTCATCCAGCTTGGAAGCGTTTGGTACAATTCTGGGGTCAGTGGTATACACACCGTCTACATCGGTGTAGATTTCGCATAAATCAGCATGCAACGCCGCTGCCAGTGCAACAGCTGAGGTATCGGAGCCGCCACGGCCTAAGGTGGTGATGTCGCCGTAACGATTCAAGCCTTGGAAGCCGGCCACAATGACAATGTTCTTTTTGTCAAGTTCTTTTTGAATCCGCTCCTGCTCGATTTTTCTGATGCGGGCGGCGGAATATTTAGAATCTGTGTGAACACCTACCTGCCAGCCTGTTAAAGACACCACAGGAAAGCCCAGCTTTTCAATGGCCATGGCCAGCAGAGCGATAGAAATCTGCTCGCCGGTGGAAAGCAGCATATCCATTTCACGCTTTGAGGGGTTCGGGTTGATTTCTTTTGCTTTTTCAATCAGGTCGTCGGTGGTGTCGCCCTGTGCTGAAACAACGACAATAACCTGGTTGCCGGCTTTATAAGTGCTCGTGATGATATCTGCCACGTTGAAAACACGTTCAGCATTAGCCACAGACGAGCCACCGAATTTTTGTACAATTAGACTCATGAGACCAGTCCTTTCCGAATTGATAACGCCTTTCGGCAATGAATATACGATTTATTTGCGGGCAAACAAAATGCCCAGAGTATTAGGTCCGCAGTGGGCAGAAATCGTGCATCCAGCACGGGTCACAAGCACCTGATGGAACAAACCTGTAGCCTCCACGGCATCACGCACGCTATCTACAACTGCAGCGTCGCAGCCGGCATGGGTAACAAAAATCCGCTCAGGGTCAACCTCGCCTTCTGACAAACGTTCTTCCACATATTTTTTAAGAACGGCCTGAAATTTACCCCGATATTTTTTTCCCACGTCCATTTTTCCTTCACCCACTTCAATACAGGGCTTAATTCCCAACAGGTTGGCACCCAGAGCCGACAAAGCACTGCAACGGCCGCCCTTATATAAAAATTCCAGATTTTCCACAACAAAGCTGGCGTTAACCCGCTGTGCATAAGCTTTTGATGCTGCAACAATTTCCTCGGCAGAAGCACCGCCAGCCAGTAAATCGGCGGCATTTAAAATCGTTAGTGCTTCACCGGTGGAGAGGTTTAACGTATCCACAGGGAAAACCTTACCGGGAAATTCTTCTGCTGCTAAAACAGCATTCTGATAGGTGCAGGAAAGGCCGGAGCTTAAAGTAAAATGAATCACCTGCTCTGCTTCTTCCAGCAGCTTTTCAAAATATGCAGTGAAATCGCCAATAGAAGTGGCAGAAGTTTTAGGCAGAATATTACTTTCTTCTACCTTTTTATATAATTCATCCGGCGTGATATCAATGCCGTCTCGCAGGCTTTCGTCGCCAAAGGTTATGTATAGCGGCAGTAATCGAATTTGATATTTTTCCAGTAACTCAGGGGTTAAGTCGCAGGTGGAATCTGCAGAAATCAAAATCTTTTTTTTCAAAATGTTCCCCTCCTTGACTGTATGGGCGTATAAATTTGACGGTCTTACACCTGATTTTTTTCAATATACCAGCATTTATTATAATATATTAGGGATAAAATGTCAATATGAACGGAGAAGAAAAGCCGGAGAGCCGTTGCCAAAAAACAAAAAAGGACAGAAATGTTGCAATTTGCTCTTGTAAAAATGCAGAGAACATGATAAAATACATATTGGCAGAAATTTAACAATGTTATGTGCAGTTAAAAATCAACACCCGATTAGAGGATTATGTGTCTGTGAGTGACAGATTCCAAACAAACGGGATAGGTGTCTTAGACGGTGTTGTGTTAAAAAAATAACAAACAGAGAAAGGCTGTGCCGCAGGGGCCTCTATGATTCTTTCCGACAGAGGTTTCGTTGCCTGCTCTGCTGCTTTTTCTGCAGCCATTCCGAGGATTTTGGGTTTTTATTTTCGTTGATTCTGTTTTCATTAAAAAAATGTGAATTCCATCATATTTATCTTGACGAAACTCGCATTTTATGACATAATAATATGTAATCGGCTTTTTTATAAAGTCTATAAAATCTACTTGTAAAAAATCGGAGCCAGACTCCGGTTCAGTTAAAATTTTTCATCGAAGGAGTGTTAGAGATGACAATTACCAACAAATCCGTAAATGCATGGATTGAGCAAATGAAAGAGCTGGTCAAGCCCGATAACGTGGTTTTGATTGACGGTAGCGAAGCACAGTATGAGGCTCTGCGTGCAGAAGCCTGTGCAACCGGAGAAATGATTAAGCTGAATGAAGAAAAACTGCCCGGTTGCTACCTGCACCGCACCGCAGTGAACGACGTTGCCCGCGTTGAGGACAGAACCTTTATCTGTGCCAAGACAAAAGAGGCAGCCGGCCCCACTAATAACTGGATGGATCCTCAGGAAGCATATAAAATGCTGTATGACATTGCTAAGGATTCTTATAAAGGAAGAACCATGTATGTAATTCCTTATTCTATGGGTCCTGTTGGTTCTGAGTTCTCCAAAATCGGTATTGAGCTGACTGACTCTATCTACGTTGTTTTAAACATGGCTATCATGACCCGTGTTGGTGCTGACGTTCTGGCAGCACTGGGTGACAGCGAAGACTGGATTAAGGGTCTTCACTGCAAATGTGATATTGACGAATCTAAGAGATATATCTGCCACTTCCCCGAAGATAACACTATTATCTCTGTTAACTCCGGTTATGGCGGAAACGTTCTTTTAGGCAAAAAGTGCTTTGCTCTGCGTATTGCTTCTTTCTTGGGCAAAAACGAAGGCTGGATGGCTGAGCACATGCTCATTTTAGGTCTTGAAAATCCCAAGGGCGAAGTAAAATACATTGCAGCAGCATTCCCCTCTGCCTGTGGTAAAACCAATCTGGCAATGCTGATTCCGCCGGAAAAATATCGCAAGCAGGGTTATAAAGTTTGGTGTGTTGGTGATGACATTGCCTGGATGCGTGTGGGTGAAGATGGCAGACTGTGGGCCATTAACCCCGAAAACGGTTTCTTCGGCGTTGCCCCCGGCACCAACGAAAACTCTAACCCCAATGCATTGGCTTCTACCCGCAAGAACACCATTTTCACCAACGTTGCTCATAACTTAGATGACAACACCGTTTGGTGGGAAGGTCTTGATAACGATCCCCCGAAGAACGCTTTGAACTGGCGTGGCGAAGAGTGGGATTACACCAAATATGACAAGGCTGACAAGGTGGGCACCAGTGGTGCACATCCCAACTCCAGATTTACTGCTCCGGCAGAGAACTGCCCCTGCATCAGCTCCGAATTCAATTCCGGTAAGGGCGTGCCCATTTCCGCAATCGTATTCGGCGGCCGTCGTGCAAAGGCTGCTCCGCTGGTATACCAGTCAAGAGATTGGGATCACGGTGTGTTTGTGGGTGCTGTTATGGCTTCTGAAACCACAGCAGCTGCAACCGGTAAGGTTGGCGTTGTTCGTCATGACCCCATGGCTATGCGTCCCTTCTGCGGTTATCACATGGCTGAATACTTCCAGCATTGGCTCGACATGGGCAAAAAGCTGGGTGACAAGGCTCCCAAAATCTTCAACGTTAACTGGTTCAGACTGGACGATGACGGCAACTTCATCTGGCCCGGCTTTGGCGACAACATGCGTGTTCTGAACTGGATTTTAGACCGTTGCGATGACAAGGTTGATGCTAAGGAAACCGCAATTGGTTACGTTCCCAATACCGGCGACATTGATATTGAAGGTCTTTCTGATGTGACCAGCGATACCATTGCTGAGCTGTTGAATGTTGATAAAGATGTTTGGACTGCTGAAGCTGCTGACATTGAAAAGTTCTTTGCAGACACCTTTGGCGACAAGCTGCCGGCAGAGTTGGATGATTCTCTGAAAACTTTAAAGGGCAAATTAAACTAAGAAAAACTAAAAACAATAACAACATGGGGTTGCAGTAAACCGTTGGTTTTTCTGCATCCCCTTTTTTCTTTATGTATGGTGGGAGAGTTGTTTTGAAATGACTCTCGCAAACCATAAAGAGCTCATAAATCCTGTAAGCTTGACATACACTTTACCAAGGAAATTTACGGTGAGGAGTGTAGCACGTGCAGGAATATTTAATTCGCTGCCAAGGTCATTGGTGGCATTTTTTTATGAAACCCTTTTATGGATTGTGTTTCCGAAAACGGGAAAACGGTCGGTTTTTAAACTTTGAGGTGTTGTTGCCGGAGGCTTGTGAAGACTTTTGTGCCGCAGGTGTGGGCGATGGGATTCACATTGTTTGTCAGGATAAATCGGGCAGCATTCTTTACCTGACGCAGGAGAAGGAGGTCTGGCACAAGACCACCCTTTTGGAGAGCAAATCCTCAGTTCCCTATCCCAAGTATTTTTCACTGGTGCCCATGGGCGGGTTTTTAAATCTCTTTTATGTGATTGCCTATCAAGAGAAGCACATGCTGGTTCACCAGATTCTCTCGGCGCCTGACAAACCGCCAACTGTGGTGGACCGCATCACTCTGCAGTCTCCCCCTTTTCTCTCTGTGGCTCACACAGGAACAGATATAACTGTTTTATATGAAAATGAATCCGGCATCAGCGGACAGCGGCTTTATCGTTGGTCACGCAAGGAGTTTGGGCGGTTTGTGCCGGTACATCCGGCAGCAGGACCTTCAGTTCGGGGTGCTCTGGTGGAGCCGGGTGACCGGGTGCGGTATGCTGCCTTGCAGACCGTTGATTCTGTTTCAAATTTGGTCTACTTTGAAAAGACAGAACAAGGTCAAGATACGCCACCGGTCACTGTCTATTTAGACTGCCCTAAAGATGCGGTACCTGTTTTTTGCCATGACGGCGGCAGGCTATATCTGTCCTGGCGGGAAAACGGCGGCGTCATGTCTTCTTATTCTGTTGATGACGGCGGCAAATGGTCAAAGCCGGTGCGCTACATGAAGGGAGCCTCTGTATCACCAGTGCTTTATGGTATTTGGGAAGGCGGTGCATTTCGTCAGGCCTATGGCTATGAACAGGATAGAGACATTATGCTCTATGCCTGTCCCGGACTTCAGGAAGAGATGGTTGAGCGAACCCGTCCCGCCATTCATCCCCGGGGATATGAAGCCCAAGCCTTTGCCCGCAGCATGGGCATGCCTGAAGAGGAGTCACGCCCCACAGCTGACCCTGTTGTTGAGCAGCTGCAAGACGAGATTCGGCATATTAAGAATCAACTGTTTGATTTGCGGCAGATGATTGCAAAGCTGTCAGAGGAACAGGCAAAACCCGAGACAGAAGAGGCTGCAAAAAAGCCGAAATATGCGAATGAGGGCAATGGCGGTGTTGCGGTTAATCAAAGTGTTTCGTAGTGGGCTATCATTTGGCGGATAGATATCCTGAAAGATGGCAGTGCGCACGTTTTTATTGACATGGCAGGAAGAATATGGTATTCTATACTGTAATAAGTGCTCTAGCGGCTATAGATAGGATGATAATAATGATTAAACTACTAATTGCAAAACGAATTAAGAATCACGAAGCGGTGAGTGACCCATTGGTGCGCACAGCCTATGGAAAACTGGCAGGGTCCTTGGGCATTGTTTGCAATTTTGTGTTATTCGCACTTAAGTTATGCGCTGGCGTTTTAGCTGGCTCTATTGCGGTGTTATCCGATGCGTTTAATAATCTATCCGACATGGGCTCTTCTGTGGTATCGCTTATTGGCATAACAGCGGCGGGAAGACATGCCGATGAGGAGCATCCCTTCGGTCACGGACGGGTGGAATATATTGCCTCTTTAATTGTTTCCTTCCTTATTATATTGGTTGGATTTGAATTGCTCCGCACCTCGGTGGGTAAAATTTTTCACTATGAGAAATCAACCTTCAATCTTTTGTCGGTGATTGTTCTGGTCTTCTCCATTGCTGCTAAGCTGTGGCTGTATTTTGCCAACCGTTATATAGGCAAGGCCATTTCTTCTGTTATGATTCGTGGCGCTGCCCAGGACAGCCTAAATGACGTTTTTGCCACGGGGGCTGTGCTTCTTTCTATGTTCATCGGCCTTTGGGTGGATGCGCCGGTTGATGGGATTATGGGTCTTATCATTTCTGTTTTAATTATGTTCACGGGTTATGGGATTGCCCGCGACACGGTCACCATTCTTTTGGGAACCACGCCAGACCCGGTTGTGGCAGAGCAAATTTGTGAGATGATTATGGAACAGGATTGCATTCAGGGCGTTCATGATTTGATTATTCATGATTATGGTCCGGGACGTTGTATGGCATCTATCCATGCAGAGGTGCCGGAAAACGGAAATCTTGTGACCATACATGAAGTAATTGATGCCACAGAAAAGCAAATTTTAGCAGAGCTGGGGATTCATATAGTGATTCATATGGACCCTGTCTGTGTGCAGAATGAACGAATTGACAGTTTGCGCAGTCTGGTTCTCTCCTGTGTGCAGCAGGTGAATCCGAGCTTTACCATTCATGATTTCCGCATGACAGACGGCGAACAAAACATCAATTTGATTTTTGATTTGGAGGTTCCCTATAGCTTGGGGCCTCAGGATCGCGAACAGGCGGCGGCAGAGGTTGACAGACTGCTAAAAGAACAGGATGTGCGCTATAACACGGTCATTCAGGTTGAGAGCGTGTCCTGGAGGGCAACGAAATAACAAGATGTTGTTGTGTTGACAGACAAAAACACTAAAGCTGAAAAAGTGCACAAAAAAATTCGTAAAATTATTAAAAAGTTTGTTAAAATTTTTATTCGCTTTTTTTCGTTTAAAACTTGCTTTTTTTCTTCATTTGGTGTATCATTAAAGAGCTGTGACATGACATACGATGAAGCGGGAGGTTGCCGCCTTCGGGGCGGGTTTTTCCGTGGAGAATGTCCGATTCAAGAAACCGGGCGACTAGTCATACGCAAATGAAGAGAAAAAAGCTTATCAGGGCGGTTTTGTCTGCCTTTTTGTCCTTTTTTGTTTTCGTTTGTGTTCGGGATTTCCAAGTGGGGAAGACCGCAAAAAAGCGTGACTGGCCCAGAAACAGAGGTTTTTGGGCTTTATTTATGGCCAAAGGCGAAACACCCGGCTGTGTGTACGCTTTTTGAACAGAAGCTGATGCCCGTGCAGTAGCTTCGGCGAGCCGTTTCTTCATGCACAGACAAAACAAGACTTCCTATTTAATAAGGAAGTGTCAAATTCAAGAAGGAGGAAAGACAATGGCACAGACAAGTCAAAAAATCAGAATCAGACTGAAGGCATATGATCATGTTCTTCTTGATCAGTCTGCCGAAAAAATTGTGGAAACAGCCAAGAGAACCGGTGCAAAGGTTTCCGGTCCTATTCCGCTTCCTACGAAGAAAGAGATTGTTACAATCTTAAGAGCTGTCCACAAGTACAAAGACTCCCGTGAGCAATTCGAAATGCGGACTCACAAGCGTCTGATTGACATCCTGCTCCCCACCAACAAGACAGTTGATGCTCTCATGAGAATCGAGTTGCCTGCCGGTGTGGACATTGAGATGAAGTATTAATGCATTTCGCAAACCAAGGCATTAGCCGGGTTTGTTAAAAGGCACTGCAGCCGCAGGTGCGGCAGCGGGTCATGTTCACCCGCCTTTGGGTGAACCAATAACCAACATTTTTAGGAGGTGCTTTTGTGAAGAAAGCGATTTTAGGCAAAAAGCTCGGCATGACACAGCTTTTCGGCGAAGACGGCGTGTTAATTCCCGTTACCGTCATTGAAGCCGGTCCGTGCAGAGTTATCCAGAAGAAAACCGCTGAAAACGACGGCTACGATGCTGTTCAGGTCGGTTTCCTGGAGAAGAAGGAAAAACATACAACCAAGCCCCTGCAGGGTCATTTCAAAAAAGCCGGTACCGGTTACATGAAATACCTGAAGGAGTTCAAGCTGGAGAACGCAGCTGAAATGAATGTGGGCGACGAGATTAAGGCAGACGTTTTTGCCGAAGGTGATTCTGTTGATGTAACAGGTATCAGCAAGGGTAAAGGTTTTGCCGGCACAGTTAAGCGCTGGGGAACCCATCGTGGTCCTATGACTCACGGTTCCGGTTACCACAGAGGCCCCGGTTCCATGGGTGCCTGCTCCACACCCTCTCGTGTTATGAAGGGCAAGAAGCTGGCAGGTCACCTGGGTGTTGAAAAGGTTACAATTCAGAACCTGTCTGTTGTCAAGATTGACGCAGAAAAGAACATCCTGGCAATCCGTGGCGCAGTTCCCGGACCCAAGGGCGGTTTGGTTATCATCAAGAATTCTGTAAAGGCTCGCTAAGCGGCCTGTATCGAAAGGAGGAAGTATCATGCCTAACGTGGTATTATACAATATGGAAGGCAAAGAGATGGGCAACTACGAATTAAATGATGCAGTATTCGGTATTGAACCGAACGAAGCAGCAGTACATTCTGTGGTTGTGGCTTATCTTGCCAATCAGAGACAGGGCACTCAGAGTGCGCTGACCCGTGCTGAGGTTCGTGGCGGCGGTGCTAAGCCCTGGAGACAAAAAGGAACAGGCCGGGCACGTCAGGGCTCCACTCGTTCACCGCAGTGGACAGGCGGCGGCGTTGTGTTTGCTCCGAAGCCGAGAAGCTACGCAATGAGCGTAAACAAAAAGATTCGTGCACTGGCTATGAAGTCTGCTTTATCTGCTAAAGCAGCAGGTCAGGAAATCATGGTGCTGGATGAAATCGCAGTATCTGAAATCAAGACCAAGCAGATTGCAGCTATGCTGAAGAATCTGAACGTAAACGGCAAAGCACTGATCATTCTGCCTGAAAAGAATGAAGCTGTTTATCGCAGCGCAAAGAACATTGAGGGTGTGAAGACCAGTTTTGTGGGAATGTTGAATGTTTATGATGTATTAAACTGCAAAACCATCATTCTTGCAAAGGGTGCTGCCGACCAATTAGGGGAGGTGTATGCATAATGACATATGCACACGATATTATCATAAAACCCATCATTTCCGAGCAGAGCATGGATCAGATTTCTGATAAGAAGTACACCTTCCAGGTGAAGAAATCGGCCAACAAGATTGAAATCAAAAAGGCTATTGAAGAAATCTTCGGTGTGAAGGTTCAAAGCGTGAACACGCTGAACATGATGGGCAAAATGAAGCGCATGGGCAGATACGAAGGCAGAAGAGCAAGCTGGAAGAAAGCCATTGTAACTCTGACCGCAGACAGCAAGACCATCGAATTCTTTGACGGCATGGCGTAATGCCCACATTATTATTTTAGTATAGGAGGAAAAAGGATGCCTACCAAGAAGTTTAATCCTACCTCTCCTGCCAGAAGATTTATGACCGTTTCTACCTTTGAGGAGATTACAAAGAGTGAGCCTGAGCGCTCCCTGTTGACTTCCCTCAGCAAAAACGGCGGTAGAAATAACTACGGTAGAATCACTGTTCGGCATAGAGGCGGCGGAAATAAAAGAAAGTACAGAATCATTGACTTTAAGAGAAACAAGGTCGGTGCTGCAACCGTTATCGGTATCGAGTATGATCCCAACCGTTCAGCAAACATCGCACTGGTGCAGTATGAAGATGGCGAGAAGCGCTACTTCTTAGCGCCTCTGGGTGTAACCGACGGCAATGTTTTGATTACAGACCCCAACGGTGCTGATATTAAGCCCGGTAACGCAATGCAGATTCAGTTTATCCCTGTTGGTACACTGATTCACAATATCGAGCTGATGCCCGGCAAGGGCGGCCAGCTGGTTCGTTCAGCAGGCGGCGCAGCTCAGCTGATGGCTAAGGAAGATAAGTATGCACAGGTAAGACTGCCATCCGGCGAGGTTCGCTACATCAGACTGAATTGTATGGCAACCATCGGTCAGGTTGGTAATCTGGATCATGAGAACGTATCCATCGGTAAGGCCGGTAGAAAACGTCACATGGGTATTCGTCCCACCGTCAGAGGTTCTGTTATGAACCCGAATGACCATCCCCACGGTGGTGGTGAAGGCCGTTCACCGATTGGTCGTCCCGGACCTGTTACGCCTTGGGGTAAACCGGCACTGGGCCTGAAGACCAGAAAGAAAAAGAACCTGAATGATAAATTCATTGTAAAACGTCGTGGCACACGCTAAGCCATGCGTAACCGCTGCGGGGCCGCATAGCGGCCTGCGCAAGCCAACTTGGGCGAAGGAGGAAAAAGAATGAGCAGATCGACTAAAAAAGGGCCTTTTGTTGCAGAAAGCCTGATGAAGAAGATTGTTGCTATGAACGAGTCCGGCGACAAAAAAGTTGTTAAGACTTGGTCAAGAAGCTCTACCATATTCCCTGAAATGGTAGGACATACAATTGCTGTACATGACGGCAGAAAGCACGTTCCGGTCTTTGTATCAGAGGATATGGTCGGACACAAGCTGGGCGAGTTTGCACCGACCAGAACCTATAAAGGCCACGCCGGCAACAAAACGTCGGGCGTTAGATAAAATTCCCTTGTAAGAAAGGAGGAATCTTTGTGGAAGCCAGAGCAAAACTGAGCTATGCACGTATTTCATCTAGAAAAGTTAAGATTGTAATAGATTTGATCAGAAACAAGCCTGTAGGTGTTGCACTGGGTATTTTAAAGAATACACCCAAAGCCGCCAGCGAGCCTGTGGAAAAGCTCTTGAAATCGGCGATTGCCAATGCAGAGAATAACAACAACATGGACGTTAACAAGCTGTATGTTGCTGAAATCTTTGCTTGTCAGGGCCCGACACTGAAAAGAGTTCGTCCCAGAGCACAGGGCAGAGCGTTTAGAATCAGAAAACGGACCAGTCATATTACGATTGTATTGAAGGAAAAAGAATAAGACAAGAAGGAGGTAAGTAGCTTGGGTCAGAAAGTAAATCCGCATGGATTAAGAGTTGGTATCATCAAGGATTGGGATTCCAGATGGTTTGCTCAGGACTCTCAGTTTGGTGATCTTTTGGTAGAAGACTACAACATTAGAAAGTTCTTAAAGAAAAAGCTGTTCGCAGCCGGCGTATCCAAAATTGAAATTGAGCGTACTGCAAAGAGAGTGAAGATTAACATTTTTGCAGCAAAGCCCGGTATCATTATTGGCCGTGGGGGCAGCGAAATTGACAAGGTTAAGAAGGAATTAGAAGCTTTAACCGGCAAAAATGTTGCGCTGAACATTGAGGAGATTAAACATCCTGATGTTGACGCACAGCTGGTAGCTGAGAACATTGCAGCTCAGCTGGAGAGAAGAATCTCCTTCAGAAAGGCTATGAAGTCTGTTATGGGCCGTGCTATGAAGCTGGGCGCAAAGGGTATTAAAACCAGTTGTTCAGGCCGTTTGGGCGGTGCTGAAATTGCCAGAGCAGAGCATTATCATGAAGGCACAATTCCCCTGCAGACCTTAAGAGCCGACATTGATTACGGTTTCTGGGAAGCAAACACAACCTACGGTAAGATCGGCGTTAAGGTTTGGATCTACAAAGGTGAGATTCTTCCCGAAAGCAAGAAGGCCGCAAAGCCGGCACCTGCAAAGGCTTAAGGCGTTTGCAACTTCTAGAAGAAAGGAATGATTGAAGGATGTTATTGCCTAAGAGAGTGAAATACAGAAGAGTCATGCGTGGCAGAATGACAGGCAAAGCAACCCGTGGCAATACCGTAACCTATGGTGAATACGGTTTGCAGGCACAGACTGCTGCCTGGATTACCTCAAATCAGATTGAGGCTGCCCGTATTGCGATGACTCGTTATATCAAAAGAGGCGGACAGGTTTGGATTAAAATTTTCCCGGATAAGCCGGTTACTGAAAAACCCGCTGAAACCCGTATGGGTAGCGGTAAGGGTTCACCTGAATACTGGGTGGCAGTGGTTAAGCCTGGCCGGGTTATGTTTGAGATTGGCGGCGTTTCTGAAGAGGTGGCAAGAGAGGCGATGCGTCTTGCTTCCCACAAGCTGCCCGTCAAGTGCAAATTCGTAACGCGCGCCCAGCAAGAAGAGGAGGCGTAAGCATATGAAGGTTACAGAAATTCGCGATTTTACAAATCAAGAGCTTGAAAGCAATTTGGCTGACCTGAAAAAAGAATTATTTAACCTGCGTTTCCAGAACGCAACGAATCAGCTGGAAAACCCCATGCGAATCGTCGAGGTTAAAAAGACTATTGCCAGAATTAAAACTGTTTTAGCAGAAAGAAAGCTGGAAGAGGAAGCTAACTAATTTGCAGTCAAGCGGAAAGGAGTGAAATCATGGAACGTAATTTCAGAAAGCAAAAAATCGGTAAGGTCGTCAGTGACAAGATGGACAAAACCATCGTTGTGGCGATTGAATATAACGTAAAGCATCCCCTTTACGGAAAGATTGTAAAACGTACCTACAAGCTCAAGGCTCATGACGCAAACAACGAGTGCCGCATTGGTGATCGCGTGCGTGTTATGGAAACCAGACCCTTATCAAAAGACAAGAGATGGCGTTTGGTAGAGATTGTAGAGAAAGCTAAATAATATATTTGGCACGATACTAAATAAGGAGGAAACCGACATGATTCAACAGCAAACGCTTTTGAAGGTTGCAGACAACACCGGCGCCAAAGAGCTGATGTGTATCCGTGTTTTGGGTGGTTCCAAGAGAAGATACGCAGCCATTGGTGATGTTGTGGTCGCTTCTGTTAAAAAGGCGACACCCGGCGGTGTTGTGAAAAAAGGCGACGTTGTCAAGGCTGTTATTGTCAGATCCGCCAGCGGCGTTAGACGCAACGACGGAACCTACATTAAGTTCGATGAGAACGCAGCCGTCATCATAAAAGAAGATAAAAATCCTAGAGGAACCCGTATTTTTGGGCCCGTTGCAAGAGAACTTCGTGAAAAAGAATATATGAAGATTCTCTCTCTGGCTCCTGAGGTGCTGTAAGGAGGAGGTACGCTATTATGGCGAAAATGCATATTAAATCCGGCGACGAGGTCATCGTGATTTCCGGTAAAGATAAGGGCAAAAAGGGAAAAGTTTTAACCGTATTCCCGGAAAAGGGCAAGGCAATTGTTGAAGGTGTTGCAATCGCAACCCGCCACCAAAAGCCCCGCCGTGCCGGCGAAGCTGGCGGTATCATCAAGCAGGAAGCTCCTGTTGATGCTTCTAATTTGATGAACATTTGCTCAAAGTGCGGAAAACCGGCTAGAATTGGTCGCAAGATTTTAGAAAACGGTGACAAAATCAGATATTGCAAGAAGTGCAACGAAGTTTTCAACGATTAGGAAAAGGAGGTTTAAAGGCTGATGTCTAGAATGCAGGATAAATACACCGGCGAGGTTGCACCCGCTTTGATGGAGAAATTCGGCTACAAAAGCGTGATGCAGATTCCTAAGCTGGAAAAAATCGTTATCAATATCGGCCTGGGCGAAGCAAAGGAAAACGCCAAGGCATTAGACAGTGCAGTGGATGACTTAATGGCCATTACCGGTCAGCGCCCTGTCGTTACGAAGGCGAAGAAGTCCGTTGCAGCATTTAAGGTTAGAGAAGGCATGAATATTGGCTGCAAGGTAACACTGCGTGGTAAGAAGATGTATGAGTTCTTAGATAGACTCTTTTCAGTAGCTCTGCCTCGAGTTAGAGACTTCCGGGGCATCAATCCCGATTCCTTTGACGGACGCGGCAACTACTCAATGGGTATCAAAGAACAGCTTATTTTCCCGGAAATAGATTATGATAAGATCGACAAAATCAGAGGTATGGATATCATTGTCGTAACCACAGCCAAGACCGACGAGGAAGCAAGAGAACTGCTCACACTGATGGGCGCTCCCTTTGCCAGTCGGTAAGCTCTGATTGTGAAGGAGGAAAAACATGGCTAAAAAATCGATGATTAACAAACAGCAGAGAACGCCTAAATTCAGCACCAGAGCGTATAATCGCTGCAAGATTTGCGGACGTCCCCATGCTTATCTTAGAAAGTATGGAATCTGCCGTATCTGCTTTAGAGAACTGGCTTATAAGGGCCAGATTCCCGGTGTGAAAAAGGCCAGCTGGTAAAATTATTTGGAAGGAGGCTAAAATCATGCAAGTGACCGATCCTATCGCGGATATGCTGACCAGAATCCGGAACGCTAATTCCGCTCGGCACGAAACGGTTGATGTGCCCGCCTCTAATATGAAGAAGGCTATTGCGGCCATTCTGCTTGAGGAAGGGTATATAAAGAATTATCAGGTCATTGAAGATGGAAAACAGGGTATCATCAGAATTGCCCTGAAGTATGTTGGAAAAGAAAAGGTTATTTCCGGTTTACAGAGAGTATCTAAGCCGGGCCTCAGAATCTATAAGAATACTGAGGAGCTGCCCAAGGTATTAAAGGGCCTGGGTATTGCCATTGTTTCCACATCTAAAGGAATCATGACCGATAAAAAGGCAAGGCAGGAGAACGTCGGTGGCGAGGTCCTGGCCTTTGTCTGGTAAAAGACTAGACAGGGAGGTGTCAGATAATGTCCAGAATTGGTAAAATGCCGATCACGGTTCCCGGTGGCGTTGACGTGACCATTGGTGCGTCTAACGAAGTTACCGTTAAGGGTCCCAAAGGCACATTAACAAAAAACTTACATCCTGATATGATCATCAAGAAGGAAGATGGTGTTATCACCATTGAAAGACCTTCGGAAATAAAAATGCACAAGGCGCTTCACGGTCTGACACGTACGCTGCTCAACAACATGGTTGTCGGCGTAACGGAAGGCTATGAAAAGACCTTAGAGGTTAATGGCGTTGGTTACAGAGCGCAGATGCAGGGCAAAAACCTGCTGATGAACCTGGGTTATTCACATCCGGTTGAGATGGTTCCTGTCGATGGTGTTACTATCGAGGTTCCCAACCCCAACACCATCGTGGTTAAGGGTATCGACAAGCAGATTGTGGGTGAATTTGCTGCCAAGATAAGAGAAAAGAGATTGCCTGAGCCGTATAAGGGCAAGGGTATCAAATACTCTTATGAGCATATCAGACGCAAGGAAGGCAAAGCGGGCGGTAAGAAATAATAAACGCTCTTTGCTAACACAGCATGGCAAAATCCATGCAGCATAAAGAAGGAGTGAAAAACGTGATTAAGAAGCCTGTCAGTAATGTGGCAAGACTCAGAAGACATAAAAGAGTTCGTAAGCTGATTAGCGGAACAACGGAGCGTCCCAGACTGAACGTGTTCAGAAGCTTAAAGCATATTTATGCTCAGATTATCGACGACACAAAAGGCATTACACTGGTTTCCGCTTCTACCTTGGACAAGGAGCTCAAGGAGAATTACGGCGGTAACAAGGATGCGGCCAGAGCCGTAGGAAAGCTGGTTGCACAGCGTGCAATCGAGGCCGGCATTAAAGAGGTAGTATTTGATCGTGGCGGTTATATCTACCATGGCCGTGTACAGGAATTAGCCGAGGGCGCCCGTGAAGGCGGCCTGGAATTTTAAGAAAAGGAGGAAACCAGTTTGGCTCAGTTAATAGATGCAAGTGTTTTAGACATTAAAGAAAAAGTTGTCAAGCTCAGCCGTGTAGCAAAGACTGTTAAGGGCGGCCGTAGCATGCGTTTTTCAGCATTGGTTGTCGTTGGTGACGAGAACGGCCATGTAGGCTGCGGAACCGGCAAAGCAATTGAAATTCCCGAAGCAATCCGCAAGGGTATTGAAGATGCTAAAAAGAACATGATTAAGGTCAATCTGTCCGGAAGCACCATTCCCCATGAAACTGTTGGCGAATTTGGTGCAGGCAGAATTCTCTTAAAGCCTGCTGCTCCCGGTACCGGTGTTATCGCCGGCGGTGCAGCCAGAGCTGTTGTTGAGCTTGCAGGAATCAGAGACATCAGAACAAAGTCTTTGCGTTCCAATAATGCAAGCAACGTGGTTAAGGCCACAATTTCCGGCTTAGCCTCCTTAAAGGATGCAGGCGAAGTGGCAAATCTGCGGGGCAAATCCAAGGAAGATTTACTAGATTAAGGAGGTACGGTATTATGGCAATGCTAAAGGTGAAGCTTGTAAAAAGCACCATCGGTAGAAAGAAAGACCATATTGCTACGGTACACGCACTCGGACTGAAAAAAATCCGGGATGAGAAAGAACACCAGGACAATCCCGCTATTCGTGGAATGATTGCCAAGGTGGACTATATGCTCGAGGTTGAAGAAATATAGTAGAAGGAGGTGCTTGAAGTGAAACTGAACGAATTAAAGCCAGCAGAAGGCTCCAAGAAAGCAGCGTTCAGAGTTGGCCGTGGTCACGGTTCCGGTAACGGTAAAACCGCAGGCAGAGGCCACAAGGGTCAGAACGCCCGTTCAGGCGGCGGCGTGCGGCCGGGCTTTGAAGGCGGACAGATGCCTCTTTACAGACGTTTGCCGAAAAAGGGCTTTACGAATATTTTTGCAAAAACCTATACACAGATTAATGTTTCAGATTTGAACAAATTTTCTGATGGTGCTGAGGTAACAGCCGAGGCACTGAAGGCTGAAGGTATCATCAAAAAGATAAACGACGGTGTTGTTGTTTTGGGCAGAGGTGAACTGACAGCTAAGAATCTGACCGTAAAGGCAGTACGCTTCTCTGCCACTGCGGCAGAAAAAATCGCAAATGCCGGAGGAAAGGCGGAGGTGGTTTAAATGCTGCAAACGCTTAGAAATGCATGGAAGATCCCTGAACTGAGAAAGAAACTTCTTTATACACTGCTCATGCTTGTTATTTTCCGTCTGGGTTCTTATATCCCGGTTCCGGGTTTAACAGCTGATGCGGTTGCCGAATTGATGGGTGGCTTTTCTGAGGGTATGCAGGGTCTTTTAAACAACTTTTCAGGTGGCGCCTTAGAGCGTGGTTCAATATTTGCCATGAGCATTTCGCCCTACATCAACGCATCGATTATTATGCAGCTGTTAACAGTTGCAATCCCTGCGCTTGAGCGGTTGGCGAAGGAAGGCGAAGAGGGCAGAAAGAAAATTTCTTCCTACACACGCTATGTGACCGTTATTTTAGGCTTCCTGCAGGCAACCGGATTATACTTCGGTTTGCGGAATGTCCTGGTTGGTGGCCCTGGATTCATGAACTACCTCATGTTGACCCTGTCTTTTACAGCAGGTACAGCATTCTTGATGTGGTTAGGTGAACAGATTACAGAAAAGGGAATCGGCAATGGTATTTCCTTGTTGATTTTCGCCGGTATTGTGGCACGGGGACCGGCAGCGATTCAGTCCCTGCGTGCATCCTTGGTAACAGCTGAGGGCATGAGCATTCAGTCTGTTATCACACTGATTGCTATTTTAGCCATTGCAGTGCTGGCAATTGCCTTTGTTGTACTGATGAATGATGCTGAACGCAGAATTCCTGTGCAGTATGCAAAGCGTGTGGTTGGCAGAAAGATGTATGGCGGACAGAGCACCCATATTCCCATCAAGGTGTCTATGGCTGGTGTAATGCCCATTATCTTTGCGGTATCCATCATGTCTTTCCCCCAGACCATCAACATGTTTATCAACGGTGATTCCATGCCCACAGGTTTCTGGGGTACTGTGCTCTCGCTGTTCCAGCAGACACATCCGTTCTATATCGTTGCGTATTTCCTGTTAATCCTATTCTTCACCTATTTCTACACAGCGATACAGTTCAACCCCATCGAAATCTCCAACAATATGAAAAAGAACGGAGGCTTTATTCCGGGTATCCGTCCCGGCAAGCCTACCTCTGATTTTATTGCAAGAATCCTGTCTAAGATTACTCTGTTTGGTGCACTGTTCCTGGCGGTTATCGCAATTTTCCCGATTCTGCTGGCGTTTGTGCCCAACCTTTCCGGTATCTCCATCGGCGGTACATCTTTGTTGATTATCGTTGGTGTCGCACTTGAAACGGTTAAGCAGATGGAATCTCAGATGCTGATGCGTCACTATAAGGGTTTCTTAGAATAAGGAGATAATTAGGTAATGAAACTGGTGTTTTTAGGTCCGCCGGGTGCTGGCAAAGGTACCCAGGCGGCCAGGCTCTCAGAAGCACTCAATGTTCCGGCAATTTCCACCGGCCACATCATTAGACAGGCCATGGCGGAGAGAACACCGGTTGGCAAAATTGCTGAGGACTACATCAAAAAAGGAACATTGCTTCCCGATGATGTGGTTATGGCATTGGTCGCTGAAAGACTTAAGGGTGATGACTGTCAAGAGGGCTATATTTTAGACGGCTTTCCCAGAACATTGGTACAAGCCCAGATTATGGACGAAACTGATATTTTGGTTGACCGTGTGATTGATATTGAAGTGTCGGATGAGGCCATTGTTAAGCGTATGGCCGGGCGCCGTGTTTGCAATCAATGTGGAGCGGCTTTCCACACTAAGTTCAATCCCCCCAAGACGGCAGATGTTTGCGATATCTGCGGAGAAGCTCTTTCTATAAGAGCGGATGACGCACCGGAGGTTGTTTTAAAACGTCTAGTGGTGTATCACGAACAGACAGAGCCTCTAAAGTCTTATTATGAAAAACAAAATAAGCTGGTTAAGATTGATGGCGAAGGTTCCGTTGACGAAATCTTTTGCCAGATTCAAAAAGCAGCTTTCGGTGAGGCGGAGTAAGATATGATTAAAATTAAATCCCCTCATGAAATTGAAGCCATGCGGGCAGCCGGCGCAATCACCGCTGCAACCTTCCAACGGTTGGCAGAAGCCATCCGTCCGGGAGTTACAACCGCAGAACTGGACGACATTGCAGCCCGGTTTATCCGGCAAAACAATGCAACCTGTTCCTTTTGGCAATATAACGGCTATCCCGCTCATATCTGCACGTCAGTGAATGGGCAGGTAGTGCACGGAATCCCTTCCAAGCAAACGATGCTTCGTGAAGGTGATATTGTCAGCATTGACGTCGGCGTGTGCTACAGAGGCTATCATGGTGACAGCGCAAAAACTTTTGCAGTTGGTCAGATTAGTCCTGAAGCAGAACGGCTGATCCGTGTAACGAAGGAAAGCTTTTATGAGGGCCTGAAAATGGCTCAGGCGGGAAACCGGATTTTTGACATTGGCGCTGCAGTGCAGAGCTATGTTGAGAAAAACGGATATTCCGTTGTTAGAAGCTTGGTGGGTCATGGTGTGGGCAGTGCTCTTCATGAAGACCCGGAGGTTCCGAATTTCGGCACACCGGGACGGGGTGCACGGCTTCTCCCCGGAATGACCCTGGCCATTGAACCAATGGTGAATCAAGGAACGTATCATGTAAATACCCTGCCCGATCAGTGGACAGTGGTAACAGCAGACGGTAAGCTTTCCGCTCACTATGAACACAGCGTTTTAATTAGAGACGGTGAGGCTGAAATTTTAACGGTTTGCTAAAGTTTTTTGAGGTGATGATGTTTGGACGTTTTTGCCGGTGATATAGTATATTCTCAGGCAGGCAGGGACAAAGACAGACCCTTTGTGGTTCTGGCGGTTTTAGATGCACAATATGCCATGCTCGCAGATGGGCGGGTGCGTCGTGTTGACAAACCAAAGAAAAAAAAGATAAAACATCTATTAAAAAGCGGTCGTGTTGCTGAGCTGATTCAAGAAAAACTCAGGGAAGGCACGAAGGTTACCAACCTAGATTTAAAAAGGGTTTTGGCAGAGTTTTTAGATGATCATGATGCATAGGAGGTTTTATTATGGCAAAAGAAGGCGTTTTAGAGCTGGAAGGTACAGTTCTGGAATCACTGCCCAATGCAATGTTCCAGGTTGAGCTGGAAAATGGCCATCAGATTTTGGCCCACATTTCCGGCAAGCTTAGAATGAATTTTATTAGAATTTTACCGGGCGATAAGGTAACAGTTGAGTTGTCGCCCTACGACCTGACGAAAGGCCGTATCACCTGGAGAGCGAAATAAAACTTTGCAGGTGGCGTAGCCGCTAATGAATATAAGACGCAAAATGCAGTCTTTAAGGAGGAATTCACATGAAGGTCAGACCGTCTGTTAAACCGATGTGCGAAAAATGTAAAATCATTAAACGCAAAGGCAAGGTTATGGTGATTTGTGAAAATCCCAAGCATAAGCAGAAACAGGGCTGAGTATCGGTTAGCCCCCTGCCCGGGGGCATACCTACATGTTAAAACCCGTGCGGGGCGGCTGCACGTTTAACGTGACCCGCAAGGTTAGGCATATACTACACGATCGAAATGTATTGGAGGTGTAAAAATGGCAAGAATTTCAGGTGTTGACTTACCAAGAGAAAAAAGAGTTGAAATCGGCTTGACCTACGTTTTTGGTATCGGTCTGTCCAGCTCCCGCAAGATTCTGGCAGCTACCGGCATCAATCCCGATACTCGTGTTAAAGATCTCACAGAGGAGGAAGTTTCCAAGCTGAGAGATATCATTGATAACGAGTATACCGTGGAAGGTGATTTAAGACGTAATATCGCCTTAGATATTAAGCGGCTTATGGAAATTGGCTGCTACAGAGGCGTTCGTCACAGAAAGGGCTTACCGGTTCGTGGTCAGAGAACCAAGACAAATGCAAGAACCAGAAAGGGTCCGGCCAGAACCATTGCAAATAAGAAAAAGTAAACCTTTCTAAATACATGGTCCGTAAAACGGACGGCATAATGAGCTTTGCGAAAGGAGGAGCAAACACATGGCAAAAGTGGCTAGAAGAAGTACTCGCAGAAAAGCGAAGAAAAATATAGAGCGTGGTGCGGTGCATATCCGTTCCAGCTTTAACAACACGATTGTTACAATTACTGACGTGGCCGGCAATGCAATCAGCTGGGCGTCCTCCGGCGGACTGGGCTTCCGTGGCTCCAGAAAGAGCACACCTTTTGCTGCACAGATGGCAGCAGAAACCGCAGCTAAGGCTGCACAGGAGCATGGTCTGAAAACCGTTGAGGTTTATGTTAAGGGCCCCGGTTCCGGAAGAGAGGCAGCCATTCGTGCGCTGCAGGCAGCTGGTCTTGAGGTTAGCATGATTAAAGATGTTACCCCCATTCCCCACAACGGTTGCAGACCGCCGAAGAGAAGAAGAGTCTGATTTGAAATTTTTGAAGTTAGGAGGATAAGCAAATGGCAAGAAATATGCAGCCTGTATTGAAAAGATGCAGAACTTTAGGTATTTCGCCTTCTGTTATGGGTATTGACAAGACTTCCAAGAGAAATCCCAAGCCCATGAAGAGAAAGCAGAGTGAATACGGTCGCCAGCTTACCGAAAAGCAAAAGGTTAAGTTTATCTACGGTATGCTTGAAAAGCAGTTCCGTAAATATTACGTATGGGCAACCAAAATGCCCGGCATTACCGGTGAAAATCTGCTCCAGATTCTGGAGTCCAGACTGGATAATGTAGTATTCAGATTAGGTCTTGCCAATACAAGAAGAGAGTCCAGACAGATGGTTAATCATGGTCACATTCTTGTAAATGGAAAAAGACTTGATATTCCTTCATACCGTGTTAAAATCGGCGATGTGATCACCCTGAAAGAGAAAACCCGGAATTCTGAAAGAATGAAGGATATTGTAGAAGCTAATTCTACAAGAACCGTTCCGAAGTGGTTAGACATGGACAAAAACACTCTGACAGGCAAGGTTATTGCACTGGCACAGAGGGACGACATCGATTTTGAGGTTGAAGAACATCTGATCGTCGAGTTGTATTCGAGATAATAAGCTTCTGGATTTACTCGAGATTACCCTCGATAAAATTTATGCTGCAGGCTAATGCGGCGTAAACCAAACAAATACTAACAGAGGGAGGGTTTAGTCTATGTTGGAAATTGAAAAACCAAATGTTGAGTGTTTGGAGCTGAGTCCGGACGGGAAGTACGGAAAATTTACAGCAGAACCGCTGGAGCGGGGCTATGGCACAACTTTAGGCAATTCGCTGAGAAGAATGCTATTGTCCTCGTTGCCCGGTGCTGCTGCCACCAGCGTGAAAATCGACGGTGTGCTTCATGAGTTTTCTACCATCCCCGGCGTTAAGGAAGATGTAACAGAAATTATTCTGAACATTAAGCAAATTGCTGTTAAGCTCCATTGCGATACACCGAAGGTTGTGTATATTGAAATGGAAGGCGAAGGCGAAATCAAAGCCGGCGACATTAAGCTGGATTCTGATATCGAGATTTTTAATCCCGATTTGCACATCGCCACCTTGAACAAGGATGCCAAGCTGTATATGGAAATCACTTTCTGCAAAGGCAGAGGCTATGTTTCTGCTGAGCGGAACAAGCAGCTGAACCAGAACATCATTGGCGTGATTCCTGTTGACTCAATTTACACACCGGTTCACCGGGTTAACTACTTTGTAGAAAACACCCGTGTGGGACAAATCACCGATTATGATAAACTCACGCTGGAGGTATGGACCAACGGCTCCATCCGTCCCGATGAGGCAGTGAGTCTGGCTGCTAAAATCATAAATGAGCATTTAATGCAGTTCATTGACCTGTCAGAAGAGGCGAAGAATGCTGAAATTATGATTGAGAAGGAAGAGGGCAAAAAGGAAAAGGTTCTGGAGATGACCATCGAGGAACTGGATCTTTCTGTTCGTTCCTATAACTGCTTAAAGCGTGCCGGTATCAATACGGTAGAAGATTTGACCAAGCGTACCGAAGAGGATATGGTCAAGGTGAGAAACCTAGGCCGCAAATCTTTGGAAGAAGTGATTGAAAAGCTTCACGGACTGGGTCAGACCTTTGCAAAGAAAGAAGACTAATAAACTATATGCGGCAGGCCTACATCCTCTACGCAGTAAAAAAATTTACTGTCAGGCCGCCGACCAAACCGACTAAAAGGAGGGTATTAAGATGCCGGGTACAAGAAAACTGGGTCGTCCTACCGACCAGAGAAACGCTATGCTCAGAAACCTTGTAACATCTCTTTTGGAAAACGGCAAGATTGAAACAACCGTCAGTCGTGCCAAAGAAACCAGAAGTATGGCTGAGAAAATGATTACACTGGGCAAGGATAACACCTTAGCTTCCAGAAGAAGCGCTTTATCTTATCTGATGAAGAAAAGTGTGGTATATAAGCTTTTTGAAGAAATCGCTCCTAAGTATGCAGAGCGCAACGGCGGATATACCAGAATCATTAAGGCTGGCCCCAGAAGAGGCGACGGTGCTGAGATGGCTATCATTGAACTGGTAGACTAATGATTTTTAAAAGAGCTGTATCTTTAAAGGATGCAGCTCTTTTTTTGTGTTATAATGAACGCTTACCGAAAGAAATTTTATAAAATGCGTTCATTGCAACACAAATTACCTTATTTTTTATCTTTTCATTGGGTAATTTGTGTTATAATACAATTTTTACCGGTTGAGTAATGAAAATGCTGTCCTCGGTTACATCACAATCCACTGCCAAAATGTGCACGCCGGCCTCATTTGCCTGCCTTAGCGCCTGCCCAAAGGCAGGGTGAGTTTCATCGTTAGGCGAAAAGTGCACAGCATTCTTCATTTGAATCACAAACACGGCATAGGCTTCGTATCCCTGTCGGGTGCATGCCGCAAGCTCCTGCAAATGCTTCACACCTCGCAGTGTCGGTGCATCGGGAAAACGTGCCACGCCGTTCTCCTCTAAGGTCACACCTTTTACTTCTACAAAAATTTGTTTTTCCCTTGTTTCCAAATAAAAGTCAAACCGTGAACTGCCATAGGTCACCTCCGGTTTCATCAGGGTCACATTTTCAAATAGTCCACCTTTTTGCACCCATTCGGCAAATAACCGGTTTGGGGCCTGGCTGTCTATATTGATCAGTTTATTGCCTTTATAGACAGAAATCAGGTCAAATTTTGTTTTTCGATTGGGGTTATTCGTTTCCTGCACAAAAATTTCAGCCCCCGGAATTAACAGTTCCCGACACCTGCCTGTGTTTTTCACGTGGCAGAGTTGTTCTTTGCCGTCAAGCTCAATCTGTGCAATGAACCGGTTGGGACGGGCAAGGAAACGGGCGGGGTGAATTCGTTCATATATCATTTTCTGCACCTCTTTTTCTGCATTGTACCATGAATCCCGCTCCTTGTCAAACCACCTGCATAAAAAACAAAACCCTGGATAAACTAACAGAAAACACCACGAAAGGAAGAATAATATGAATTTAGCAGGTACAAAAACAGAACAGAATTTAAGGACAGCCTTTGCAGGGGAATCACAGGCAAGAAACAAATATACTTATTATGCCTCCGTCGCCCAGAAAGAGGGCTATGAACAAATTGCCGGTATTTTTAGGGCAACCGCAGAGAATGAAAGGGCTCATGCAAAAATCTGGTATAAGCTTTTAGGAGGCATTCGAGATACGGAGACTAACCTGAAAGATGCGGCTGCCGGGGAGAACAGCGAATGGACCGAGATGTATGCAGAATTTGCCAAAACCGCAGAAGAAGAGGGGTTTTCTTCTATTGCCAAGCTGTTTTCTCAGGTGGCAGCCATTGAAAAGGAACACGAGGAACGCTATCGTGCCTTGATTGAAAACGTACAAAATAAGCAGGTGTTCAACCGTCCCACCGAGCAAACCTGGATTTGCCGGAATTGCGGCCATATTCACACGGGCACATCAGCACCCAACGTTTGCCCAGTGTGTGCCCACCCTCAAAGCTATTTTGAAATCAGAAAAAAGAATTATTAAAATTCAGCCAAATAACAAACAAAAAGGAATCTAAAATTACTGTAACACAAAACAATGAATTTTTCGTGTAAAGCCTTGACTTTTCCATCCGGCTAAGATACAATAAGCGGGGACACAGAAAAGGAGATGGCACAGGCATGAAGAAAAGAAAGATTGATATGGTTAACGGTCCGTTGCCAGTCAACATGATTCGCTTTGTGATTCCAATTGTTCTCACCGGTGTTCTGCAGCTGATGTTCAACGCCTGCGATTTGGTGGTTGTGGGGCAGTTTGCAGGAGATCGTGCGTTGGCGGCTGTGGGTGCAACCGGTGCCTTAATCAACCTGCTAGTGGGTATGGTTACCGGTCTTTCTGTGGGTGCCAATGTTTTGGCTGCACAGTTTTACGGAGCGAAAGACCATGAAAACATCGATAAAATCGTTCACACGTCGGTGTTGCTTAGTTTTATCTGCGGTGTCATTTTATCTGTAGTCGGCGTTTTTCTGTCTCGCCCCTGCCTTGTGGCAATGAACACACCCACTGATGTTCTTGATTTGGCTGTGTTATATATGCGGATTTATTTTCTGGGCATTCCTGCCGCCATGGTGTTTAACTTTGGCTCGGCACTGCTTCGTGCACAAGGAAACAGCAGACATCCTTTATTGTTCTTGACAATAGCCGGTGTTATCAATGTGATTTTGAATTTAATTCTTGTGATTGCTTTTGATAGAAGTGTTGATGGCGTCGCTGCGGCAACAGCAGTTTCTCAATATGTTGCGGCGGCTTTGATTATTCTATTTTTAAAAGACCCCAGCAAGCAGGGATGCTTGACATGGAGACGGTTGCGTCTTGACGGTGTGCTTTTAAAGAAAATTTTTCGAATTGGCATTCCAGCCGGCATCAACGGCATGGTGTTTTCCTTTGCGAATATGCAGATTCAAGCCTCTGTCAACACCTTTGGCTCTGCTGCAATGGCAGGCTGTTTGGCTGCTGCCAACATTGAAGGCTTTATTTATACGGCCATGAATTCTTTTTCACAAAGCTCGCTGAATTTTACCGGGCAGAATATTGGTGCCGGCAAAAAGAACCGCATTCCCAAGATTCTGGGTATTCACCTGTTGTTTGTGAGCATTGTGGGTTTGACTTTGGGAATGCTGATGTATTTTTTCAGGCGGCCGCTTTTGTCCTTATATATCACCGACCCGGCCTCTATGGAAGCTGCCTTTTCCAGAATGCAAATTATTTCTGTTTCTTATTTCCTGTGCGGTTTTTTGGAAGTTATCATGGGCGTCATCCGTGGCATGGGTTATGCCATTGCACCTATGATTATTTCCATGTTAGGTGCTTGTGGTTTGCGGCTTGTGTGGATTGCAACCATTTTTAAGGCATCGCCCAGTCTAACAGTGTTATATATGAGCTTTCCGGTTTCCTGGGTTGTCACAATTCTGGCATATTTTGTGTGTTATTTAATTGCCATTCGTAGGCTCAACCGGAAGAGAGAAACAAACAGCGTGAATCCGGAACCTAAAATCACATAATAGGTTAGGCCTTGAGAGTTTATATCATTTTTATTAGGGACTGTGACTTTAGTCACAGTCCCTTATTGTATACCGAAAACCATGCGATAGTCGCGTGGTTCAATAAAGGTTAACCGATGAACAAAAATCCTCCAATGTGTTATAATAAATGCGACCTGCCAGTCGAAAATAAAAAACACATTGGAGGATTTATCTATGAAAAAAGAAACCATAGACACAAATAGTTTAGCACATACAAAATGGGATTGCAAGTACCATATAGTGTTTGCCCCTAAATACAGACGCAAAGTGTTTTTCGAAGAAAAACGCATGGAAATAAGGGAGATATTACGACAATTATGCCAATGGAAAGGAGTAGAAATTATAGAAGGAGAAGTATGTCCAGATCATATACATATGTTAGTAAGTATCCCCCCCAAATGGGCGTTTCGGGTTTTATGGGATATTTGAAAGGCAAAAGTGCTCTACTCATATTTCAAAGGTGGGGAAATATGAAATTTGCATACCGAAACCGCGAGTTTTGGTGTAAGGGATACTACGTTGATACCGCGGGGAAGAATACAAAAGCGATAAAGAAATATATAGAAGAACAACTAAAAAGAGATAAGGAAAGTGACCAATTAAGTATGTTCGACCCGCGGGACCCATTTATGGGTAGTAAGTAGCAGATGCATGGCTGGCAGGCCAATAAAAAACGCACTTGTGCGTAGCCGGTAGTATTAGGGCTATGCCCGAAAATGAAAAACCCCCCGTTATACGGGGGGATATTTATTTTACTAGTTTATATTTTTAGATGCAAGTTCA
>JAZSAS010000072.1:0-6148 GCA_045602005.1 Clostridia bacterium
TGATGAAAATGTATTTCTTGAGGCTTACATAGCGGATAAGATAGGAGATTTTGTTCGTAATGCTATACTTGTAATTCCGGGAGGAGGATATTCAACTGTATGCTCTGATAGGGAAGGTGAGCCAATAGCGATGGCATTTATGCCCTATGGATATAATGCATTTGTTTTGCATTACTCTGCCGGTAAAAATTCTTTCCCCGCTCATCTTATACAAGCATCTATGGCAATAAAGCATATAAGAGACAGTGCAGAAGCATACAATATCAACCCGGAAAAGGTATTTACAGTTGGATTTTCTGCAGGTGGGCATCTTGCCGCTTCACTTGGGACAATGTGGGACAGAAAAGAAATATATGATTCGATAGATATGTCATATGGATACAACAAGCCAACTGGAATGATGTTGATTTATCCTGTAATTTCAGCAGAATATCACGCAATATCCTTTGACAATCTTTTCATGGGAGAAAAGGTATCTGATGAAAAAGTTAAAATGTGCAGTATCGAAAACTGTGTAAATGAAAAATCATCACCTGCATACATAGTGCACACATCTAATGATGAAATTGTTGATGTAAGAAATTCACTTGCGTTAGCAAACGCAATGGCGGATAAAAAAATAAAATTCGAAATGCACATATACCCAGATGCACCTCATGGTGTGGCTCTTGCAAACGAAATAACAAAATGCGGGGTTGAAAAATGGTGTAATTCATCAATAGCAAGATGGATAGAAAATGCGGTCAAATGGGCAGATAATCTATAAAAACAGAAAAAAGAAAAAACGTTTACTCATTCCATATCTATGAAGAAAGAAAAATGAAAGAGTTTTTATTTCTAACTTAATACGAACTAGAACAATAAATGTTGGCATCTAGATTATACAGTCTTTATATTAGGTGATAATATGAAAAATAATAAAAAGACGTATGCAATTTGTGGCATTGTTGTTGTATTTTGCATTGTTATGGCTCTGGTAGACGGTGTTTTTCGGGCTAACTATTTTATAAAATCAGGTATTAAGCTAGTGTTGTTTCTGGGTTTTCCGGCTTTGTATGGGCTGATTGATAAAGACCTGCAAATGAAACCCTTATTTAAAACGGATAAGCCAGGCGTGAAATTTGCTTTGGGATTGTGTGTTGGAGTGTATGTGGTAATTCTGGGTGCTTATCTGCTTTTGAAGGATGTCTTTGACTTTACGGCGATTACCGGAGCCCTGACTTCAGGCATTGGTGTACATCGCGATAATTTTATCTTTGTTTCGCTGTACATATCTTTTATCAATTCTCTTTTGGAAGAATTTTTCTTCCGTGGAGTTGCATTTTTAACCTTAAAAAGAGTGGCGGACAGGCCCTTTGCTTATTTATTCAGTGCCGGCTGTTTTGCCCTTTACCACGTTGCAATGATGATAGGCTGGTTTTCTGTGGGCGTATTTATGCTTGTGCTTGCCGGCTTGTTTGCAGGCGGATTGATTTTTAATTATCTCAATGAAAAAAGCGGTTCAATTTATCCGTCCTGGCTTGTGCATATGTTTGCTAACTTTGCCATCAATACAATTGGTTTTATGCTTTTTGGCATAGGTTAAGAAGTGGCAGTGGGTAAGTCGCAGGGGCGATAAATTTGTAAATTATGCCGAGGAAGAGGTATAACATATACATATATTTTTACACAAAAATATATTGACAAATTCCTACCTGTATTATATAATTAACTTGCGTAAAATTTACACTACTGACGGATTTCGCGAATTGTCGCGGAGGGAATGTAAATGATTGAGCCGACCGTCTGGGCAATTCGCTTTTTGTGAGGCGAATTGCCTTTTTTAGTGGAATAAACGATGGAGGATTTGCTATGAAACACGAAAACTGGAACGGCTTTACCGGAGGTATCTGGCAGGATGAAATCAACGTCAGGGATTTTATACAAAAAAACTATACGGAATACGCCGGGGATGAATCCTTTCTTTCGGGCACAACAGCACGTACAGAGGGGATTTTAAAAAAACTGCAATCCCTTTTTGCTTTAGAACGGCAATACGGCGGTGTTTTGGATGTTGATACGGCGACGGTGTCCTCGCTCAACAGTTATTTCCCAGGGTATATTGATAAAGAGAATGAAATCATCGTCGGTATGCAGACAAACCGCCCCTTAAAGCGAGGGGTTAACCCCTTTGGCGGAATGCGCATGGTACGACAGGCCTGCGAAGCCTACGGCTACAAGCTCAGCGATAAAATTGAGGAGGAATTCCGTTACAGAACCACGCATAATGACGGCGTTTTCCGTGCTTATACAGATGAAATGAGGCAAGCCCGTAAGTGTCATGTTATTACAGGGCTTCCTGATGCTTACGGTCGCGGCAGAATTATCGGCGACTATCGACGGGTTGCACTTTACGGTGTTGACCGGCTGATAGAAGAAAAGAAAAAGGATAAAGCGGTTTTGGCAAATGACCATTTTGATGGTGCGAATATCCGTCTGGATGAAGAACTCTACAAACAGATAGAATTTCTTGGTTATATGAAGGAAATGGCGGCATCGTACGGCTTTGACATTTCAGAGCCGGCATCCTGCGCCCGCGAAGCCATTCAATGGACATATTTTGCCTATCTGGGTGCTATTAAAGAGCAGAACGGTGCCGCTATGTCTTTAGGGCGCGTCAGCACATTTTTTGATATTTATATTGAACGTGATTTGGCAAAAGGCGTTCTGACAGAAGAGGGCGCTCAGGAGCTGATGGATGATTTCGTTATGAAGCTCCGTATCGCCCGGCACTTGCGCACGCCCGAATATAACGAGCTCTTTGGTGGCGACCCGATGTGGATTACCGAGGCTGTAGGCGGTATGGGTGACGACGGTAGAACGCTGGTTACCAAAAGCAGCTACCGTATGCTGAATACTCTGTACACGCTTGGTTCTTCACCGGAGCCGAACCTGACGATTCTATGGTCAACGGCACTTCCTGAGAATTTCAAAAAATTCTGTGCAAAGGTTTCGGTTGATACCGATTCCATTCAATACGAAAATGATGATTTAATGCGCCCGATTTATGGTGATGACTATGCTATTGCCTGCTGTGTTTCTGCAATGAAGGTGGGCAAGCAGATGCAGTTCTTCGGCGCGCGTTGTAATCTTGCTAAATTGTTTTTAATTGCAATCAACGGCGGTTATGATACCACCAGCCGAATGCATATTGGTCCGCAAATGCCGGTTATGGACGTTGAAAGGCTTGATTTTGATGCGGTTATGGAACGGTTCGAGATTTACATCGCCTGGCTCAGCAATCTGTATGTCAACACGATGAACATCATTCATTATATGCACGATAAATACTCCTATGAAAAGATTCAGATGGCGCTTCACGATACGGAAGTAGAAAGGTTTATGGCGTTTGGTATTGCAGGTCTTTCTGTGGTGGCGGATTCACTCAGCGCCATTCGGTATGCTGCAGTAAAGCCTATTAAGAACGAAGACGGATTCATCAGCGGCTTTGAAACGATCGGTGATTTTCCGAAATACGGTAACGATGATGACCGCGTAGATTTGATTGCAAAGGAAATGGCACATAAGGTTATCACAGAGCTTCGCAAGACAAAAACCTACAGAAATGCCATTCACACCTTGTCTGTTCTGACGATTACCTCTAACGTCATGTACGGTAAAAATACCGGTGCAACGCCGGATGGCAGAAAAGACGGTGAGCCTTTTGCACCGGGTGCTAATCCGATGCATAACCGTGAGGAAAACGGTGCGCTGGCATCGCTGAATTCCGTTGCTAAAATCAGCTATGACGATTGCCGTGATGGCGTTTCCAATACCTTTTCTATTACGCCGGAGGCTCTGGGCAGAACTGAGAACGAGAGAATTTGCAATCTGGTTACCATTTTAGATGGATACTTTACGAAGAAAGCACATCATATTAATGTTAATGTCTTAAATAGGGAAACCCTAATGAAAGCATACGAAAACCCTGAAGCCTATCCCAACCTGACCATCAGAGTGTCTGGCTACGCTGTAAACTTTAACAAGCTCTCTCGTGAGCAACAGCGGGAAGTTATCAGTCGTACCTTCCACGAGGCGATATGAGCAGGGGAGAGGTAGGCAGGGTTCACTCTGTTCAGACCATGGGCACCTTAGACGGTCCAGGTGTTCGCTTTGTTGTATTTCTCCAGGGGTGCAATCTGCGGTGTAAGTGCTGCCATAATCCGGACACATGGGAGATGCAGGGTGGTACAAAGTACACCGCTGAAGAGCTTTGCTGCAAAGCGGCTCGTTACCGTGAATATTTCGGAAATGATGGAGGCATCACCGTTTCTGGCGGTGAGCCTCTTTTGCAAGCAGATTTTGTCCGTGAACTGTTTCAGCTATGCCACAAGGAGAAGATTCATACCTGTCTCGATACCTCGGGCTGTCTTTTAAATGAAGAGATCAAGCTTCTGCTAAAGGAGACCGACAGAGTGCTGCTGGATATTAAATATACAAGTGACGCACAATACCTTGAAAACGTTGGATGTTCCCTTTCGGCACCCCTTGACTTTTTAGCGTACTTAGATGAGCAGAAGATTCCCACAACCCTGCGTCAGGTCATTATATCGGGCATCAATGATACAGAAGACAACATTGTTCAGCTTAAAGATATCGCCGCAAAGCACGCTTGTGTGGATAAGATTGAACTCCTGCCGTTTAAAAAGATTTGCCAGACAAAATATGATACTATGGGACTTGTTTTTCCTTTTGGCCACCTGCCGGAAACCACATCTGAAACTACCCAAAAACTAAGCTTGATGCTTGGCGGATACATAAGGTAGAGGCATCAGAGAAACGCTGTCGATTCTTACAGATAGCGCAGATGGCAGAAAATATTGGAACAAGTTAAAACAAAGATTGAAAGAAGAAGGAAATGAAACGGTGACAAATTGTCACCAGTTGAAAATGATTGCAGCCGATGAAAAAACGATTGACAGATGTTGCAGATACTGAACAGCTTTTGAGAATTATTCAATCAATACCATTACAGAATTGTCAAAAAAAGAGCAGCCGCAAAATTTTGATGAGAATATGAAAATAGCTCGTGAAGGTGGTACAATCGCCGGAGATACACGAAAAGCTATCGAAAAAAGAACGGGTGATTCGGTTATAACTTCAAAAAATGCAACCGAATTAAATCAGATAGTCGCAGATTTAATTGAGGGCATTGCAGAAGATAAAGAATAATTTTTTAATCCTGACTTGACACGAGTAAAAATTTTGTCGAATAGTGCTGAATGATGTAGAAAGGTGTGAAAATATGAAGAAAAAATTGCTCATTATAGGAATAGTAATATGCGTTTTGATAGCTTTGTTTTATCTATTTGTTATTTCAGGTGCATTTTTAATGCTTACATATTTTGCACCTAATCCGCCAGAACCAGAAATTACATATGGCGAATTTCCGTTTGTTTTAACATATGAGCTTGATGGTGAAATAAAAACCATTGAAGATGTAGTTATATGCGAATATGATGGTATCGAATGGACTAATAGTGGTAGCAAAGAACGAAAATGGAAATTGTATATAAAAAGTACAGGAAAAGAAATGATTAGTCTAAAAGATTTAAGCAATGAAAATGATTTCACGGATTGGGGTAATCAAGTTTTAGAATTGTGCTCTTATCCAGGACATGCTGAGTATTATATGAATGATCCTGATAGTTATTTTAATCGTTTACCGGAAGAAGACAATATGATTGACTATTTATACATTACTCCAGAAGGGAAAAAGGGTTATAGTGCATTTACTGCTGATGAAGCCTTGGAAAGATATAATATTCGTATAATAAAATGGGAGTATTCAAAACAGATAGAAAACTCATATAAGTAATTAAAATTTTACTTGTGTCAAGTCTATAAAATTTAAAAGAATAGTTTGCCGATTTATTATATTTACATATATCATCGGAGCGAGAAAATCCAGTATTCTCGCGGGTTCTAAAGAAAAGTGCTTAAGGAAAAACAGTTAAAAAATAAGGATAAAAATAGTAGGTCCTATTATTCACTGTTCTCCTGACTTGACACGAACTTTGTCGAATTTTGTGAAACTAAAAAAGCCTCCCTTGTGTAAAGGGAGGTGGCTCGAAGAGCCGGAGGGATTGTAAATGAGAGAATATAAAAC
>JAZSAS010000073.1:0-2717 GCA_045602005.1 Clostridia bacterium
ATCATTTTGCCGTCAATCTTTTTTGACATAACAAAGTCATAAAACTTTTTATTGTCCCAGCCGTAATATTGCATAGATTCAAAGTTGATTTCAACAATCTGTTCATCTTGAACACCTTGGCTTTTCAGGTGGTTAACCATAAGTTTTAACAGACTTGATTTTCCGCAACGGCGAATTCCGGTTATTACCTTAACCAATTTTAAGTCAACAAAGGAAATCAATTGTTCCAAATAAGTATCTCTGCTTTTTAATTCCATATCATTCACCTCTAAAAATGAGTATAGCATAAATCAATGTTTTTGTCAAGTTTATTACTTTGATGTAATAAAAATATTGTTGTGAGTTTTTTTATTACATTTATATTCTATTCTTTTTGAGTTATTTTATGCAAATAAAAAACACCGTGGAGCCGAATCCTTGGTGTTTTGCTATCATTACGCCACTTCGATATAAAAAGTTTCTATGTTACTCCTACTATATGCACAGTTGATTTCGATATGTTAAACTGCTTTGCGGCTTTTCTAACTGTAGCTTTGTTTTCAATAATATATTCGGCAAGTAAAATAACACGTTCTGAAATATACTCCTTCAAAACTTGGCTCGCCTCCCAAAAATTTGCTTGATGGTTTATCTATATGTGCAAATCTATATTTTTAGAATACTCAAATGATTTAGCAAATTAAAATGTCAGCAAGCTCACAGTATGTGAGCTTGCTGACAAAAAAGGAGCTGCAGCAAAATGCCACAGCCCCTTCATTATTTTTATACAATTATGGTAGACACAGCTATATTATGAATAACCACTTCTATTTAATGATGATTATTCTTTTTCCAAAGCAAGGGTAACGGTTGTAATATCACAAACCTCTGTGGGTCCATAATATTGAATCGCACCGGGATATACATACGCAGTTTCACTCGCCCAGGCTTCTCTGTGTGCTTCGAAGAATTTAAACGGTTTTCCGCCAAGCTCAACAAGTGCCTTCTTGATAACCGGCTTATCCTCACCATGTCTTCTTTCAATGTTCATCATCTTGGTGATAGGCATGCCGCCTGCAACCCATTCTGCAGCAGGCTTTGAAAGATTGGAAATTTTAGATAAGTAACCATTGTAGCCATACTGAATCAGCATAAATGCATTGTAACCCAGAGAGTAGCAATAGTCAGCATCGAAGTTAGACGGGAATGCGCATCTTCCTTCATATCCAAAGAAATGGTGTATGGGAGAGAATTTGCCGCTATATGTGCCGGCTTTCTTTTTAGCTGCCAGCTTGTCTGCAACGAGGGCAGAAAACAGTTTTTCAGATTCAATCAAAGAAACCTGAACATTGCCATGGGGGTCTCTTTCTAAGAACAGCTGCTGCTGAATGCCCTGGGGAAGAATCGCAAACACATCCATAGATGCCTTGGTTAAGCCGTTTTCAATAAATGCATATTTGTCTTCCCATGTAGGAAGTGCATTAAATTCATCTGCTTTGCTGCCTGCTAACAGTTCGTTAATTTCAGCAATTAACACAGAAAATTCCGGAACAAATTCCACAACACCCTCGGGAATAATCGCAACACCGAAGTTCATTCCCTTTGCTGCTCTTTTTTCTACAGAATCAGCAATATAATCTGCAATCTGTGAAAGAGACATATTTTTCGCTGCCACTTCCTCAGAAATGAGGCAAACATTAGGCTGTGTTTTCAGAGCGCACTCCAAAGCAACATGAGATGCAGAACGACCCATAACTTTTATAAAGTGCCAATACTTCTTCGCAGAGTTTGCATCTCTTTCGATGTTACCAATCAGTTCACTATATGTTTTTGTTGCTGTATCAAAACCAAAGGAGCAATCAATATCTTCATTTTTAAGGTCGCCATCGATGGTTTTGGGACAACCGATGACCTGTACCCCGGTATTGTTAGCTGCAAAATATTCTGCTAAAACAGCAGCGTTGGTGTTAGAATCGTCACCGCCAATGATAACAATTGCCGTAATGCCGTGCTTCTTGCAAACCTCCGCAACAATAGCAAACTGTTCATTGGTTTCAAGCTTTGTTCTGCCAGAGCCGATAATATCAAACCCGCCTGTGTTTCTGAACTGATCAATATACTCATCATCAAAAATGATATAATTATCTTCAATTAAACCAATGGGACCGTTTTTAAAGCCATAAAGAACATTTTCAGGATTCGTAGACTTTAAGGCATCATATAAACCACAGATAACATTGTGTCCGCCCGGTGCCTGTCCGCCTGAAAGAATAACGCCCACAACCTGTTTCTTAGGCACAGAGGTATTCTGCCCTTTCTGGAAAACGATTTCCTTTTTGCCATAGGTATTGGGGAAAAGCGCCTGAATTTTTTCACAGTCAGCCACGCTTTTCGTTTCTTTGCCTTCCAAAACACTGATTTCTGCAATACCGTTTCTCAGCATTTGAGGCAGCTTCGGTGCATATGTATATCTAGCTTTTTGCAATGATGAAATTTCCATACTTCTACTCCTTACTCTATTGTTTTACTTATCTATAGTAGTATAACACATTTCGACATAAATGTAAAGCGGAATGTTTTAAAATTTTACATTTACAGTGTAGGTTTACAATAGATGTGTTACATCCCAACATATTTTATTACGAGTAAACTCATAACAAAATATGTTGGCTAAAAAAAGAATACGGAAACCATCCCAAATGTGTTATAGTTAAGTTACCACACAAAACTACACAAAG
>JAZSAS010000074.1:0-5136 GCA_045602005.1 Clostridia bacterium
AAAGCCGATTTCCTTAAAGGTTTTCAGCTTTTCCTCAAAGGGAATAGAATCACGTACGGCAGGGCCGTATGCGTCTGCACCTTCGTGCACGTTCCAGGGACCTACAGAATACTTAAATCTGCTCATGTTAGTTACCTCCGATTTTTTATTTACTGTGCTTTCACGCACATTTATTTTTTAAATTGCTATGTTTAACCACGAACAACATTATAGGTATATTCTGAATAAAAATCAGTATCTTCTGCTACAACCTTAACCGTCAGTGTTTCCACATCTGTCAAATTCACAGTGCCGCTTGCAGAAACTGCTACACCATTCAGATACAAGGTAGCGTCTTCGCTGATTTTAGCGGCATAAGACACCTGGCTGACATTCTGAGGCAGATACAGGGTCCGTTCTGCGTCTCTTCCGGCTACGAAATAGGAAGTTGCGCCGTTATAGAAACCCAGAGAAGAAAGCTGATGCTCAGGAGATGAATAATCCGCCTGCACAATTTCAAATACCTCTACACCAATGGACGGATAATTAACTGTAAACCAACCTTCGCTATCAATTGTATAAGTTGTTCCGCTGTAAAGACCTGTAATCTGGGTAGCACCATCGACTTTAATCTTTGCGGTTTTTGCTTCTCTGCTTGTGTTGGTTGTGAAGAGATAAGATTTACCGTTATAACGTTTTGCAATCGAGGTAAACCAAGCACTGTCACCTTCAATATCGGTTTCATAAGCCGGTGCAGCCTCTGTTGAAAGAATAACAGGATAATATGTCTCCAGTTCCTCACAAACATCTACAAGCACAGGCCAGGTTTCGTTAAACGGAGCAGTTGCATTGTCAGACTTCATTTCGAAATAGTTATACCAGATGATGCCCTGCAAACCGGCACAAACAGCCTGATACATCATGTTTCTCAATTCAGTTGCCTCGGGAGGACGTGTTGAGTCATTATTAACATCTGCAGACTGCAGAACGCCATAGAACGGCCGATTGCCCACAGGAACAGTTTCAACAATGGGTCCCAGAGCGTTTGTTACCGAAGACAGGTTTTCAGTACCATCACCTCTAGATATAACGTAGCTGCTGCAGTTTGTGGTGTCAGCATAGCGCAACTGGGTACGACGGGGGTATGCTGATGAGAATGTATTAAAGGTAAAGCCATCAGCATCGTAATTTGAAAGCACACGGTTTGCCCATTCAACTTCTGCACCATATCTTTCATGACCAATTTCATCAGCCAGATAATAGCCTAAAACAGCGGGATGATCCGATGTTTCAGCAAAACCTTCAAAAACAGTTCGAACGTCTTGCGGTTTCGTAATAATATTGGTCCAGCGATTTGTGGAAATCACTTTGGAATAGTGGTGATTTTTCAGGGTTACAACCAGCTTAATGCCATTTTCCTCTGCATAGTCAAGCACGCTCTGATCGACACTTGCCACCGGATTTCCGTCAGCATCTTCTGTCAGCGGAGTCCATGCGTAGCCATAAGGCACCATCACGTTAATGGGTGTTCCTGCCAAATCGTCAATGGTTTCTTCCAAATCATTCATTCCATAAATACCCATTAAGAAGGTAGGCTCGCCATCAACCACAAATCTGCCGTGTTCATCAAAATAATTGTTGGGCCGATAAGATTCAGGACGCTTGCGGAGAGTCCATTCTCTGAAACCATACTGTTCGCCTGTTGTGCTGTCTTCTAAGATGAGCTGCAGATAGTAATCCTCGCCCATGGTTAAATCTTTTGAGGAGAAGCTGATGCGGATTTCCTCCTGCACATCTTCCATTGTGGCACTGACAACAGTACTGTCTTCTGCATCAACAATTTTTGCTCTCACGATACAGTCGTTAAGATCAATTGTTTTATAATCCTTAACACTGGTGGAAAGATTAATGTCTCCCACGCCGTTTTCGCCGTAAATAAAGCCTTTATAAACAGGTGTTTCTAAAATTGCCTCAGCAAAGGGGTCAAACGAAACTTTATATAAGGAAATATCATCATACCAAGCTTCGCCTTGGCTAATATCTGGATGCAAATAACATCTAATGCTAACCGTGTCAGCTGCATGTTTAATCACTGTATACTGCAAAGATTCAATCCAATCACTGTTTCCGCTAATGGTTTCATCAATCTTATAAATGTAAGTTGCATCACTTGTACTGGTGTCACGAATGCCCATGGTCGATCTACAACCCTGAACCCACGAATAACCCAAACCGGTGACTTCACCGGTAACTGCCAGATTGCTTGCTTTCATTCTTGAACTCATGACCAGACCTGTGCCCGGCTCTAAATTCAAGCCTCTGATGGTATATGACAATGCAGCTTTTCCGCCTTCACCGGCTACTTGTCTTGCTGTCGTACCATCCTCCATGAGTTCCTCAAAACTGATATGATAAGAGTTGTCGCTGTTATATCCGGTGGTGCTATCAATCAAGTTTTCATTATAAGTGGCAGATACTGTTACCTCTGTACCAGGCACCTCAAGCTTCGATTCCAAAGTGCCGCCTTCGAAGTCCTGTTTGAAAATCAGTTCATTTTTATAGCGATCCAGATTATAAACGGGAACGTCTTCGTAGATTGAAACCTCACAAGCCTCTGTAATGGGGTGAAGGTCTGTCATATTATCAAAAGCCATCAGCCGAATGCTGGTAATATCATGATAATTGCCGGAAACAGTAAAGTCAACGCTTGTTGCGTCATCTGCAATCACGACATCGTCCTGCTCTGTTGCAATCAATGTATCATTCCGGTAAAACGCCAGCATGAGGTGTGCAGAAAGATCCTCACCGGTATGATTGATGACCGGGAAGGTTACTGTGTCGCCTAACACTGTGCTGCCCCACATGGTCAGGGGCGTCTCCGGCGCAAAGATGCTCAAGGGCATGTAGGCCGTTGTAAAGGTGATGCTTTCAGGGCCTCTCAAATCATTACCCAAAATGTCCGTCAGACCTGAGAAATCCAGGGTGTAGCTTGTAGAGAAATTAAGCGGATGTGCGAAGGTAACTCTCACCTTGTTGTAAGAAAGGGTTTTAACGGATAAAGTGTTAGTGTCATCGCTGAAGGTAATGTCCCCTTCCTCACAAGCCGCCATGGGTCTGTCAAAGGTCAGGTCAATCACAGGCTGTCTTGAAACCTCTATCTCACCGTTTGCAATGCTTGATGATGCCAGTCTCGGTGCATCATCAGCCGAATTAACTGCCTTGATTGCACTATCATCCAGCATCATGGTAAAGGGACTGGTAACTGATGCACCAACCACATGGATGGCAAGCTGCGCTTGTGTCAATGTCAATCCGGTTCTTTCATTGTCATACACCAGACCGTTTTCATTGTATATGTAGATAGCAACTGAGCTGGGTGTAATCTTAAGTAAGGCATCATACCATGTATTCTTTGAATAGGATACACCGCCGGTTGTAGCTGCTCCCGCATTGGTGACATCAAAGAAAGAAGAACCCGTCATACGCACCACATCGTAAGTGGTTCCGGAACTTTTTTGTGCACCAATTCGCCACTGTCCCGAGCCTGTTGTGGTAGGAATCTTAAACCGGAAAGAAGTGTATACCGTGTCATATTCCACCGTGTCATTAAAAGGCAGAGAAACTGAAGTAATACCTGTTTTATTTAACAGCTGGCTCACTTCCATAACTTGATTGCCTTCTTCTTCTACAACAGTCAGGCTAATCCGGTCTCCACCTGCGGTTGTAGAGAAACCGCTGCTGTTTTCCAAAGCAGCACTGTTTCCATGGGTCATCGCCCACACATCGCTTGTGTAACCATCGGTCAGGGAAATAGAACCTACCTCACAAGACTCGAATTTGTCTTCTTTTTCAACTAATGCCGGATTCAGCACAGAAGGTTTAAAGACAATGCTGTTTTTGTTTGCTGCAATGGCGTTACCTGCCACGCCCTGAACAGCCGCCAGATTCAGCGTGTATTCTGTTTCCAGCACAAGGTCTGTGCTCGGGGTAATCTGCATGTTGTAAAAATCAGACATGGTAACGTCGCAAGCAATGGCTGTAGCGCTGCCGGCTTCTGTCAAAGTAACAGAACCCTCTGCCGGCATTACAACCGGCTGGTCAAAAGTCAGGTCGATTACAGGATTCACAGTGTCAATATTAGAAATTGTTTTAGTATAATCCACTGTGTCAGCGCTGCCAACCTTAATCAGTTTAGAATCATCCAGATAAATAATGTTCGTGCCGCCGGAAATCTTACCGGATGCATAAATATTAAACCTTGCCGTAGTCATGTTTACGGCCTCGGTATTCGTCGCTTTAATTGTTCCCTCGGCATCATAAATGGTCAGCGTTGCAGCAGACTGTGTGAGTACAAACTGGGCTGTGTGCCATGCCCCTTTGGTCATGGTGCCTTTCGATGTGCCGCTGTTATTATACCAAGTTACACCTGTTGTCCGCATGATTCGTGTGGTGCCTGCACCGCCACGCACACCAAAAGACCATCTGTTTGTGCTGATGCCTTCGTCAAGCCGGAATCCAAAGGAGAAAATCACTGTTTCGCCCTCTCCGATTGTAACGCTTTCTGTGGTGATTGCCGGCCTGGAATCTGTCAGGAATTGAATTTTCAGATTCTTATCCACGGTGGTATCTTCTACTATGCTCATATCGACATAAGTATTTGTACCATCATAGAAAGCCGTTGTACCATCATAACTCGTGTTTGTAGAGTTAGCGCTAGTGATTGCCCATATATCACTTTCATAGCCTGTAGCCACTGCAATTGAGCCAGTGGGCTGGGAATCGAAATTGTCTTCATAACTAATTGTTGTGGCCCCCAGGACCGGTAAAACCGTTGTCATTAACAAGATTGATAAAAGAACAGAACAAACCTTTTTAAACAAATTGAACATAAATACCACCTCTTTTTAAATTTTGATATTTAAATAATTCTTTGACAACGCCGTTGTCAGGTAAGCTTTCGGGTCGACGTGGGCATCGACACCTGTGTTCTGTTTGGGAGATGTTTAAATCCTCCCGCCGCCTTTGGCGGTCCTCCCCTTGTGTATCAAAAATGGGTATTAGGCAAGGAGAGCTTGTCTAGAGAATGCACGAAAGCATTCTCTGCGTTCGGGGTAGCGTTCCTCGCAAGGGACGTTATCTTGACGTTCTGTTTGTTGT
>JAZSAS010000075.1:0-17903 GCA_045602005.1 Clostridia bacterium
AATGCCAATCACATCTATATTCTTTTTGTGCTGATGTTTGCGAATCATAAATTTTGATTGATGTATTTTCAACTGACGGATTGATTAGTTCATTGTTCAAGCGTATCACCTCAAAAACCAATATTGTTATAATTTTTACCAATATAAATATGGAATTCTGTAAAATTGTTATATATAATAATATCATAATTAAAAAATTTGTCAATGTTTTTTTACAGGAGGTAGAATGGATGTTTGATTTGTCAAAAAATTATGAAATTTCAAGAAAAATTGCTGCAGAGGGGATGGTCCTGCTTAAAAATGAAGCCCGGACATTGCCTCTGGAAAATCAAAAAGTGGGGATCATTGGTAAAGAATGTCTTGATTTAATAAGGGGCGGCGGAGGTTCTGCTGCGGTTAAATGCGCTTATATAAAATCTTTATTAGACGGACTCCGCGAAAAAGCAAATGAAAATAAAATTTCCTTATGTGAAGAGTCTTTTGAAGTTGCAAATAGTGCAGAAAACTATACACTTGAACAATTAAACTCCATTTCGGGAAAAATAGATACCGCTATTGTTACCTTCAAAAGATACGGAAGTGAAGGGGCTGACAGGCGTTTAGGAAAATCTGTTTCAGATTATGACGAAAAGTCTTACAATGGTGAGGCAAATGATGATATTCTTGATGATTACGAAAAACAAGTGGGATATTTTTATCCATCAGAATCTGAAATAGATCTGTTGCGTAAAATTGAAAAATCTGACATCAAGAGCATTGTTTTGATTTTAAATATTTCTTCTTCAGTTGATATTTCTTTTATTGAAAAGTTTACAAAAATCAAGGCTGTACTTTTGACATATCTCCCGGGAATGGAAGCAGGCAGAGCAATTGCCGATGTTTTGTGTGGAGATGTCAACCCCAGCGGCAAGCTTGTTGATACCATTGCATACAGATATGAAGATTATCCTTCTTCTGACTCTTTTGACATTGACCCGAATGAAGCAGAATACAAAGAAGATATATTTGTGGGGTATCGCTACTTTGAAACCTACTCTCCTGAAAAAGTAATGTTTCCGTTTGGATTCGGACTTTCATATACCAAATTTGAATTTTTAAATTGTACATATATGGCTGAAAATAATGTTATACAGGTATCTGTAGATGTTAAGAATGTAGGTAACTTTGCTGGCAAAGAGGTTGTTCAGGTTTATTCATCTGCTCCCAAAGGATTGCTTGAAAAACCGTCAATTGAATTGAAAGGTTTTGCAAAAACAAAGCTTTTACCTCCGGGAGAGAGTGAAAATATCACAATATCATTTGAAATTGACTCTATGGCGTCCTTTGATACGGACGGGGTATGCGGTCATAAAGCGGCATGGATACTGGAAAAAGGAGACTATGTAATAAAGGTCGGTAATTCAGTAAGAAATACGCAGGTTTGCGGCGTATATACTGTGCCTGAGAATACCATCACCCAACAACTTACACTGCGTTTTAACGGCTCAGAATATCACTGTACGGTAAATCCTTTGTTTCAGGGTGAAACAAAGAATAAAGAGATGATTTCTCTTTATGATGTTTATGAAGGTAAAACTGATATCCATGATTTTATAAAACAGTTAAGCCCAGAGGAACTCATTTCACTTGCTCAGGGACAACCGCCTGCATTTCCTCTGGGCACGGCGGGAGTGGGAAATCTTAAAAAATATGGAGTACCAAATCCACAGACTGCAGATGGCCCTGCAGGAATAAGACGCAGCGTTAATACAACCTGTTTCCCCTGCGGAACTTTAATTGCCTGCACATGGGACAAGGATTTACAGTTCAAAATGGGTAAGGCACTTGGAATAGAAGGTGTATCTACCGGGATTGATATCATATTGGCACCATCTGCGAATATACACCGAAATCCTTTGTGCGGAAGAAATTTTGAATACCTGTCTGAGGATCCGCTTGTTACGGGAAAAACCGCAGCTTCGCTTATAAACGGAATTCAAAGTGAGGGATTGTGCGCAACAATAAAACATTTTGCAGCAAATAACCGTGAGAAAAACAGACATACAGGTAACAGCATAGTAAGTGAACGTGCTTTGAGAGAGATATATTTAAAAGGTTTTGAAATTGCTGTAAAAGAAAGCAATCCTGCCTTTGTTATGTCCGCATATAATATGATTAACGGAAAATACGTATCAGCCAATGCTCAGCTCCTTAAGGGAATTTTGCGTGATGAATGGGGATATGAAGGCGCAGTTATGACCGATTGGAGAAATAAAGTTAACCTTGACGATGAAATAAGAGCAGGGAATAATATAAAAATGCCTTTCGGTTATCCCGATCAGGCAGAAAAAGCTCTTGAATGCTATAATAACGGTAAACTTTCTATAGAGGAGCTTCGTGAAAATGCTTTTTACGTGCTGAATGCTGTTATGAAGACAAACAGCTTTTTTAAAAGAAATTTTGGCAAAAAGCATTTTCTAAAAAAAGAGAAGACGGTAATATCTGCAATTGACGTAAACGGACTGTCTTCCACGCGAATAAAGCAAGATAAAAGGAGTGACAATGTCGGATATCTGTATAATTTAAATCTTGACCAAAGATCTCAGAGAACCTTTGTTTATTATGTGATTGATGCACCGGAAAACGGAGATTATCTCATATCTGCTGAAATTTCCACAAATTGTCCGCAAACTCAGATTTGGTATTACAATGAAAATAATGACAAAACAGGTATCGCTTTTTGCGATGTTGCGGTTGATGAAAATAAGTGGTATTCAGTTGATACAAAAATTTCTCTTCATAAAGGGGAAAATACATTAAAACTTGTCTTTGCCGCTGAGCCTGAGAATGAGTACGAATATTTTGACAAATGGTTTAATTTTCCTAAAGAAGATATTAAGTTGGCAAAAATTATTATATCCAAGAAAAAATAATACTTTTTGTCCCATATTGACATCAATCCTGAGCGGCGTCCAATTATTCCGGATGGAAAAATTGTGGGAGCAGTGACACATGTGTTTGTCAATGACCCGACAAGAGGTTATGGGATATTTATTGAGAATATGCTTGCTGAGGCAGAGAAAATTAAATAACGAAAAGGCTGTAGCAAATATTTGCTACAGCCTTTATACTGAAAGTCAATTATTTCTTCAGCTTTATAACTTCCTTAACCTGCTCGGCAATATTCTTTGCGGTCAGACCATATTCTTCTAAGAGAACAGCGGGTTTGCCGGATTTACCGAACTTGTCTTGTGTGCCCACACGACGCATGGGAACAGGATAGTTCTCACAGAGAACTTCAGCTACGGCACTGCCTAAACCGCCAATGATGTTGTGTTCTTCAGCAGTTACAATGGCGCCGGTTTCTTTGGCAGCTTTAATCAAAATGTCTTTGTCAATGGGCTTAATGGTGTGAATGTTAATCACACGGGCATTAATGCCGGACTCTGCCAGAATCTTCTTCGCTTCTAAAGCTTCGGGAACCATTAAACCGGTGGCAACGATGGTTGCATCGGTGCCGGCTTCCAGTTCAACACCCTTGCCAAGTTCAAACTTGTAAGTAGCACGGTCAAACAGTTCGGGAACAGCCAGACGGCCAAACCGGAGGTAAACCGGCCCCTGGTGCTTGATGGCAGCTTCAACAGCCAGAATAGACTCTGTTGCATCAGCAGGGTTGATGATGGTCATGTTAGGAATGGTACGCATGATACCAATATCTTCCAGACACTGGTGGGAAGCACCATCTTCACCAACAGAAATGCCGGCGTGAGTTGCACCAATTTTAACGTTTAAGTTGGGGTAGCCAATGGAGTTTCTCACTTGTTCAAAAGCTCTGCCTGCTGCAAACATGGCAAAAGAGCTGGCAAAAACGATTTTTCCACAAGCAGCAAGACCTGCAGCGGTTGTCATCATGCTGGCTTCTGCAATGCCGGCATTAAAGAACCGATCCGGAAATTTCTTTTTAAATGTATCAGTTTTGGTGGACTTGGAGAGGTCAGCGTCTAACACAATCAGGTCATATTTGTCACCGAACTCAGCCAAAGCCATACCGTATGCTTCTCTGGTTGCAATTTTACCCATTACGCTTCTACCTCCAGTTCTTTGATTTGTGCATCAAGCTCGCTGATAGCCTGGTTATACTGCTCTTCGTTGGGAGCTGTGCCATGCCAGGAAGCCTGATTTTCCATGAAGGAAACACCCTTACCCTTAACGCTCTTCATGATGATGGCAGTGGGCTTGCCTTTGGTGGCTTTTGCTTCACATAATGCATCATAAAGCTTTTCAGGGTCGTGTGCATCGGTCACGATTACGTGCCAGTTAAATGCCTTGAATTTTTCATCGATGGGCAGGGGAGACATAACCTTTTCAATGTCACCGTCAATCTGCAAACCATTAAAGTCAACAATGGCAGTCAGGTTGTCCAAATTGTAGTGAGCAGCAAACATAGCTGCTTCCCAAACCTGGCCTTCCTCCAGCTCACCGTCACCTAAAATGGAATACACACGATAATCCTTATTATCAATTTTGGCAGCCAGTGCCATGCCGTTGGCGGCACAAATGCCCTGACCCAAAGAACCGGTGGACATGTCGACACCCGGAACACCCTTCATATCGGGATGACCCTGCAGGTAGCTATCAGCTTTGCGGAAGGTGGCACAATCTTCAACAGGGAAGAAACCACGCTCTGCCAGGGTAGCATACAATGCAGGTGCGCAATGGCCCTTAGAGAGCACAAAACGGTCACGATCTGCGGTCTTAGGATTTTTCGGGTCAACGTTCATGACCTCAAAATACAACACGGACATCATGTCCGCAATGGATAATGAACCTCCCGGATGACCGGAGGAGGCGCTGTATACAGCCGTGAGAGCATTTTTTCTGATTTTGTTAGCAGTAATCTTTAACTCTCTGACTCTTTTCTTATCCACTTTTTTTCGCCCCTTTCAAAATTTAGTTTATGGGATAAATTTTAAAACCCTCGCCGGACACAGAACGTGCACCGGTAAAGATAATAAACGCATTTGGGTCCTCAGAAAGAACCAGTTGCTCAAAGGCGGTAATCTCATGTTTTTTAATGACACACATGAGCATGGTGGTGTCATTTTTAGAGTACATGCCCCGGCAATATAATCCTGTTACCCCACGGGACAGCTTTTCCATAATACCAGCTGCAATTTTTTCAGCCATGGGAGAAATCACATATACCACCTTGGCAAAGTTAGCACCCTGAATTACCATATCAATTAAAACGCTGTTGACAACAGCTGTTATAACACCAAACAAACATCTTTCCCAGTCACCCAGCACAACACCGGAGGCTAAAATGATGATGCCATCAATCACTAAAAGCCATTTGCCCATGTCGATGACAGGGGAGAGCCTGTGTATCAATCTTGCCAGAATGTCTGTGCCGCCGGTGGTGGCACCAAACAGAAAAATTACGCCCATGCCAATCCCCAACAATGAGCCGCCCGAAAGGGCACACAGCATTAAATTTTGGGTGATGGGCGGAATGAATGCCATTAGGTCTATCAGCACAGAAAACATAAAAGCGCCAAACAGTGAGCGGAACAGAAACTGGCGGCCCATGCTGCGATAAGCCAACAAAAACAGCGGAATGTTGAGCAACAGCATTAAGGCACCAACGGGGAAACCGGTTAAGCCATGGACAATAATGCCAATACCGGATAAACCGCCGGCAACCATGTTGACCGGAGTCAGAAAAAGACTGACACCTAAAGCGGCTATCAAGGCTCCACACAATAGTATACCATAAATTTTCAAATTCCCCAATAGTTTTTTCAAAAAAATCACTCCATTTTTAAAAAATATGTAAAAAGAGTGATTTTTTTAGCATTATGCCGTTTGATTTTCTGATAAAATGGCGTTATATGCCTCTTCCATTAAAAAATTCAATCGGACTGTTTGGCCAAGGAGATATATGTAACCAAGCAGTGCTTCAAAGCCGGTTGCGGCACGGTATTCCGTTACGTCGGCATTTTTAGGCACGCTGGCAGAATGAGCGTTTCTACCTCGTTTAAAGACTTCTTCCTCTTCGGCAGTCAGTAGCGGCAGAAGAGCCTTAATGGCAACACTTTGGGCACCTGCACGAACAAAAGCAACAGCCTTGCGGTGAAGTTTATGTGCCGAAGTGTTAGCTTCTAAGAGAGTTTTAGTGCGAATAAAGGCTTCATATACTGCATCCCCAACAAAAGCCAGTGCCAGTGGAGAATAGCTTCTGGCATCAGCCGGAGAAAGACAAGGCACAACATTATTGTTCATCGTCATGCCTCTTAATATTCAGCTTCATGCCCTGACGGGTATCAAGCACCTCAACACCCAGTGATTTTAACTGATCGCGGAGTTGGTCGGAAAGAGCCCAGTCTTTGTTTTGACGTGCCTCTTTGCGTTTTTCCAGCAATGCCTTCACTTCATCACTAACAGTGTCTTCCTGCTCTTTATATAAAATGCCTAAAACACCGCCTAACTCACGGATTTTAGCGATAGCAGCCTCGAAGACTGCTAAAGGACTTTCCGGCGTTACATTGGTGTTTAAGAATCGTGCCAGGTCAAATAAAACAGAAATAGCATCAGCTGTGTTTAAATCGTCATCCATGGCGTTGCAGAACTTGTCTGAAAATTCGTTTAACTGCCCAAGCATGGCTTCATCATCTGGAGAGAGAGCCTTTTTCTGTGCTTTTGCCTGTAAAAACTCAAGGTTATAAAGACAAGTGTATAACCGGTCGAGGCCGGCTTCAGACTGCTTTAAAAGCTCGTCGGAGAAGTTAATGGCACTGCGATAGTGTGCTGAAAGCATGAAGAAACGAATGATTTCATAGTCATATTTCTGTGCTACATCACGCACAGTGAAGAAATTGCCTTTTGATTTGGCCATTTTTTCATTATTCACATTGATATATCCGTTATGAAGCCAGTACCGTGCAAAGGGTTTGCCGGTGGCACACTCGCTTTGGGCAATTTCGTTTTCGTGGTGAGGGAAAATTAAATCCTGTCCGCCGGAATGGATATCAATGGTTTCGCCTAAATAGCGATTAACCATGGCGGAGCATTCAATATGCCAGCCTGGACGGCCCTCGCCCCAGGGACTCTGCCATGCAGGCTCGCCTTCTTTTTTGTTCTTCCAGAGTGCAAAATCCATGGGGTTTTTCTTCCGCTCATCTACATCAATCCGGGCGCCGGCTGCCAAATCTTCTAAGGGTTGGCCGGAAAGCTTACCATACTCATTAAAACGCTGTGTTTCAAAATACACATCGCCCTCAGATTCATACGCATAGCCATTTTCAATGAGAGTGGAGATTGTGCTGATGATGGCATCAATATTGTCTGTTGCACGGGGGTGCACAGATGCCTCCTTGATGGAAAGGCCTTTTGCATCCTTGAAATATTCATCAATAAAGCGGTCTGCCAATTCACGGACAGTCACACCCTGTTCGTTTGCATTCTTAATCATTTTATCATCAATATCTGTGAAATTCTGAACAAACTTCACTTGATAACCACGATATTCAAAATACCGGCGCAGTGTATCGAAGATGATAAAAGGACGGGCATTTCCAATGTGAAAATAATTATAAACGGTGGGGCCGCAGGAATACATTTTGACCTCACCCGGAGTCAACGGAATAAATTCTTCTTTTTTTCTTGTCATGGTGTTGTACAGTTTCATAAAATATCATCCTTTTACGAAATTATTGATTTATTCTTCCGACGGTGCTTGCTCCGCCAGTTTTTTTTCCAGTTTTTCAAGCCTTGCTTGCAAACGGCAAAGCTCCTGGGAAATAGGGTCGGGGATGTGAACCTGGTCTAAATCGCTGACACGCTTGTGGTTAATTTTTACAATTCGTGCCGGAACACCCACACAGGTTGAGTTGGGAGGCACTTCGCCGAGCACCACGGCACCGGCGGCGATTTTAGAGTTATCGCCCACTTTGAAGGGGCCAAGCACCTTGGCACCGCTCCCCACCATTACATTGTTGCCTAGAGTGGGGTGGCGTGTTCCGGTTTCTTTACCCGTGCCGCCTAAGGTTACGCCTTGATAAAGCGTGCAGTTATCACCGATTTCGGTTGTTTCACCAATGACAACGCCCATACCGTGGTCAATAAACAATCCCCGTCCAATGGTGGCACCGGGGTGGATTTCAATGCCGGTGAAAAAACGGTTCATCTGGGAGATAAAACGGGCACAGCCAAAGCGGCGGTGTTTGTAAAGCCAATGGGCAAGCCGATGCCAACAAACCGCATGAAAGCCGGAATACATAAAAAACACTTCGAAAGCACTCCGGGCAGCCGGGTCACGCTCTCTGATGGCCTTAATATCGGTTCTCATGTTTCTGAACAAGGGCAAACCCTCCTTTACACGTTATATCTAATACATTATATCAAAAATATGTACAAATAGCAAGGACTAAGCAAAATTTTTCAACATGCACACAGCATGGCAGCTGATGCCTTCGCATCTACCTTCAAAGCCCAGTTTTTCTGTGGTGGTGGCTTTAACAGAAATGGCAGAAACCGGCTTTAACAGCGCCTTGGCAATGGTGGCGCGCATATCCTCAATGTAAGGCGCCAGCTTGGGCACTTGTGCAATCACGGTCACATCGGCATTTTCCAGCATAAATCCGTTCTCGCGAAGCAATTCGTTGACGTGAATCAGCAGTTTTAAGCTGTCTGCACCACGATAGGCTTCGCTTGTGTCGGGAAAATGTTTTCCAATATCGCCCAGAGCAGCAGCACCCAACATGGCATCCATTAAAGCGTGGAGCAGCACATCTGCGTCAGAATGTCCCAACAATCCCTGTGTGTGGGGAATGGTTACACCGCCTAAAATCAGGGGGCGGTCATCGCAAAAACGGTGTACATCATATCCGTGTCCGATTCTAAAGTTTATCATGCTCATTCCTCCTATCTGACTGCAACCATTTTTCCAACAAAATCGGAAAAGGTTGTGGTGAAAACATAGTTCACAAATAACACATCATCAATTTTATATTCTTCAGAAAGCGCCGTTACGGTGCTGTAGAAGTTTCTCGGGTCAATCACCAGCAGGGTTTCATATTGTTCAGTCAGGAAGGGGAGCAGGGTGTTGGCATAGGAATCTTTCATAACTAACAGGGTTTTTCCGTTTTTGTTCTGCGTTTGAATTTCTGCAAACTGATGGTCACCGCCCATGAATATGCCGTATTTCGGTGCCTCCTGCGGCTGAGGAATTGCAAAGAGCCTGGAGGAATAGGTAACCAGTTCGCCATTTGTCATGGCTTTGGCGGTGAAGGTGAGATTTTCGCCTTTTTCATACCATTCAATGGTATCGGCATGCTTTTCTAAAGAGGGGGCTTTTGCCTGGTTATATAAATAGCCTAAAAATCCATCACGGTGATTCTTTTTATATTCAGAAAGCTGGGGTGTTTGAGAAAAAGCGGTTTCTGCAAAAGCAGTGTAGCCGTAAAATGCTCCCAGTTGTGTCCAGTGGTGGTCTGTGCGGAAGTAAATATATTCATCCTTGTGTGACTTTAAGACATCATAAACAGGAACAGAAATGATTCGGTTGTTCATGTTCTCATAAATATAGTCAATCGTCTTTTTTTCGCTGTCAGACGTGGTTTTTCCTTGGTGAAATTCTATCTGTGTGGGAATCAGCATGCTGAAAATTCGTGTGTGCGTCGGCAGGGTTTCGGCATATAGATTCAAGGCATTTATATAGGCATTCCGTGCGGCGTCATCTTGTTTATAAACTTCCATTACACGGTCCGGCAGCACCAGAAGATAATTATCACCCTGTGCACCGGTGCCTAAATCTTTGGTGGTGGTGACAATGCGTCCGCTTTTGGTTTTTATTCCTTTTAAGCTTTCGATTCTGGTTGCGGCATCCATAAAGAAAGAGCGATATCCCACGTTGTCGGCAAGATAGTTTTCAAAATCTTGTGAAAAGCTGCCGGAAAAAACAGTTTCACGGGTTAAAGCCGGCATGGCTGCCAGCTCACGGTTTTCTTCCTCGGCAGCGGTCATGTCCTTCGGTGCCAGTACGCCGATAACAACAAAGGTGGCCAGCAATAAACAAAACAAAATCACATTACATACAGTCATTATCTGTTTCATCTTGCGCTACCTCCTAAAATCTAAAGTATAAAAACGGGTTATAGGTTTCGCCCACCAGCAGTGTAAAGGCAATTACCATGATGGCGGCTATCCAAACCGGTGTCAGCAGAGCATACACCTTGGGTAGTTTTTCTTTCAGCTTGCCAGCACAAATTTTGAAAATAGGCGTGGCACAGAGAAACAGCAATAGAAGCAGAAAAATATTTCCCCAAAACTCGCCCTTTGCGGCTATATCCAGCCAAACACCGGTGCCGCCGAAGGCTGTTTTAAAGAATTGTGACAGGCGGCTAAAATCCGTAAAGTAAAACAGTGCCCAACCCAAAAGCACAAGAATGCTGTTATAGATTGTGGCCAGAAAACGGGGGAGCTTTAGCAGCTTGCCGCCAAAGCATTTCTTTTCAATTAACAGTAAAAAGCCGTAATATAATCCCCACAAAATGAAATTCCAACTGGCACCGTGCCAGAAACCGGTTAAAAACCAGACAATCAGAATATTGCGAATTTGCCGGCGGCGGTTGCCGCCTAAGGGAATATATACGTAGTCACGGAAGAAGGTGCCCAGAGAAATGTGCCATCTGCGCCAAAATTCTGTGACGTTTTTTGAAATGTAGGGATAGTCAAAATTTTCAAGAAAACGGAAACCGAAAAACCGTCCCAGACCGATGGCCATGTCGGAGTAACCGGAAAAGTCGTAGTATATCTGAAAGGCATACATAATCAGCCCCAGCCAGGCACCCCCTGCGGAAATGGTTGTCAAGTCACCCTCTAAAAAGGTTGCAACAACAGCACCGGCACTGTTTGCCAGAATAACTTTTTTAAACAGTCCCTTCACAAAGCGGAGAATGCCCTCTTCAAAATCCTGTAACGTCACATGGCGATTATCCATTTGACTTTCAATATCCACATAGCGAACGATAGGACCGGCAACAAGCTGCGGGAACATAGAAACATACACCATGAATTTCAAAAGTGATTTTTGCACTTTTGTGTTTCCTCTGTACATGTCGATGGAATAGGACATGGTCTGGAAGGTGTAAAAAGAGATACCCAGAGGCAGAGCAAAGCCGGAAAAAGGGATGTTGGTGCCGAAAATCATGTTAATATTATCAACAAAAAAACCGGCATACTTGAAAGTGCCTAAAAGGCCCAGATTGATAATTAGTGAGCTAGCAAGAGCTGCTTTTGCCTTCCATGTGCCGAAATGTTTATGAATCACACGTCCAACTGTATAATCCACCAGTGAGCTGAAAATCAGCGCCAACACATAAACAGGCTCACCCCAGGCATAAAAAACCAGAGAGGCAATCACAAGCACCACATTTTTATATGTATTGTTTTTTGATGCGTAGTAAAGTGCCAATACAATCGGCAGAAAAATACACATGAACAGCAAACTTGAAAAAACCATAATTTTCTCCTTAGTATTTTGATTGTGTTAACGCATGGAGAACAAAAGCTCTGCAATCAGCAAATCTTCCGGGGTGGTGATTTTAATGTTCCGGTAATCGCCCTCGGAAATTTTGACAGATACCCCTAACTGTTCAACCAAAAAGCAATCGTCAGTGCCGGAAAGCTGATGATGAACAGCATAATCATGGGCTTTTGTAATGACATCGTATGTAAACCCCTGAGGGGTCTGAATTTCGTACATCCGGCTGCGGTCAGGTGTATCGACAATGATGCCGTTCTCATCGGCCTGTTTTAAAGTGTTTTTGCAGGGAACACCCGGTGCCGCTGCATTAAAGGTGAGAACATCGGCGACCACATTGTTAATGACCTGTTCTGTCACCAGCGGCCTTGCGGCATCGTGAATGAGCACAATGTCTGCTGAGGGTGACAACTCTTTCAGTGCATTTCGCACAGAATCCTGACGTTGTGCACCGCCTAATGTGATGGTTTTTAATTTTGTGATTGCAAATTCCTCTGCAATGTCCTTGCAGCCGAGCATGTCGCACTCTGAGGTAACAATGATGATTTCGTCAATAGCGGCACTTTGCTCCAAAGCAGTCAGGGTGTGCGCCAAAACGGGCATATCACAGAATTCCAAAAAGATTTTATTCAGGTCAGCCTGCATGCGACTGCCTTTTCCGGCGGCAGCTACAATGCAGCTGACAAAAGGCTGTTTCTTTTCTTTTTTCTTCATCCGCTCACCTTATTTCTTGTTAAGTTCTTTTTTTAAATAATGTCCTGTGTAAGATTTTTTACACTTGCATATTTCCTCCGGCGTACCGGTTGCGACAACCTGTCCGCCTGCGTCGCCGCCTTCAGGTCCTAAATCAATAATGTAATCAGCCGTTTTGATTACATCTAGATTATGTTCAATGACCAGCACGGTGTTGCCGGCATCAACCAAACGCTGCAAAACCTCTAACAGCTTGTGAACATCAGCAGTGTGCAGGCCGGTGGTAGGCTCGTCTAAGATATAAATTGTTTTACCTGTGCCACGCCTGGAGAGCTCTGTTGCCAGCTTCACACGCTGCGCCTCGCCGCCGGAAAGCTGGGTAGAGGGCTGGCCGATTTTCACATAGGAAAGTCCTACATCGCAAAGTGTTTGCATTTTCCGTTGAATTTTAGGTAAATGTTTGAAAAATTCCAGTGCCTCTTCAGCGGTCATTTCCAAAATCTCGTGAATGTTCTTTCCTTTATATTTTACGTCCAGTGTTTCGCGATTATAACGTTTTCCTTTGCAAACCTCACAGGGCACATAAATATCCGGCAAAAAGTGCATTTCGATTTTAATAATGCCGTCGCCGCTGCAGGCTTCGCACCGTCCGCCCTTAACGTTAAAGCTGAACCGACCGGCCTTGTAGCCTCTGATTTTGGCCTCTGTTGCGCCGGCGAACACTTCACGGATATCACCAAAAACGCCGGTGTAGGTCGCCGGGTTGGAGCGAGGTGTTCTGCCAATGGGGGACTGGTCAATATCAATTACCTTGTCAAGATGCTCAAGGCCTTCAATTTTCTTTACCTTGCCTCCAACCAAATGAGCACGGTTCAATTCTTTTGCCAAATGCTTATAAATAATTTCGTTCACTAGTGAAGATTTGCCGGATCCGGACACACCGGTCACTGCACAGAAGGTTCCTAGAGGGATATCTACATTAATAGATTTCAGGTTGTTTTGTGCAGCACCCCGAATTTTTAAGAAATGACCGTTGCCGGTTCGTCTTGATGTTGGAACGGGGATTTTTTTCTTACCACTCAGGTATTGTCCCGTGATAGAATTTTCACAAGCCATAATGTCTTCTACGGTGCCCTCGGCAACAATCACACCGCCGTGAACGCCGGCGCCGGGACCGATATCTACAATGTGGTCAGCTGCATACATGGTGTCGGCATCGTGTTCCACAACAATCAGGGTGTTACCCAAATCCCGAAGACGTTTTAACGTTTCCAGTAGTTTATCATTATCCCGCTGATGAAGACCGATGGATGGCTCGTCAAGAATGTAGAGCACACCCATCAAACTAGAGCCAATCTGTGTTGCCAGACGAATGCGCTGGGCTTCACCGCCAGACAGCGTGCCGGCAGCGCGAGACAGGGTCAGGTAATCAAGACCCACATCTGCCAAAAAGCCAAGACGAGCGTTGATTTCTTTTAAGATCAGTCGAGCAATGGCCATATCTCGCTCAGAAAGGGTGAGTTCTTTAAAAAATTGCAATGTGTCACGAATAGAAAGCTGGGTCAGCTCCCAAATGTTTAAACCACCCACAGTGACTGCCAAAGGCTCAGGCTTTAACCGTTTGCCGTGACAGGCGGGGCAGGACTTGGTTGACATCAGCTTTTCGTATTCTGCCTTCATATATTCACTGGAGGTGTCATTATAACGACGCTCCAGATTCCGGATAATGCCCTCAAAGGCTGCCTTATAAGATGCAGTGCCATAGGAACGCTCATAGGCCAGAAACAGTTTTTCTCCACGGGTGCCGTAGAGGAGAATATCCTGAATTTCAGGGGGCAGGTCACGGAATTTGGTGTCCAGTGAAAAATCATATCTTGCTGCTAGCGCAGTGAAATACATGTAAGAAACACTTTCTGTGTTATCAGCGTTCCCCCAACCAATGGCAGAAACAGCACCTTCGTTTAAAGATTTATCATAATCAATCACCAGTTCAGGGTCAATATGCATTTGTTCACCCAAACCCGCACAGTCGGGGCAGGCACCGAACGGACTATTAAAGGAAAAGGAGCGGGGTGCCAGTTCTTCCATGCTGATGCCGCAGTCATCGCAGGCATAATTTTCAGAAAAGAGCATTTCTTCCCCGTCGATTACATCAATCAAAACCTGTCCGTTTGCCAGTGATAATGCGGTTTCCAGAGAATCGGCAAGCCGCTTTTTGTTATCACCGCCTGCAACCAACCGGTCAACCACTATTTCTATGTTGTGTTTTTTGTTTTTTTCAAGAGAAATGCTTTCAGAAAGGTCATAAATCATGCTGTCTACCCGCACACGGACAAAACCGCTGCGTTTGGCATCTTCAAACAATTTTTGATGTTCGCCCTTTTTGCCCCGTATCACCGGTGCTAAAATTTGAAATCTGGTTTTTTCAGGAAGCAGCATCACTTGGTCTACAATCTGGTCAATGGTTTGTTTTTTGATTTCCTTTCCGCATTTTGGGCAATGAGGCATACCGATGCGTGCATATAATAAACGAAGATAATCATAAATCTCGGTTACTGTTCCTACTGTGGAGCGAGGATTTTTGCTGGTGGTTTTTTGGTCGATGCTGATGGCGGGGGAGAGACCCTCAATCATTTCTACATCCGGTTTTTCCATTAGTCCCAGAAATTGCCGAGCATAAGAGGAGAGAGATTCCATATATCGCCGCTGGCCTTCTGCATAAATCGTGTCAAAGGCAAGGGATGATTTACCGGAACCGGAAAGCCCTGTGAAAACCACAAGTTTATCTCGTGGAATGGCTAAATCTACATTCTTTAAATTGTGTTCTTTCGCGCCCTTTATATAAATCTGATCCGCTGCCATCTGTAAAGCTCCTTTATATTCAAACATACATAAAATATTATACCCTCTTTTTTAAAAAAAGTCAAAGTTTTTCTGGTGTTTGCTTGTTAGAGGGTCAAACTGTTTTAATTGTCTTTTTTAGTACTTCAAAGCCTGTACAGAAAAATGTCACAAAAGTGATTGAATATCTATATGAAATATGTTATAATGAATTAAATTGTGTAAAAATTAAATGTTGCACTATAGAATTTTGCTGTATAACATAACAATGTTTACCACTCTAATTTGGAGGCAAATATGAACCGTAAGATAAAAATAATTCTGTTAATTATTGTTTTTATATGTGTGATTTTGGCAAGCATTGCCGGTATTCTTTTCTTAGGAGAAGGAAATTACAGAACAGTTTCACTGTTTGGTTATTCACTTGCAATTCCGGAGGATTGGACTGATGAGCAGCAGGAGGGTAGTTTGATTTTTAAAGACGGCGAAGAGGAAACCGGTCGTTTTACCCTTTTATATACGGATATATCACCGCTGGAGGTGCCGGCTGCCCTTGGGTATGTAGATATAACACCTGAAGTGCGTGAATCTGATCAATTCGCTGTTAAAGTTTATGAACTTACTTTCTCTGAAGGTGACTCCGAGATTTGTTTATATGTGCTGAACGACCTGCCGAATTCACCGCCTTATCACGCTGTTTTAGAGCTTAAAGATTTAAGCAGCAGAACTGCTAAGCACATGCTGAAAAGCTTTGGTTTGCCGAATTTAGGAAGCAAGCTGCCGGAAAAACCGCTTGAGACGCCGTCTGAAGACTTTCTTGCGCAGGCAGTGTATACAGTGCAGCGGGGGAGTTCGGTGTATGCATATCATACCAGCAAATTAGATCGTTTGATTCAAGCAGGAGCAGAACAACCGGCAGACGGTGCCTCTGTGTTGCACATTCTTTCCTATATAGCAGATGATGAGGGCAGGGCGATTAACACCTGGTATTATCTTTCGGTAGGTGCCGGAGAAAAGCGGATTTACACCTATGAACAAGGACCGGATGGGACTTATTTTTATCAAAACAACCCCCGTTTAATTAGAAACATTACCCGTGAGGTTTCTAAGGAAGAGAATTATACACGTTATCTTGCAGACGGGGAAGTGATTCTGGAAACGCCATATAATCCATATGCTGAAAACAGAGAAGCTCTTCTTGCCTATAAGGACACACTCATTGGCGATAACAGTGCAGTTTCAGGTTTGATACAGAAGATGCTGCCAGCCGGTGTGACCATGGAAGGTTTAAGTCTGCAGACAGAGAGGGAGCCATATGGATTGACCATACGTTATGCACTGGAGCAGCCGGAGCTTTATGTGACAGACGGAGTTTTGAAGGAGGAAACGTTTTATCAAAACGCTCTCATTTTATTTAGTTTGATTGAAAATGTAGATACCGTTTCAATGGAAATTCGTCAAGGTGAAACCCTTTTCAACGTGACTTATGAGCGCAAGGCTGCCGAGGAACAGTTCGAAAATCAAGATTTGCGTGGATTTGCCATTGACGAGAAGATTTTTGAAAATTTCACAGAGGATGTTCCCAAAATGTCACCACCCAGTGAAAAAAATTCTGGAAATGGTGTAGATGGCATTAGGGTGCTTTATAGCACCACGGTGACAGTGTCTAGCAATGCTAAAATGCCTCATCCCAAAACAGGGGCCATTGTTAGAGTTAAACCTTATGCCGAGCGGTTTGGGGTTGCACAATATTTAGATCGGCCTGTTACGGTTACCCTTTATGAAAAGACGGATGCAGGTAAAATTACCATGTGGGCAAGCGGCGTTTGTGACGGTGTGGAAATTGCAACTTATCCCATTAGTTCAAGGGCAGAATTTGATAATCTTTTGGCAATGCTGCCGTAGGAATGGAACAGATGGTAAAGAAAAGAGGATATAAACCATATCCTCTTTTTTATTTATGTTTTCTTATGAAAACCTCTTGACAAAACAAAATACATATGTTATACTAATTAAGTCGCAAAAATTGAATAAGCCGCTGTGGTGGAATTGGCAGACACCCGGGACTTAAAATCCCGTGGGAGCAATCCCGTACCGGTTCAAGTCCGGTCAGCGGCACCAAAAAATTCGTACACGATAGTGTGCGGATTTTTTTACTTATTACTTATTCACTCTTCACTATTCCCTAAAATATTTGAGTACGGATTTTTTGGAAAGTAATAGGTAATAGTGAATAAGGAAGAAGTTAAGGTAGTTTTGCTTACGCAAAACAAAAATATAAAGTATCTCTATGGTTCTGCTTTCCCAGAAAAAAGCATAATAGAACTTCACGGCGGAACAATTACCGTTAAAAAGCAGTCCCGGTCAGGGAACGGAATTCAGGATAATATTGAATGATTGAGGAGGTTACATGCAAACAGTATAAAAATTTTAAAAATGATTTATTTTTTCAAAAAAAACTTGACAAAATAAATTATGTGGAGTATAATTAGTTTAAAATTTGAATATCACAATAACGACTGTGACGAGGACGGTCGGATTATGAAGCCTGGAGAGAGTTGCCGGACGGTGCGAGGCAATGGTGGAACTTTCCAACGACTTATCACCTCTGAGTCGAAGGACCGAAAAGCTAAGCTTAGTAGACTCCTTCCGTAATGCTGCGTAAAGGCAAAGGGCTTGTTAGAGCTCGGTAAGTGACGGAATAATTATTTTCCGTAATTTGAGTGGTACCGCGGGTTTATTAACTCGTCTCAAAAGAATCTTTTGAGACGAGTTTTTTGTTTTATTCAAATTCGTAAGCAAATAAGTTCACGAAAATGAAAGGAGACAAAACAATGGATTACAGTTT
>JAZSAS010000076.1:0-11876 GCA_045602005.1 Clostridia bacterium
GCGGAACGTGTGCTGATTTGCAACATGCCTCTAATGCAGCTGACAGTGTATACCTGCATTGTTGCCATTTTGTGGTTTGGCGGCAATATGGTGATTGCCGGCACCATGGACAACGGTGCTCTCATCAGCTTTATCAGCTATGTTTCTCAAATTCTTATGTCTCTGATGATGATTTCCATGGTCTTTGTCAATTTTGTCATGACCCGTGCATCCATCTCCAGAATTAACGAGGTGCTGGATGAAAAGCTGGATATTCAAGATGTTACTTCCTGTGAGCAGGTTGAAGAAGGCAGTGTGACATTTGAAAATGTGTCCTTTTCCTATGATAAAAATCCTGATAATTTGCATCTGGAGAACATCAATTTATCCATTCGCTCCGGTGAAACTGTGGGCATTATCGGCGGCACCGGCTCTTCTAAGACCAGTCTTGTGCAGTTGATTCCCCGGCTGTATGACGTGCTGGAGGGGCGGGTTTTGGTAGGTGGCAAGGATGTTAAAAATTATTCTCTTGAGGCACTTCGCAGTGCAGTGGGAATGGTTTTGCAAAAAAATGTGCTGTTCTCCGGCACGATTATGGAAAATTTGAAGTGGGGCAATCCCCAAGCCACAAAGGAAGAGATTGTGGCAGCCTGTCAGGCGGCACAGGCTCATGAATTTATCACCTCCTTTCCCGATGGCTATGAAACCCAACTGGGGCAGGGCGGTGTGAATGTTTCCGGTGGTCAGAAGCAGCGCTTGTGTATTGCCAGAGCCTTGATTAAAAAACCGAAAATTATTATTTTAGATGACAGCACCAGTGCCGTGGATACGGCAACGGATTCCAAAATTCGAAAAGCTCTTCGTGAACAATTGTCGGGCACCACAACCATTATCATTGCTCAGCGTGTTTCCTCTGTTTGCGATGCAGACAAAATTGTGGTTATGGATGAGGGAAAAATCAATGCCATCGGCACCCATGAGGAGCTGCTAGACGGTAATGACATTTATCGGGAAGTATATGAATCCCAGCAGAAGGGGGTGGCGTAAATGGCAAGATTTGGAGTTGGTCCGGGCAGAGGACCGGCACGGGGTCCTGTTAGAAAACCGAAGGATGCAAAGAAAACCTTGCTTAGAATTTTCAGCTACATGGGAAAAAGTAAATGGCAGCTGGCAATTGTGGTTTTTTGCATCATGCTTAGTGCCGGTGCTGATGTGGCGGGAACCTATTTTTTAAAGCCGGTTATTAACACCTATTTGGTTCCTTTTATCGGGAAACAAGATGTGGACTTATCAGGTTTTATTGGCATGCTGTGCCTTATGGGTGGCATTTATCTTGCTGGTGTTATTGCGGCCTATGCCTATAACCGGATTATGCTGAACATTTCAACACGCACCTTAAAAACTCTGCGGACGGATTTATTTTCTGCCATGCAGCGTTTGCCCATTAAGTTTTTTGATACACACACCCACGGTGAATTGATGAGCCGGTTCACCAATGATACAGACACGCTGCGAGAAGTGGTGGGAATGGGTATTCCCCAGTTTATTTCATCACTTTTAACAGTGTCGGGCGTGTTCATCATGATGGTTGTGCTCAGTCCGGTTTTGACACTCCTTGTGCTGGTTATGTTGGCACTTATGCTGCTTGTTGTGAAAACAGTGGGTGGCAGAAGCGGTTATTATTTCAAACAACAGCAGCATGAGCTGGGTCGTGTGAATGGCTATATTGAGGAAATGATTGAGGGGCAAAAGGTTGTTAAGGTTTTCTCTCGTGAAAAGGAGATTAAGAAGGAGTTTGACCAGCTGAATGAGTCGCTTTGTCATGCGGCCACCAACGCCCATTCCTTTGCTAATATTCTCATGCCCATCATCGGTAATCTGTCTTATTTGCACTATGCACTGACGGCGGTTGTGGGCGGTGTTTTAGCGATCACCGTGGGAATGGATATTGGTACCATTGGAGCTTTTTTGCAATATACACGTTCTTTTTCCAGACCCATTACCCAGATTTCCCAACAGTTTAACAGTATTTTATCAGCCCTTGCCGGTGCGGAACGGATTTTTGCTTTGATTGATGAAGAACCGGAGCAGGATGATGGCACAGTGACTTTGGTTTGGGCACACCGTAATGAAGATGGTAGCCTGACAGAGAGTGAAGAACGCACCAATGTGTGGGCATGGAAACAGCCTCAGGCTGATGGAAGTGTGGTGTATACAGAGGTTAGAGGCGATGTACGCTTTGACGATGTGACCTTTGGTTATGAAGAAAACAAAATGGTGCTGAAGCATGTGAGCCTGTATGCAAAACCGGGGCAGAAAATTGCTTTTGTGGGTTCCACCGGTGCCGGAAAAACGACCATTACTAATTTGATTAACCGGTTTTATGATGTGCCGGAGGGCAAAATAACCTATGATGGTATTCCCATTACATCAATCCGCAAGCCGGATTTGCGACGGTCTCTTTCAATGGTTCTGCAAGATGCACATTTGTTCACCGGCACCGTGCGGGATAACATTCGTTATGGTCGGTTGGACGCCAGTGATGAGGAGATTGAGGCAGCAGCAAAGCTTGCTAACGCACACAACTTTATCATGCATTTGCCACAGGGCTATGACACCGTGCTGACAGGGGATGGCGGCAATTTGTCTCAAGGACAAAGACAGCTTTTATCCATTGCCAGGGCGGCAGTGGCAGATCCGCCGGTGTTGATTTTAGACGAGGCAACCAGTTCGATTGACACCCGCACGGAAGCATTGATTGAAAAAGGCATGGATAAGCTGATGGCAGGCAGAACGGTGTTCGTGATTGCACATAGGCTGTCTACTGTACGCAATTCCAATGCCATCATGGTTTTGGAGCATGGAGAAATCATTGAACGGGGCGATCATGACAGCTTGTTGCTTGAGCAAGGCAAGTATTATCAATTATATACCGGCATGTTTGAAATGGAGTAAACTCTCTACAAAGTTCTACAAAAAATTTGATAAACTGCCATGTTTCGACTTGACGTTTGGAAGCTTTTGTGTTATGATAATTTAGAAAGCATTGAAAGTGAGGAGGACGGAAGATGAAATCGACGGGTATTGTCAGAAAAGTGGATGAATTAGGCAGAATCGTTTTACCAATCGAATTGCGGAGAACCTTGGACATAGCAGAAAAAGATGCACTAGAAATTTATGTTGATGGAAGCACAATTGTTCTGAAAAAATATGAACCTTCTTGTATTTTCTGCGGTAACTCAAAGGATGTTTTTGTTTTTAAAGGTAGAAATATTTGCCCTGCTTGTATGAGTGATTTAAGAGAATAAAGAGGCTAACATAAAAAGCATTGGGGTAAACCAAATTGGTTTACCCCGATGCTTTTTACATGATGTTTTTCTTTCGCAGTTTTTTTTATTTTTGTATCATGCTGACATCACGTTCAATGGGTTCATTAAAAATCATATGATGATACACATCTTTTTTCTCGCCTTCAATTAGAAACTGCACTTTGTCAATGCCTGAAAGCTCTGTTAAGGAGTTGACAATTGAGAAAATGGTCAGCCGTTCGGCAGAAGACCCAACGTTATTTTTGGTGACAAAGTCACTGGAAAGGTTCACAAAACAAACCTTGCCTTTGGTTTCGATGGAGCGAATTTTGGTTTCGGCGGGAATGGTACGGGCGGATGTTTCGCTTTTGGGACCGTTAATCAACTCGGTAACCACCAACTTTTCAATTGAATCTCCGCGAGACACCTGTACCCGACGGTTTTCTTGCACCAGATGTTCTGCGTTTAAATCAGAGAAATACAAAGTGACATTGGATTCGTTTTGCATCAATGCGTCGGCATCAAAAACCACATCTGTTTCCCGCAAAATTCCTTGCTCAGTACCGTCAGCCGTTAAAAGAGGTTGCCCCTCAATGGTCACCAGCACACGGTCGATTCCTCTAATAGAACATAAGGATTTGACAACAGAGGCCAGAGCCAGAACATCATAAATGCTTTCTTCATGGTAAAATTCCTTAGATAAATTCACTGTTGCCAAGGTCTGTTCTTTGGTGATGGATAAAAGATTTGTGCCGGCACGGACAGAACGGGTAAGATTGGGTTCTGTGGGGCCTTCTAATAATTTTGTTATGACATAGGAGGGGAGGTCCTCATCGGTGATTTTTCGCACGTCTAAATTAACAGCAATCAAATCGGTTCCCTCAGCGTTAGCGAAATAAACCACGGCTGTTTCCTGGTGGGAGACCTGAACTTCTTTTGCACTACAGCCGGCAAGCAGCATGAGTGCGGCCAAAAAAATAAACAGTAATCGTTTTTTCATAATGAACCCTCCAATATTTCGGTTAAGAGAAAAACAGTTTCCTCATAAATTATCATACTATAAAAACATTAAAAAAAAGTAACATTTCAATTAAAATCACAAGATTTTGCAAAATTACATCCGCCTGGATGTTTGAAAGCAAAAAAACACTCTACCTTTTCCAAAGACAGCAAAAGGGCAGGTGTTTTTAGCAGAGCTTTTTCAACTTTTCGATTTGTTCTTCCAGTTCTTTGATTTTCTCGGTGTAAACCAACATGTTTTTCGTAATTGCCTGTTCAGCTTTTTTCAAACGCAAATAATCATCAGCCAGATTAATTGCCGCTAAAACAGCCGTGTAGGCAGTGCTCATCGTGGGGTCGGCAGTCATGGCTTGTTTCATTTTGCGGTCCACCAGGTCTGCAACGCTTAACATATATTCCCGTGATTCGGTGGATGTTAATGTATATTCCTTACCGTTGATTTTTGCCACTAATTTATTCTTGTCAGCCATAAAAAATCTCCTTCCTGCCAGCATTTGCTGACGAAAGTGTTATAAGAAGCATCAGGCCTGTTCTTCGTCAAGCATTCCATCCATAATGGCCTCAATTTCTTCTTGGGTTTGAGATTTTGCCACAACCAGTTCACTCACTAAAATTTGTTTGGCATTAGACAGCATTTTCCGTTCGCCGGTAGAAAGTCCTCTGATTTTGTCACGCTGCATCAGGTTTTTCACAACGTAAACCACATCCAGAATATTCCCGCTTTTGATTCTGGACATATTCTCTCGGTAACGCTTGTTCCAGTTGGAATCCATATCTGCGGGACAACGCCGAAATTCGTCTAAAACCCTGTCTGCAGCGTCGCTGTCAATGACGTCACGCACACCGACCTCTTCGGCACTTTGCATGGGAACCATAACCTTCATGTCACCCACAGGGATTCGCATAATATAATAATTTTGCTTCACACCCATAATTTCACGTTCTTCAATTGCTTCAATTACACCTGCTCCGTGCATAGGATAAACAACTTTAGAGCCTATATGATACTGCATTGCCAAAGACCTCCATATCAGGGTGTATCAACCAATTCCTGTAATTCTATTGTAATACAATTCGGGACATATGTCAAGGGTTTCGAAAAAAAGAAAAATCTGTCGAGGGTGGTAAAACACAATGTGATAAACGTTTTTTTTTATTGCGTCGATAGGGTAAGTGTGATATAATGAGTTTGCAAAGCAAACTCAATGAATTGCCTGACGGCGTGAATTGAAATCAAAGATTTCATGAATTGAGCCTGCGGCTCATGAATTGCACTTCGTGCATTAAAGGCAATTCAATTCATGTTGCGATTCCAACAATTCATGGCTTTAGCCAATTCATGACAACGGAGTTGTCAATTCATTAAAATTGAGTGGCATCTAAATCGTTCACAGATTTTATAATAAATAAAATAGACTGTGTTAATAGAGGCCCCGGATTGTTTGGAGGTTGACTATGAAGATTGGAATAAATTTATACTCGAACTGGCCTTATGAAGAAGTTATAGATGCATTTCTGGAAAATGGCATTGACAGAACTTTTGTCTGCATCGAGCATCCCCAGTTTGAAGAAGTGATGCAAGCACTGAAAAAATCGAATATTGCCGTAGATAATTTTCATGCTCCCTTCAAAGGACAAAACGTAATCTGGACAGAAGGGGAAACAGGTGACGCAATGCTTGCACGATTATTACAGGGGGTAGATGCTTGTGCTACGTATGGTGTTAAAATAATGGTTAGTCATGTGTCGAATGGCAGACCAATGCCTGAGATTACAAAGGTGGGTTTAGAGAGATTTGACAGACTTATGGAATATGCAAAAAAAAGAGGCGTTACCATAGCTTTTGAAAGTCATCGCTTTTTGGAAAATGTAAAATATATGATGGAACGATATCCGGAGGCAGGTTTTTGCCTTGACAACGGGCATGAAAATGCTTTTACTCCAGGGGTAAGATATATGCCGATGTGGGGTAATCGTTTGGTAGCAACCCACATTAGTGATAACGAATATGTCTGTGATCAGGATATGCATATGTTACCATTTGATGGCAATATTGACTTTCATGAGGCGGCTCGGGAACTTGCAGAATGGGGAAGGGATGTCACATTGATGCTTGAGGTTAAGCCTGGTAATCACGAGCGATATCATAATATGTCAATCAAGGATTATTATGCTGCAGCTGCCAAAAGCCTAAGAAAGCTTGCGTCAATGGTAGATGGTTATAGAAATAAATAAGAATAAACAATAGAATCATATTATTTTTTTGCCCAGTCTTGACACGAGTAAGAATTTTGTCGAATGGTGTGGCAAGAGGCAGAAAGGTGTGAAAATATGAAGAAAACAAATTTAACTGATAAAATTATTATTGGCTTTGTTGTTTTGGATTTGTTAAGTTTCTTAATAGGATGCATCTTTTATGGCATGTTATATGAGGAAAGTTTATTATATGAAATTGTCGTGATAAACAACTTTTATATTTTGTTAGGAATACCATTGAGCGTGTTTGCAGGAGTAATGCTGAATATAACATCGTTAGTTTGGAAAATCAAAACAAAGATGAGTTTTAAGTTGAATGTTTGGTTGTTTATTATACTTTTGTTATTTCTTCCTGCGTGGCAACACTTTTTCTGGCAAGCATTTTTAAGTGTATGATTTTTTCTATGATTTAGCAGAAAGTTAGCTACAGGATTGTTGAAAGGACTTTTGGAATGAAAAATATAGAAGAGTGGAGTAAACTCCACAGTGCGTTGGAAAGAACAGAAGAATTATTTTGGTGCTGCTTCCAATCATACAAGGAAGAAGAACCTGAAGAATTTGCAGAAGTATTTCCAAAAGAAAAAGCAAATGTAAGAATAGAATTTGAAAAAATAGTCCACGAAGTAATGTTACCTGATTATGATCAGGAATTCATATCTGTATATTTAAACATCTATGTTGATGACCATAATGTTGGATGGTTTAAAAATATGTTTATGATGGACGGAACAAATTTTGATGAATTCTTTGTAATTGAATAAATTTAATTTAATATGAGATACAAGAATTACTTGTGTCAAGTCCATACAATTTAAAAGATTAGTTTGCCGATTTATTATATTTACATATATCATCGGAGCGAGAAAATCCAGTATTCTCGCGGGTTCTGATGAAATTTGTTTAGGAAAAATCAGTTGAAAAAATATGGAAAAGCTAGTAGGTCCTATTATTCACTGTTCTCCCGACTTGACAAAAGTCGAACTGTGTCGAATATTAGGAAAAGAGGAGAATTAATATGTTTGATATTTCAAAAGTAGATGGAAATTTTACGATTGAAACAGAAATAGATAAAAATGATATTAAGTTTTATAAAATTGATGAGGCTCCATTTAAAGTTTATGGAGTTTTCAAAGAAAACGGTAAATATAGGCGAATGCCTGAAGGTGTTTCCAAAAGTGTAAGTGAAGGAGTATATGCTCTTCATTCAAATACTGCTGGTGGTAGAGTAAAGTTTGTTACAGACAGTCCTTACATAGCTATTCATGTTAAAATGGATGGTTTAGGGAAAATGCCTCATTTTGCACTAACAGGTTCCATAGGATTTGATTTGTATATTGATAATTATTATGCAAAAACATTTGTTCCACCGTTTGATATTAAAGATGGATATGAAAGCATTTTTGAACTTGAGAAAAAGGAACGACGGGAAATAACAATTAATTTCCCTTTGTATTCCAATGTTTGCGAGTTGTTTATCGGTTTGCAGGAAACTGCTTATGTATCAGAAGCTGCAGCATATAAAAATGATAAACCGATTGTATATTACGGTTCATCAATAACACAGGGTGGATGTGCATCAAGGCCGGGAATGAGCTATCAAGCGATTGTTTCGAGAACTTTTAATTACGATTACATAAATCTTGGTTTTTCAGGAAATGCAAGGGCAGAAGATGAGATGATTGAATATATCAAGAATTTAGACATGTCAATTTTTGTTTATGATTACGATCATAATGCTCCCACCGTTGAGCATCTTGAAAAAACTCACGAAAAAATGTTTAAGGCAATAAGAAAGAAGAACCCGCTTTTGCCTGTGATAATGATGTCTCGACCAAAACATTTTTTAACCGATGATGAAAGAATAAGGCGAAGCATAATTGAAACAACATATCGTAATGCGGTTTTATCTGGCGATAAAAATGTATATTTTATTGACGGAGAGGCACTGACTGAACTTTGTAAAGATTCGGGAACTGTAGATAATTGCCATCCAACAGATTTTGGATTTGCGTCTATGGCCAAAGCATTGACAGATGTTATTGGTCGCTATAACCTCTAATCTGTTTGCAAAAAGTTCTGCTATGTTTCACTTGTGACAAATTTCAAAAATTAAAAGAATAGTTTGCCGATAATAAATATTTACATATCGGGCAGGAAAATCTAATATTCCTGTGGGTTCTAAGGAATTTTGTTCAAGAAAAAACAGTGAAAAATTTAAGGGAAAAATAGTAGGTCCTAATACGAGCTTGCGAGTATCAAGGTTCTCCGAAATATAGAAATCTTTGATTTCGTTATATTTCGTGATGGTTCTTATTATTCACTGTTCGCCTGACTTGACACGAGTAAAATTCTTGTCGAATGATGTCAGAATCAAAAAAACCTTCCCTGTGTAAGGGGAGGTGGGTTTGCGGAGCAAACTCGGAGGGGTTGTAAATGGATAGAAAACATAATAGTAAAATAGTTCTATTCGCAAAGGAACTTAGAAAGAATATGACAAAAGAAGAAAGACATAGCGTGATTGAATTTTTAGAAGGAGTGTGACTTACGAAATTCTCTTGGTGTCTGACCGACGTGTTCTTTAAAAATCTTTCTAAAATAAACGGAAGAGCTGAATTTCAAAATACTGCTGATTTGTTCAATAGAGAGATCAGTTCTGGTAAGAAGATCTGCTGCCTGGTTGCATAATGCTTTTTGTCGGTAACTATTTGGAGTTTCGCTGTCGTGAGCTTTGAAGATTTTATAAAGGTACGGAAGACTTATATTGCATTCTGCTGCAAGTTGCTTATTTGAGCAATGTGGATTTGATTGTAAGTATTTTTTTGCCTTGGCAATTATGTTTTTTTCGGTGGACAGAGAAATCTTTTTCATATAAGGTAATAGGTCTGCAACGATGCTGAAAAAAACACCGATATTATGCATAAGAATATTAGCCCCATCGGTAGGTATCGAGATTAGTTTATCTGATATTTCATGCGGGCATTCAATAACCTGTAAATCCAGAAGTCTTGCATCATATGCAAAAAGGTCACTGCAGCCGTAGGAAAAGAAAGAAATTTCCTCATCTCCATACCAATATGACTGATATCCTAAGTTCTGTGGAATGTAAAAGAGCTCTCCTTCATTTACAAAAATTGTCTTATCTTTTGAAACAATTTTTGCACTTCCTTTTTGCATATATGCAAAATAATTATAGGGTGAACCTTGCCGATTGTCTGTATAATGAAATTTGTTGAAATTGATTTTTAAAAAACAAAAATTACTATACAATTCTGTACTAAACAATTCAAAACACTCCCAATTTAGTATATTATTTTATGTGTTTTATTATATTATACTAAGTTTTTATTAGTCTGTCAATTTGATATAATAATAAAAAAGGAGGTTGTTTGAAATGAAAAACAAATCAATAACATTTACAGAAGTTAATACGGCGGCATTTATCGAAATCGGAGAAGTGTCGGAAATTAAAGAAGGTGAAGTAAAAGTCAAAACAATGTTTTCAACATTAAGCTGTGGTACTGAAAAAGCCAACATAACAGGCGATCCGAATGTAGCGCCTGGGGGAAAGGGTAAAGTGGTTTTCCCAAGAAGGCTTGGATACTCTTCCTGCGGTATCGTTGAAGAGGTGGGAGAAAATGTAACATCGGTAAAACCAGGTGACAAAGTTGCAATGTACTGGAGTACACATTCGGAATATAACATATTATCCGAAGACAGAGTTGTTAAAATAGAAGACGACAATTTGTCAATGCAGGAAGCTGCAGTTGCTTTTATAACAACATTTCCAATGGCGGCACTCAGAAAAACAAGACTTGAAATAGGCGAATCCGTTCTTGTTATGGGACTTGGACTTTTGGGACAGCTTGCGGTTAAACTTGCAAGAATTGCAGGCGCTGTGCCGATAGTGGCAGTTGATCCTGTAAAGGAGAGAAGAGAAGAAGCAATAAAAAACGGAGCTGATTTTGCCTTTGATCCTTTTGAAGAAGGCTTTGCAGATAAGGTAAAAATGGCGACAAATGGCGGCGCCAATGTCTGTGTTGAAGTAACCGGCGTTGGAAGCGGTCTGAATGGTGCGCTTGACTGTATGGCAAAGTTTGGCAGAGTTGCACTGCTTGGTTGTACAAGAAGCTCTGATTTTACAGTAGATTATTATAAAAAAGTTCACGGACCGGGAATTACTCTTGTTGGAGCACACACAATGGCAAGACCAAATGTAGAATCCCATGGAGGCTGGTTTACACACAGAGATGATATAAAGGCTGTTTTAAACCTTATAAGCAGACAAAGGCTTGATATAAAAAACATGATTAAAGAACTCCATAAGCCTGCTGAATGTCAGAAAGTTTATACTCGACTTATAAATGATATAAATTTCCCAACTTTAGTACAGTTTGATTGGAGATAAAACCAATGAGAAAGATAAAAATAGCACAAATCGGAACAAGACAATATTCACACGGTTCGGATATTTTCCAAAGCTTAGCAAAACATAAGGATATATTTGAAGTAGTCGGTTATGCACTTCCTGAAAATGAAAGGAGGAAATTCCCCGGTCGTATGGATGTTTTTGAAGGATACAGGGAAATGAGTGTGGAAGAGATTCTAAATAACCCTGAAATTGAAGCGGTAACGGTTGAAACAGAGGAAATTTATCTTACCAAATATGCAAAAATGGTAGCGGACCACGGTAAACATATACATATAGAAAAGCCGGGGAGTCCCTCTCTCAGCAAGTTTGAAGAGCTTATTGAAACGGTAAAAAATAATGGCACGGTTTTTCATACGGGATATATGTACCGCTACAATCCTTGTGTAAAAGTGCTTATGCAAAAAGTCAGAAACGGGGAGCTTGGTAAAATAATAAGTGTTGAGGCACAGATGAATAGTTGCCATCCAATTATAAGTCGTGAATGGTTGGAGAACTTCCCCGGCGGTATGATGTTCTTTTTAGGTGGACATCTTGTGGATTTTATTCTGCAAATTAAAGGTGTTCCGGAAAAGATTATCCCCTTTAATTGCTGCACAGGTAATAATGGAGTAACATCAGAAGATTTCGGTATGGCAGTATTTCAGTATAAAAATAGTGCTTCTTTTGTAAAAACAACTGCAGACGAGTATGCCGGTTTTGCAAGGCGTCAGCTTGTTGTGGTGGGAACAAAGGGCACGATAGAGATAAATCCGCTTGAAATGCATGCCTCAGGAGGGCAGTATACTCAAATGAGGATATGTAAAAATGCGGACAGTTGGGACGCTTTGGGAGAGATAACAAAGAGCGATACTTATGATCGTTATGATGATATGATGGCATCGTTT
>JAZSAS010000077.1:0-13363 GCA_045602005.1 Clostridia bacterium
TTTCTCATTAAAACTTTTTGCTAAATTTCTCATTTACACTATGCAACTAACCTTACTTATGTTTATAGTGTTTTAATTTTGTTCATCGGTTAACCTTTATTGAACCACGCGACTATCCCGGGGTTTTCGGTATACAAAAAAACGTGTGGTTTACATGAAACCACACGTTTTTTTATTTAACCTAACTGCCGCTCCTCTGTAGCATCATGTTTCTTTCTGTCAAATCTCAAGACGCCAACGATAATGGAGAGAATGTTAAAAACCTCTGTTAAAACACCACCCCAGGAACTATTAAAGACATTATAAATCAGCCATAACGGCGAGGATGGGAATGCCACACGGCGCACCAGTTTTGGGTTTTCAATGCCAAATGCCACCGAAGTGAGAATCATGCCTGCCATGGGAACCAACGAAAGCGGGCCCTGCCAGGTTAGCACACCTGCCCCAACGCAAATCAGAGAAAAAACAACGATCCAACCATTAGAAGCTGCCCATTTTTTATCCTTATGGTAATACACAAAGCTACGCACAATGCCAATTGCATTGAGCACAGCACCGGTGAATGCACCAAGCATGTAAAAATGAATGGCAAAACAGGTATTGGCCAGAAACTGCATGGTCACAATTCGCTTATGTTCGTTTTGCTGAAAGGTGATAATACTCAAAATAAAACCCAAAATGCCAAAGGTTTGGGCAAAAACGGTGTAAATGAGTTCAGGTGTCATCATACATCCTCCTCTTTAAGACAAACTTGCGGAGCGAGTTTGCACCACACTTCTTCCTTATTCACTATTACTTATTACTTTCCAAAAACCGACAAGTTATTTAGGGAATAGTGAAGAGTGAATAGGTAATAAGTAAAATCGACAAGACTCTAAAAGAATCTTGTCGATTTTTGGTGCGAGTGACGGGACTTGAACCCGTACGTCATGGACACACGCCCCTCAAACGTGCCTGTCTGCCAGTTCCAGCACACTCGCTCACAGAATGCTATTATACTACATTTGTTCTCCTTTGTCAAGGGCTTTTAAAAATTATTTATTTAACAAAATGTCACCTTTTCCATCATGCCCTTGACGAAAGCCACCGTCTGTGATACAATAAAGTGTAGATTGATATAGAAAAGAGGCTAAAACCATGGCATGTAGTAACACATCTTGCTCCAAGGAGTCTTGCGAAGGCTGCCAGCATGCGGAGCACGACTTTCGTGAAAAACCCCATAATTTGAGTCAAATTAAAAAGGTTATTGGCGTTGTCAGCGGAAAAGGCGGTGTGGGCAAAAGCCTTGTCACATCCCTTCTGGCAGTGACAATGAACCGTCTAGGCTATCGCACAGCTATTTTAGATGCAGATATCACCGGCCCCTCGATTCCCAAGGCCTTTGGAATTCGTGAGAAGGCCACCGGCAACGAGTTAGGTCTGTATCCCGTTCCCAGCAAAAAAGGTGTTGAAGTGATGTCGCTGAACCTGTTGCTGGAAAACGAAACTGACCCGGTTGTTTGGCGTGGTCCCGTTATTGGCGGAACCGTGAAGCAGTTCTGGACTGATGTTATTTGGAGCGACATTGACTTTATGTTCATTGATATGCCGCCGGGCACCGGCGATGTGCCACTGACAGTGTTCCAGTCTATTGCTGTGGATGGTATCGTCGTGGTGACTTCACCCCAGGAGCTGGTTTCTATGATTGTTGAAAAAGCTGTTAAAATGGCGCAAATGATGGACATTCCCATTTTGGGTTTGGTAGAGAACCTCTCCTACTTCACCTGCCCCGATAACGGCAAAAATTACGCCGTTTTCGGTGACAGCCACATTGATGACATTGCAAAAAGTCATAACTTGCCCATTCTGGCTCGCTTGCCTATTGACCCGGCCATTGCGCAGGCCTGTGACAAGGGTGAAATTGAAGAGCTGGAGGCAAACTGGTTTGAAGATGCAGCCAAACTGCTGAAAGAAATGTTATAATCAGATAAAATGAATGCTATTGGGAGATGTTCTCCTGAGTTAAGACAATGCCGCAGTGAAATTCACTGCGGCATTGTCTTGTTTTTTCATGCTTAAGTTTAGAATTATGTTTATTTCCACCTCATTAGATTTTTGCTATGCAAAACCCACCTTCCCCTCAAGGGGAAGGCTTTTAAACAGAATGATTCTTTTATAGCTATTAATATTATTAAATAACTAGTAAGGTATAAATTATTTTCTGTTTATCGGTTAACCTTTATTGAACCACGCCGCTGTCCCATAGCTTTCTTCACGCAAAAAAAGAAGCATGGCAGATGCCATGCTTCTTTATTAAGCTTAACTAATTTGACTAACCATCAAAAATTAAGCAATAACCTCGATAGTGAAGTCATCTGCAAAGTCAGCAACGTTGGTAGAAGCGTCGTTTGCAGCATCCTTGGTGTACTTGAAGGTTACTACGTCAACGATAGCATTGTCGTTAGCTCTTGCAACAACTACATATACATCGCTAGCGAAGATATCGTTGCTCTCAACAGTTTTTGTGCCGTAAGCTTTGATGTAGGAAGTGCTGGAGTAAGCCTTGAATGCGCTGCTCTTGTCAACAGAAACTGCGGTGTTAAACATAACGTTTGTTCCCAGTTCGTCCCAAGCCAGGTTTTCTGTTCCTGCAGCATTTTCCAGAGTCAGTCTCTTAGCGTTGATGTTGCTAACAACACCTACAGCATAAGTGATGTCATCGGTATTGGTGGGATCAGCCTTCAGCAGCTTAGCGCTAAAGTCGTAAACCAGAATGGTACCGTTGATTTCATCAGCACTGTTGGTGGTGTACTGGAATACGTCACCAGCTGTGATGGTGCCAGCAAAGATGTTGGTGCCAACAAAAGCAGTGTCAGCGATTGCCAGAGTCTTTTCTTCGCCATTCTGCCAGAAGGTTACCAGCTTAGCAGCTTCGCCAGCAGCGTTCAGACCATCGGAGATGCTTCTAACAACTGCCAGAGCGTTGTCATCACCAGCAAAACCAAAATCGTTGTTCAGAATAGCAGCACCCAGTGCGCCTTCTTCAGTTACATCGAAAACATAACCAGTGTAAGTGGTCTTGTCATCCAGGCTGCTTACAGCATATACCTGCATAACATCGATATCCAGATAGTACTCTTCATAAGTTACAGCCGGAGTATCGTTTGTAGTATTGGTGCTTACGCCCTTAACATTGCCAGCAACAGCAGGAACGCTGAAGAGGTAAGTGCTGTCTAATACTTCATAACCGTCTAACAGAGCGGTCTTGGGAGAATAGGTGCCATCCAGAGTACCATAAACGAAATCTCTGTCAGAACCGGAGCTCTTAGCGAATACCAGCTCAGAGATAGCGCCGTTGGATTCTTTGAAAGTAACCAGTCTGTCCTTCAGGTTTGTCTTCAGGGTGCCCAATGCAGTATTAGCATCAGCAGCAGCAACCTGAATCTTAGCCTTCAGAGCTTCTAAGTAAGCATCCTGCTCAGCATCTTTGATGCCTCTCTTAGCAGATGCATCAGTTACATATAAGGTATCTTTTACGTCCAGAATTCTAACTGCGTTGTTCTTGTCAAGCAGTTTGATCTGCCAGGTGCTACCAAAACCGTTGTCAATTTTAGCTGCATCCAGAATCAGAGCGTAGTTATCGCTGTAGGTGCTGGTAAAGTCAGCATCATAGATGTAACCATCAATGGTGATGTAGAAGCTACCGGTGTCACCAGCGCTCAGGCTAGCAATCTGTGCACCGTTTGCCAGATAGTATTTCTCACCGTCGATTGTGTAAGCCTTAGTGGAAGAACCAGTAACAGCTTTTACAGAAGACTCGATAACGTTGTTTGTTACATAAATTTCTACGAAAGTAGCATCTTCAACGTTGCCAGCCAGGTCGCCAACAACAACGTTCAGCAGGTCGCCTTTAGCCAGATCAGCCAGTTCGATTTCTACGCCATCTTTGTAGATGCTGTATACGAACTCTTCGCTGGTATCATCAGCAGACAGGTAGTAGGAAGCACCGGTGGTCTCGATGATTTCGAGCTCTGCGTCAACTTCTTCTACGATACCATATTCGTAGTCAACTAAGTAAATCTTGTTGTACTCATCATCAGAACCCAGCAGCTTAACGCTTGAGTAGTAACCGGAAGCTAAAGCTTCGAATTCGGTTTCAGCAGCATTATCAGCGTCATTCAGGTTACCAACAAAGATGTTGTTTACATATACAGCAGCTTCTTTATCAATTCTTAAAGAAGTGGTTCTGGTAGCATCAGCATCTTCGTAGTACTCGAAAGTAACCTTGCTGTCAGAAGAATCAGCAACGTCAGCGGTAACTACCAGTTCGCTAGCGCCATCAATAACCAGTTCTTCAACGGAACGGCTGTCGGGAACCATAGCAACAACAGTTGCCTTGTCTCTGTCGTTTACAGTGATGTAAGCGTTAACAGTGTAGCCCTGGTAAGCAGCCCAAGCATCGTCGTTAGCAATAACAGTAGCTTTGCCGTCAACATAGAACTTGCTGGAGTTCAGAGCATCCTGAACGTCTTCTGCATCAAAACCGTACAGAGATTCAACAGTCATCTTAATCTGCTTGTCACCATTAGAAGCAACTAAAGAAGCGTCGTTTCTGTAAGTGGTGTCAACAGTAGCTTTAACTTTGTAAATGTCAGAGTATTCAGAAAGCAGAGTTCTCTTTTCGCCGTCTACGCTCTTAGAACCATCGTAGATTGCGTATTCAGGCTCTAAGCTGATGTACTTAACGTCCATCAGAGGAGCATCGAATGCGTTGTACAGCAGCATAGCAACGTCAGCTCTGGAAGCAGCAGCATTTGCATTAGCTGTGGAAACACCCTTGTCGATTCCGTAAGAAGAAGCGATTCTAGCATAACCAACGGGGTAACCGCCCAGCATGTTTTCTGCATACCACTCGTAACCCATAGCACGAACGATCATGGTGATTGCTTCGTTGTAAGAAACGTCAGCATCGGGATCGAATGTGCCGTTGCCACGGCCGTTTACAATACCCTGAGATGCAGCCCAGCCAATGTAACCGTTTGCCCAGTGGTCAGCGGATACATCAACGAAGTTGCTACCACCTACTGCAGCAGAAGCCTGATTCATGGCTCTGCAAACAACAGCAGCGAACTCAGATCTTTTGATGTTTGCTTCCGGGTCAAATACTCCGGCTTCTTTTCCCGATAAGATTTCGAGAGCAGCCAGAACTTCGACAGCTTCGTAAGCAGCGTTTGTTTCGTCGACATCAGTGAAGGTTGCAGCGCTGGTGCTAACGACTAATAAGCTCATTACCATAACAACGCTCAAAACTACTGACATCAGTCTTTTGAGATTCTTCATAGTTTCTCAAATCCTCCCTTAATAATATTTTTTTATTTTTATCGAAAGAGTTTTGGTTCCCGTGTAACTCATTCCTCTTTCAAAAACGAGAAACACCGTTTGAAGGGATAGCTATCCTATCCACCTCATGCATTGATTATATCACGTGTTTTTGTGATAGTCAATGCCTGATTTGCAACTGTAATAAAAATGTAAAACTACTGTCTTACTACTGTTGCAAATCTATATAGTAATACTCTTAACGAGCATTATTGCCCTTTTGACTTCTAAAGCCTGCTTTATTTATCTCTTTCTTCCTTATATAACAGGCTGTTTTTCACAAAGTCTCTGAACAGCGGATGAGGCCGGTTGGGACGGGATTTAAATTCCGGATGGAACTGCACACCGATGAACCAACGTTTTTCCGGAATCTCAAGCATTTCGCAGAGCTTGCCGTCAGGCGACTTGCCCACGAAGAACATGCCTGCCTCCTCCAACCGGTCACGATAGGCGTTATTCACCTCGTACCGATGGCGGTGACGCTCATCAATGGTTTCTTTTTGATATGCGTCAAAGGCCTTAGTGTTCCGGAGAATGCGGCAAGGGTATTTACCCAAACGCATGGTGTTCCCCAATTTATCTACATCTTTCTGGTCGGGCATGATATCAATCACAGGATAAACTGTTCCGGGATCAACCTCTGTTGAATGAGCCGCTTTTAAACCAAGAACATTTCTTGCATACTCAACCACAGCGAGCTGCATGCCCAAGCCAATTCCAAAATAAGGTACATCGTGCTCACGAGCATATCGGCAGGCCAGAATCTTTCCGTCAATGCCTCTGTCGCCAAAGCCGGCAGGAACTAAAATGCCATCTACATCGCACAGAGTTTCCTCCAGGTTTTCTTCCGTCAGAAGTTCAGAATTGATCCACTTAATGATGATTTTTGCATCATTGGCAATGCCACTGTGTTTTAAGGCCTCAACCGTGCTCAAATATGCATCACGCAGGGCCACGTATTTGCCTACCAAACCAATGGTGACCTCTTTGCGGAGGCTCTTAATTTTGTTGACCATGGCCTTCCACTCTTCAAGGTCGGGTCTGTAATCAGCCAAGCCAAGCTTTTTCAGCACAACCTTTGTCAATCCTTCTTTTTCGAGAATGAGAGGCACTTCATATAAAATCGGTGTATCAGGATTGGCAATGACTGCATCTGCCGGAATATTACAGAAAAGAGCCAGCTTATTAATGATATCGCTTTCCAGCGGATAGGATGTGCGGCACACAACCATGTCAGGCTGAATGCCGATGCTGAGCAGTTCTTTCACACTGTGCTGTGCCGGCTTGGATTTTAACTCGCCGGACATTTCAAGGTACGGAATGAGGGCCACATGAACATACATAACGTTTTCTCTGCCTACCTCATTTGCCACCTGACGAATGGCCTCTAAGAAGGGCAGACTTTCAATGTCGCCAACAGTGCCACCGATTTCAGTGATAACAATGTCATTCTCACCGGAGGAACCGGCACGATAGATTCGCTCTTTGATTTCATTGGTAATGTGAGGGATAACCTGCACGGTTCCGCCCAGATAATCACCGGTTCTTTCCTTATTAATAACAGACCAATAAATCTGGCCTGTGGTGATGTCGCTGTTAATATTTAAATTTTCGTCGGTAAAACGCTCGTAATGACCAATGTCAAGGTCTGTTTCAGCACCGTCATCTGTCACAAACACCTCGCCGTGCTGAATGGGGTTCATCATGCCGGGGTCAATGTTAATATACGGGTCAAACTTCTGATTTGTTACCTTAAAACCTCTTGCTTTGAGCAGACGACCCAGTGATGCTGCAGTGATTCCTTTTCCCAGGCCGGAAACAACACCGCCTGTTACGAAGATATATTTTGACATAAAAAAACCCTCCCGACATACATTCCTACTATATATTTTAATCCTTATTCCCTCTGTTGTCAAGGTTTTTTTTCTACTTTCACATATTTTTCACAAATCCGACAAAGGGTCGGGCGCGGGACAAATAAATTGGAGAAATTTGTCTTCCAAGTGTGCTGCTTTCAGATATATTATATATGAAGAAACCCGTTGCAGAATCTGAATTATTATGATACAATAGGACTGTCATTCACTTTTCACAGGAGGTTTTTTTATGAACAAAAAGATTTTTTTAATTCACGGGCCGAATCTGAACATGCTGGGCATTCGGGAGCCGGAAATTTACGGACATACTACCCTTGCACAAATTAATCAGGAGGCTATAGAGTTGGGCAAAAGTCTGGGGGCCGAGGTTGATTGCTTTCAGTCTAACAGCGAGGGTGCCCTCATTGATAAAATTCAAAGTGCTTATGGTGTGGCCGACGGCATTATCATCAATCCGGGAGCATATACCCACTACAGCTATGCCATTCACGATGCTCTTACCTCGGTGCATCTTCCTGCCATTGAGGTGCATCTTTCTGATATTCATAATCGGGAAGAGTTCCGGCGCATTTCTGTCATCAAGCCTGCCTGCCGGGAACAAATTGTCGGTTTGGGCAAAGACGGATATCTGGTGGCGCTGCGCAAGCTCATGGAAAACTATGTTTCATAAGCTGCTGTCTGTGTTGTTTCCGGAGCAATGTGTGTTTTGCGGACAACTGATGCATGTTGGAAAAACAAAGATTGCCGTTTGTCAGCGATGTGCGGGGCGGCTCACCTTTTTAGAAAGCGCTCACACTTGCAAAATCTGCGGCCGTGTCACGAAAGCAGAGGAATTGATTTGCGAAACCTGCTTAACCCATCCCCATTATTTTGACAGGGCTGTTTCATGCTTCTCCTATGAGGGTGAAATCCGCCGTTCTATTTTGCGGTATAAATTTTCCGGCCGGCGAGATTATTGCCGCACCTTTGCACCTCTTCTCTATCATCGGATTCTGCCGCTACATCAAGAGAAACCCTTTGATTTTGTGGTTTGTGCACCGCTGTCTAAAAGTGCCAGACTGAAACGAGGGTATAATCAGGCTGAACTGATTGCAAAGCGGGTGGCTCAGGCACTGGATATTCCTTTTTTGGAAGGAGCCTTTGCAAAAATAAAAGAAACGCCTAAGCAAAGCACCCTGCATTATGCAGAGCGTTTTGAAAACGTGGCACATGCTTTTACTCTGGCATTGCCGGCAGATGCTTTTCGCAACAAACGCATTCTGCTGGTGGATGATGTGCTGACCACCGGTGCCACAGCAGATGCCCTTGCCAGACTTTTAAAGCGTGCAAAAGCTGCTTGTATTGTTGTTGCAACCATCGCCAGCACAAATCGTAAATCGGATTTTACATTCTTTGAAGAAACAGAGCCGATGGCTGATTTTGATATTATGTTTTAAGATGATTGCCAGTTTACAACAGAACCGGTGACTATACTCCTTTAAATGCGTGATAACTGAAACAGGCTATAGCAAACATTCCCTTGCTACAGCCTGTTTTCTTATTCTCTTTCCTTAATTGTTGTATAGCTCCGGCTTTCGCAAACGCTCTTATATGCCGGACGGATGATACGTCCACCGTAGAGAACCTCCTCAATGCGGTGAGCACACCAGCCTGTCATACGGGCAATGGCGAACATGGGCGTGTACAGTTCCGGCGGAATATTCAACATTTTATAAACCAGACCGGAATACAAATCTACATTGGCGCACATGGTTTTTAAGCCTCTAACCCTGGCAAAAATCTCCGGCGTCAGCTCTTCAATCATGCAATAGAGACCAAATTCCTCTTCATTGCCGGTTGCATCTGCCAGCTCTGCAGCCTTTTTCTTCAACAAGACTGCTCGAGGGTCAGACAAAGTATAAATTGCATGTCCCATACCATAAACCAGACCGGAATGGTCATAAGTTTCCTTTTTCAGGGTCTTTTCAATATAAGCCGCCACCTGGTCTGCGTCACGAATGTCTTCAATGTTGGCTTTAAAATCCTCAATCATGCCCATAACCTTCCGGTTGGCACCGCCGTGTCTGGGGCCTTTCAAGGAGCCGATAGCCGCCGCAATGGCAGAGTAAGTATCACTGCCGGAGGACGAAACCACACGGGTTGTGAAGGCAGAGTTATTACCGCCACCATGCTCAGCATGCAGAATCAGTGCAAGGTCCAGCGTTTCAGCCTCAAGACGTGTAAATTTATTATCGGGGCGAATCATATATAAAAAGTTTTCCGCTGTACTCAAATTTTTCTGGGGATGGTGGATATACAGGCTCTTACCGTCATAATAATGCAGTTTTGACTGATAAGCGTATGCTACCATGGTGGGCACACGAGCCACCAGCAGCATAGCCTGACGAATCATGTTTAAAAGGTCGGTGTTGTCAGGGTCTGAGTCATAAGAATAAGCAGAAAGCACTGCCCGTGCCAATTTGTTCATGATGTCAGGGCTGGGGCAACGCATGATAATATCCTCACGAAAATCATAGGGCACATGCCGCAATTCACCCAGCAGGAAGTTAAATTCTTTTAACTCTGCCTCTGTAGGCAGTTTGCCGAACAGAACAAGGTAACAAACCTCTTCAAAACCAAATCGCTGTTCCTTCTCACAAGCAACAACAATTTCTGAAACATCAATACCTCGATACCGCAAACTTCCCTCGTCGGGCATCTTTTCATTCTCTGAAACAATATAACCATGTACATTGCCGATGTTAGTCAATCCGGCCAGCACACCGGTGCCGTCGCTATTTCTAAGGCCTCGTTTAACCTTATAATTATTATTTTTCTCCGGAGCAATTTGTGCATTTTCCAGAAGAATCGTTTGAAAGGACTCCAACGCCTTTTTAAATACTGCATTGTTCTCCATACAATCACCGCCTGTTTTCTCATGTGTGTTTTGACACTTTTAAAATATAATTATAATCGATAACGCAGTCAAAGTCAAGTAATTCAGGGTAATTTTTTTCGAAAAAGGCAAACAAAGAGGGCGGGCATAAACTCCTTCGCTTACGTCCGCCCCTGTTGTTATTCTTCTTGGAAAACCTCTTAAATTGTTCAATAAATTGCTACTGTTGGTCATTTATTCAATAAACTTCATACAAAAAAGTTTAGAAGGCGTTTATTTTGTGTTCATGTCAATATACTCTGCATTCAATTTAGAATACACAATTTTCTGACTTCTATACAGTCCGAAATAGCCGGACATCAAATACGTAACAGCACACACGAGTGCAAAAATCAAGATACCCTCTGTGCCGAAAACCTCCAATGATAAAAACACCGACGCCACAGGACAGTTCACAACACCACAGAACAGCGCCACAAATCCAATGGCAGCACCAAAGCTCGCCTCAAGACCCAATAGGGGGCCTACAATACAGCCAAAGGTGGAACCAATAAAGAACGCCGGCACAATTTCGCCGCCTTTAAAACCGGCAGCAATGGTGATGGCCGTAAAAACAATCTTCAAAAGAAAGGCTTCTGCCCGTGCATCCCCTTGCAAAGCACGGGTAATCACATCCATGCCGGCACCATTATAGTCATAGGTTCTGAGAACCAGTGTCAACAAAACCAGAATCACACTGCCAACAAGCGGCCGCAGATATCTGTTTGGAATCAGCTTGTCCATGTAATGCTCACCCTTTTTCAAGCACATGCAAAACACAATACAAACCAAAGCACAAAGAACCGCAAGCACTGTTGCCTGTATCAGTATAACGAGAGAAAATTCAGGGAAAACCACTGTATCAAAACGCACCGGTCCAATCCCGAACTGGCCGGCAATCTGTTGGGCAACGATGGCCGAAATCACGCAGGGCACTAGCGCCGCATAGTGCAGTACTCCAACACTGACAACCTCCAAGCAGAAAAAAGCTGCCGTCAGCGGCGTGCCGAACAACGCTGCAAACACGCTGCTCATGCCGGTCATAACGATGATATGCATATCATTTTTATTAAGACGAAACGCCCGTCCCATATTATAGCCGATGCCGCCACCCAACTGCAAAGCGGCACCTTCACGACCGGCAGAACCGCCAAACAAATGTGTGATGACAGTGCTGATAAAAATCAATGGTATCATCACAAGGGGTACCTTGCCGCCTTCTCTGACAGATTCGAGAATTCGATTGGTATCAAGCTGACCCTTCGAGCGAAACAGACCGTATAACAAAGCAATCAAAAGACCGCCCAAAGGCAACAGATAAATCAGCCAGCTATGTTCCACTCGAAGCTCAGTAACAGCGTCTATACTTAAGTGGAATACACTACCTAATATGCCGCCAAGTGTACCAAGCACTGCCGCAATAAACATCCATTTTACAAGACTTCCTATATATTCCCAGGAAGTTTTTGCATAGCTTTTAATCAGTTTCAAAATTGCTCCCCCGATTCTGCTAAAAATTCGAACACCCATATGCATCAACTAAAAACAGTCGATGCATATGGGATTGATTCTAAATGACAGCAGCATTATTTTTCTGAATTTTTCGCCATGTCCAACCTGTTCTGACGACGCATTTTCACCTCTTGTGACATGGGTTGAATGTCACCGGCCTGTGTCAAGGCCCATCTGGTAAATAATGGACCAAACAGTTCATAAACTAAAACTGCAAACAACGTAATGTTACGAATTAATTCTCCCTGGCCGGGCAACTGTGCGGCTGCAATCGCACACATGCCCAGTGCCACACCAGCCTGAGGTAATAATGTAATGCCTAAATATTTACAAATTGAAGGCTCGCACTTGGTCATTTTGGCACTTACATAAGAACCGAAATATTTTCCCAGAGAACGGAACAGAATATAGATAAGACCAATAACAACGATGGCCCAATCTGTGAACACGCTCAACTCCAGTTCGGCACCGCTGATAACAAAGAACAGTGCAAACAATGGTGATGTCCACTTATCTGTCTTTTCCATTACATCGTGAGATAAGGGGCAGGCATTACAGAAAACCGTACCCAACATCATACATACCAGCAAGGAAGAGAAACCGATGTGTACAGGACCGATTTCAAACTTCAACATGGAAAGTGCCACTGTGATGAACACAAATGCAATTGACATATTCAACCGGTTCGTGTTGGAATTAAACAGCTTTTCCAGTTGTGTTAAGATCCAACCCATAATGGCACCCAGCGCCAACGAGGCCACAATTTCCACCAGCGGATTCACAATAATGGAGAACATATCAATAGCCGCCGACGAGTCAATGGTTTTAGCAATACCAAAGGAAACTGCAAACACAATCAATCCCACTGCATCGTCTAAGGCAACAATAGGCAGAAGCAGATCAGTTAAAGGACCCTTCGCCTTATACTGACGAACCACCATCAAGGTAGCTGCCGGTGCTGTTGCTGTTGCAATAGCGCCCAGAGTAATCAGTTGCGGCACTGTCAGCTTATCAGGCATAATAATATGTACAACCAGAAGGGTTAAATCAACAAATATGGTTGCGACAATTGCCTGAAAAATTCCAATAACCGTAGCTTGCTTTCCTGTTTTTTTCAGTTCAGACAATCTGAATTCGTTGCCAATTGAAAAAGCAATAAAACCCAAAGCCACCTCAGAAATCAGGGATAGCTTGCCCACAGCATCGGCAGTGTCAAAGCCAAGACCACTGATGCCCAATCGACCAATACAATAGGGGCCAATCAAAACGCCGGCAATTAAATAGGCCGTTACTGATGGTAGCTTCAGGGGTTTAAAGACTCTCGTCATTAAAAGACCACCTAATAAGGCAACGGAAACAGATAATAATGTACTCACAGGGTTTTCCTCCTCAAAAATAATTAAATACCAGTCAAATACCCGGTTTCAGTGTATGAAAAACCCCGATTTTTGACACAATATTTGAGTTTTAAAATATAGTAAATTTTTAATGCACAACGATATTTCATTATAAATACACATGAAAAGAGACAATTTTCGACAAGAAAACCGTCTCTTTTTTCTGGCTCCCCGAGTTGGACTCGAACCAACGACAACGCGGTTAACAGCCGCGGGCTCTACCGACTGAGCTATCGAGGAATATAAAGGCAGAACGTAACGCTCTGCCTTGTTTTTGTTCCGGCGATGATCTATTTTCCCAGGCG